>DHRN01000007.1 GCA_002411175.1 Anaerolineaceae bacterium UBA5311 | reverse complement strand
CTGCCCCAATACGTTCGCATCAGAGAGTCGCTGCGTGAGCGCATTGATCAGGGCGAATTTAGCAGGGGCGAGAAGCTGCCCTCCGAAGAAGAGTTATCAACGTTCTACGGTGTAAGCCGTATGACTTTACGGCAAAGCATGTCCGACCTTGTCGACGAAGGTCTGCTCTATCGCAAACACGGCATTGGCACTTTTGTTGCACTGCAGCATTTCGCCAGAGATCACAGCCATCTTCAGAATTTTTTTGAAACCTCGCGCCTGAATGGACTTTCGGTCGATGAAAAAATCCTGGAAATGGACGTGATACCAGCCAGGTTCCAGGTAGCAAAAGCGCTTGGGCTCGATGAAGGAGAGCAGGTCATTCATTTAAAAACACTACGAATTGTCGAAGGAAACCCGGTCACAATTCACGAAGCCTACTTTTCTCACGAAAAATTCTCAAATTTTACTGAAAGTAACGTTGATACGCTCTCAAAAGACCTCCTGGCATATTATCAATCATGTGGTTTTAAAGTAAGGCGCGGCGTACAGCGGATTGATGCCCGTTCTGCGGAACCTGAAGTTGCCCAGCTACTGGAAATTGATGAATGTGCCCCCGTGCTCTATAAGGAGCGGACGTTGTATACCGAAGAAGGTATCCCTGTGGAATTCCTGAACTGTTACAACCGGGGTGACCTCTATTCTGTCACTTTTAATCTCTCTGCTGAATAGCAGAATGCCTACGGGAAAAAGGAGGTAACCGGGACAAGTTTCAGTCAAATCATTATCGGGAAAGGAGAATATTTAGTAAATGTCTATTGTCAATGCATTAGAAATTACCCGTGAAGCAGCCAAAGGTGGTTATGCGGTTGGCGCTTTCAATATCACAAGCATCAACCAGATGCAAGGCGTAATTGAAGCCGCGATTGAAAAAAAGGCTCCTTTAATCATCCAGGCTTCCGTCACACCATCCAAATTCCTCACACCAGAAGTGCTCGTGGCTGTGTATCGCACACTCGCCAGCCAGGCTCCAATACCAATTTGCTTGCATCTGGACCACTGTACGGAAGTGGACTACTGTAAACATTTGGCTGATGTCGGCTATACCAACATCATGATTGACGCATCCAAACAGGGTTTTGAAGAAAACATCCGACAAACCAAAGAAGTGGTCGACTATTGCCATGCGAACAGTGAAGCTTCCGTCGAAGGTGAGTTAGGCACAGTCAGCGGCGTGGAAGATCAGATTCGTGTCTCTGAGGACGAAGCTGCTCTGTGTAATCCTGAAGAGGCGGTCTTGTTTGTAGAGCGCACTGGCGTGGATATCTTTGCTCCTGGCATTGGAACCGCGCATGGTGTCTATAAGACCAAAAACCCAAAAGTAGATTTTGAAAGGATGGCACGCATCAACCAGATGCTCAATGCAGACCGGGTCAACACACCCCTTGTCGTCCATGGGGGCACCGGGTTATCAGACGAATACGTCAGGCGTTTATTGGAAGCAGGAGGAGCAAAATTCAACGTCTCGACAGAGCTAAAGTATACACTCATCGATTCAACCTACAAGTACATCTCAGAAAAACGAGATGAATACAACCCGGGGAAAGTCGATGTTGCTGTACGTGATGCCATTCGCACAGTGGTCGCTCGTTGGATCGACACACTCGGCAGCACCGGAAAAGCATAGGAGGTTATATGACTATCAAAGCGATATTCTTTGACCAGGATGGGGTCATCATTGACACCGAACGGGATGGTCACCGGGTTGCATTTAACGATACCTTCAAACATATGGGGTTCGACACAGAGTGGGATGTTGAATATTATCACGAACTGCTCCAGGTTGGCGGGGGGAAAGAACGCATGAGGCACCACCTCAAAACAAATGGTTTTGGAGAAGATATTCCTGAGGATGAAGTCGATGATCTGATAAAAAAGATGCACGCCTATAAGACCGATCGTTTTATTGAACTGATCGAGTCGGGCAGTTTACCGCTGCGTCCGGGGATCCACCGTTTTATGAAAGAAGCCGTGGAAGCAGGTCTCATTCTGACCGTCACTACGACATCCAACGAGCGGGCAGCCCATGCGATTGCCTACAACGTCCTGGAGGACATCCCCTTCAAATATGTCCTTGCCGGTGATATCGTGTCCAAAAAGAAACCAGATCCGGCTATCTACCATATGGCGCTCGAGAAAACTGGTTTTAAACCTGAGGAATGCCTGGTGATTGAAGATTCCCGCAACGGCATTTTGGCTGCAAAAGCGGCTGGAATCCGTGTGATCGCGACGAGTAACTTTTATACCGAACGGGAAGATTTGAGCGATGCTGACATCATCGTGACAAATCTGGGAGATCCAGATGGCGAAAAGGGACAGCTGATTAAAGGAGAGATTCCTGATTATGACGGTGTCTTACATATCTATCAACTCAAACGCATGTTCGATTAAGGCTGCATAAATACAGGAGGTGCCAGACGCAAACATTCGCACGAATACACAAGCAAAACCAAACCGAGGAAACAATCTATGACCAAAGACGTTGAATTTGTTGTCAAGTCCATTGCGGACACTGCTCTTGAAAATGAGCACTATTTTACTGAACTCGACGCTGTTGTTGGGGATGGGGATTTCGGCTATTCACTTGCTCGTGGTTTTGAGAAAGTCCTGGAAAAGTGGGACGAGATTGACCACTCCACCCCGGGCGCTTTCCTTAAGGAAGTTGCAAAAATTATCATGAGCTCCGTTGGAGGAGTCTCCGGAACCATTTGGGGAACCGCCTTCCTTCGGGCGGGAATGACGCTTGGAACAAAAGAAGTTGTGGAAAAAGAAGACATTGTCCCGGTATTGCGAGCAATTATAGAAGGAATTAAAAAGCGAGGGAATTGTGACCTGGGCGATAAAACTTATCTGGACACCTTGATTCCCACTACTGATGCGATTGAAGCCGCCATCAACGAGGGCAAGGACGAGCTGGAAATACTGGATATTGCTGTTCAGGTATCTGCCGATGCGGCTGAAGCCACTCGCCCAATGCTCGCGAAGCGTGGTCGTGCTTCTTACACAGGTGAACGCAGTATTGGCACCCTTGATGCCGGCTCAGCTTGCCTGGCTACCATGATAAAAGCTCTCAGCGAAGACTGGAGAGCATAAATTTTTCATTCAAAAAAGGAGAAAATAATGAAAAGATTTGTAAATGATCCAAAAGATTTTGTGCCTGAAATGCTGAAAGGCATTGCTCTCGCCAACCAGGATACCTTGAAGTACATCCCGGAATACAACCTGATTATGCGCAAAGACATCCCGATGGATAATAAAGTCTCCATCATGCAAGGCTCTGGTTCTGGTCACGAACCTGCCCACGTGATGACAGTGGGTAAGGGTATGCTTGATGCTGCCTGCCCCGGAAATGTGTTTGCTGCTCCCCCTGCCGATTTTGTCTATCAGACCACCAAACTGGTTGCCGGTCCCATGGGTGTGCTGCACCTGCTGAACAACTATACCGGCGACACAATGTCATTCGATATGGGTCAGGAATTGGCTGAAATGGACGGCATCGAGGTCGGCAGAGTTGTTATCAATGATGACGTCGCGGTTAAAGATAGTCTCTATACTGTCGGTCGTCGTGGCGTTGCCGGCAATTTCTTCGTGATGAAAGCCTGCGGTGCTGCCTCCGAAGAAGGCAAAAACCTGCAGGAGCTGGTATCGATAGGCAACCAGGTTGTGGAAGTAACCCGCACAATGGGTATGGCGCTCACCGGCTGCACCCCGCCTGCCAAGGGAACGCCGATTTTCACGCTCGCGGATGACGAAATGGAACTTGGTATCGGTATCCATGGCGAACCTGGACGCAAACGAGTCCCTCTCCAACCTGCCAACAAGATCGTCGATGAGCTCTTCGAAGCCGTCGCAGAAGACCTGCCCTACAAGGAAAGTGACGAAGTTGCCCTGATGATCAATGGCATGGGCGGCACACCAATTTCCGAACTCTACATTCTCTATGGACATGCCCATGAACTCTGTGAAAAACGGGGTCTCAAGGTGAAGAGAAACTATGTTGGCGATTACTGCACCTCACTCGAGATGATGGGCTTCTCACTTACTCTTGTGAAGCTAAACCCTGAACTTGAACGCCTGCTGGCTGCTCCTGCTGAGATCGCCATTCGCGTCTTCTAACCTGCGTATTTTTTCCTGTAATAAAGCCGGGTTACCGATTAGCCCGGCTTTTTTGTCGGTATATGCCGACTTTAGACAGAAAAGCGAAAATATATAAATTACCGATTCGCCGGTGAATCAGGGGATGACATTTTGGTCGAAGAAAATCACAAACCTCACAGAAATTCTCAATATGCATGTGTTTAGATTTAAAGGGGGAGC
>DHRN01000076.1:15108-28244 GCA_002411175.1 Anaerolineaceae bacterium UBA5311 | reverse complement strand
ACGGGACAATCACTTCGTAAGTGTAATTCACAAGGATCTTACCATCCAATCGACAAGATCCTTCGCAAAAGAGGCTCAGGATGACAAAACCCAGTTCCTGTTCCCTGTTTCCTGTTACCTGGTCCCTCTTCGCGGCTGCCATGCCATCCCGCGAACAGGCGTCTCGCCCTACGAAAAGATGGCTTCGCCGGAACGGGACAAGCCGCGTTCCCTACAAAAATATCGCTTCGTTCATGCCCCAACTCGGCGTCATGGCTCAGCCGGACGACATTGTGGCGGAGAATCAGGAACTTCTGCGCCTCTAATCGCGTCTATAATATAAGCAGTCATTCAAAGGAGTCAATCATGAAAATGAAAAATGCGTTTTTGCATGGACTGATCGTTCTTTTGCCGATCAGCCTGGTCCTTTCAGCTTGTATCCCCATCGAAACTCCACAAAGCCCAACCCCGATCATCGAATCCAGTGAACCCAAACAACCCGAAACTGCGCCAACCGAAACGGTTGATTACCGGGTCTTCGAGAACACTCCTTTTTTTGATTACATGCCCTTCGAGCTGACTTATGATGCCATGCTTTGGGAAGAAGCCAGTGAGCTGGAGGGACTGGTTTCCAGGACGGTAGAAAATTGCCTGTTGCGACCATTACTCGGCAGAGGCGCCGGACCATCAGAAGGTCCGTTTGAACTGAACCTGCAAGAAAAAAGCTTCGAGTATTTGATCGAGCGCCCTCAGCCTGGCGACATAACCTCCTCCACCCAGTTCACTTATTTCATTTATTACCAACCCGAAGAGGCGGAATTCGAGGCAGCTGACACAACCTGGTCATTCGAGATGATCACCAGCGTCGAAAGCGAAGCGGCATGCTTTGAAGCGATCCAGCCGGTGTTGAAAACTTTAGTAGCCAAGCTGCCCGGAAATTACCAATCGCTGGATTGGAATGAGGATTTACAGCAGCAATACTGCCTGCTCCAGACCGAAGGCAGACTGTTTACCATTGCCGAACGTGAAGGCAGCCTGATCTTAAGCAGTGGCGAAAATCTGGGCGAGCTCTACCTGGTCGATCCCCTTTCGCTTGAGCGGGAATTAATCCTCGAAAGCAGTTTTGAAGGTGGGGTAATCCAGCCGCCGCTCCAGGTGGATGGCGATTACCTGGTGTATCTCGACTCACAAAATCACATGCTCACCCAGGCATGGAACCTCAGCGCCTATAATTTTGAAACTGGTGAATCGAAAATATTAATAAGCAGCCAAGATTACCCCGCGGTGCCGGCATTATATGTACATTTTGATGTTGAAGGTGGACCGGTTTATGTGAGCCTTTTCGAGGCTTCTGTAAACAGGTCATTCATTTTGAGCATAGATCCGGGCACCGGGCAAACAGAGGAAATCTACTCGAACACATCCGATGGGATGCGAGTTGGTCGCTTGTCAGTGTCTGATAAATACCTGCTGGCAGAACGGGTTAACTCCCAGAAAACCGAGGGATACGACCATATTCTGCTGTTGATTAAATTCGAGCCGGATAATCTGGTTCAGAATTTTGCATATCTGGGTTCAAACCCCCTCCTCAGCGATAACCTGGCTATTTGGTCGGTTGAACCCGCTAACGTCATTCCGAAAGCGATTTTAGTTTACAACTTCGTCGATGGAGAGTATTCAATACACAATTTGCCCGGCGGGTCACCGATGATACAGTTTTTCAACGGTTCCTATCTCACCTGGCAATCCCAGGGAGGACCGGAAGCCCCTACTGTCCGCATTTTTGTCAGCAATGTAATAACCGATGAAGTTTGGACTGTCCAGTCTGCAATTGAAACAGCGGCGTTGGTTTTGCCGATCACAATTGAAGAACAGCTCTACTTTGGCATGGTCGTAAATTACATGTCACCTAATGAAACAACCTTCATGTGTTCGATTCCTCTTGAGGAACTTGGCGCGCTTTCGGAATGACTGGATTACAATGGAACCATAAGAGATTTATCAAAGTTTACAATTTTATGTTGACTTTGATATTTTTAATGCTATTATTTTAATAACAATTTAATTCATTCACCTGCACATTAAAATAGGAGGTCTTATATGAATGCGATTTTAATATCTCGCATAATCGGCGCTATCGTGCTTGGCATTGTCGGCGTTTTTACCGGAATGCCTATTTATGAGTACATTAATGGCTTTATTCCCTATTTATCCCTTTCACAAGGCGCCGTAATAGCAATAACAACAGCTCTATTCACCATCATTGGTTTTTTAATCACGCCGTACCTCACGATCAAACCGCTGCAGGCATTGGCAAGGTTATTTAAGCGGTCGAGTCCCCAGTCTTTAATCAGCGGTGTTGTCGGTTTGCTAACTGGTTTAATTATCGCGGCTATCATGGCATACCCGCTCAGCTTACTGCCCCAGCCGCTAAGTTCGATCATGCCCTCTGTTGGATTGGTTCTTCTTGGCTACCTGGGAGTTGTCCTTTTTGTCACCCGCCAGGAAGATTTCATGAATGTGTTCCGCAGCATGAGCTCCCGTTCCGGAAGGACGGGCAAAGCTCCTGTTGATGGCGAACGGCGTATCCTTGTGGATACCAGCGCCATCATCGATGGGCGGATTTCCGATATAGCCAAAACAGGCTTTTTGGGTGGCAGCCTGATAGTTCCGCGCTTCGTCCTCAATGAACTGCAATTCGTTTCTGATTCCGCCGACAGCCTGCGCCGGCAGCGTGGGCGCCGGGGGCTGGAGACACTTTCCGAAATGCAGGAGGATGGAACAGTACCTGTCATCATCAGCGACATTGATGTTGAAGGGGTGCGCGAAGTCGACGAGCGACTGATCCTTTTGGCGCGGCAGCTTGAATGCCCGATTCTCACCAATGACTATAACCTCAACCGCGTCGCCGAGCTCCAGGGAGTCAGGGTTCTCAATATTAATGACCTTGCCAACGCTGTCAAGGTCGTGCTGCTTCCAGGCGAAGAATTCCGCATTGAAGTGATCCAGGAAGGAAAGGAATATCAGCAAGGTGTTGGTTATCTGGATGATGGCACCATGGTTGTAATCGAAAGCGGTGAAAAATATCTCGAGCAAACCATAGATGTGACCGTTACAAAAATTTTGCAAACCTCAGCGGGTCGGATGATTTTTGCCAAACCGATCCAGGAACATTAGGATAACAATGAGCTTACGTATATACAATACTCTCAGCCGAAAGAAAGAAGAGTTTACAACCATCGAGCCAGGAAAAGTGCGCATGTATGTCTGCGGACCGACCGTCTATGCCGATGCTCACCTTGGACACGCGATGTCTGCCTTGGTGTTTGATATTGTCAGACGATACCTGGAATATAAAGGTTATGAAGTCCGTTATGTGATGAACTTCACCGATGTGGACGACAATATTATCAACAAAGCCAACGAACTGAAGGTTGACCCATACAACCTCGCCCAGCATTATATTGATGGCTACAAGCGCAACCTGGAAGGGCTCAACATCAAACCCGCCACTGTTCACCCGCGCGCAACGGAAGACATGCCCCAAATTATCAAAATGATCCAGGACCTGATAACCAACGAATCGGCTTACCAGGTGAATGGTGATGTCTATTTCAGTGTCGATAACGATGCTGATTATGGAAAGTTGAGCGGAAGAAATCTACAGACGATGAACGCCGGCTCGCGCATCCAGGTGGACGAACGAAAAGCTCACCCGATGGATTTTGCCTTGTGGAAATCTGCCAAACCAGGCGAACCAGCCTGGGACAGCCCCTGGGGTCCCGGCAGACCAGGCTGGCACATCGAGTGTTCGGCTATGAATATGGCTCATCTTGGGGAGCAGATAGACATCCACGGCGGCGGCAATGACCTGATCTTTCCCCATCATGAAAATGAAATCGCCCAAACCGAATCCTTGACCCACAAACCGTTTTCGCGCTATTGGATGCACAACGGCATGTTCGGACTCAAAGACGAAAAAATGTCAAAATCGCTGGGCAATATGGTCACGATAGATGATTTTTTGGCTGAACATCCCGGCGACATCATGCGCTTGTGGGTATTGAACGGATCTTATCGCAGCCCGCTGACTTATAGCGAGGCTGTAATCGAACAAACAACCCAGGGTTACAAACGTCTACTCAGTGCGAAAAAACCCGCCTTGCCGGGTGCCAAAGGCTTGCCCGAATCTGCATTAGGCGCCCTGGCATCTGCAGCAGAATCCGCCAGAAACGCTTTCATCGAGGCTATGGATGACGATTTCAACACCGCCTCAGCCATGTCAACAGTATACGAGTTGGGCAAGCAGATCAACCAGGCACGTGCCGATGGTGCCACAGACGACCAACTGAAAATCGTGCAATCGGCTTTCAACGAACTGACCGGCACACTTGGTTTACAGCTTGAAGAAGAAAAACTTTCCGGCAGCAATGCCGACGCCTTCATCGACCTGCTGATTTCGGTAAGGCGCGAGCTGCGAGCTGAAAAGAACTGGGCAATGTCAGACAAAATCCGTGACGAGCTGAAAAAGCTTGGTGTAAACCTTGAAGACAGCAAAGATGGAACCAGCTGGAACTGGGACGCTTAATGAAGGAATGGATCACCAACCGGAATCCCGTTTATGAAGCCCTGCGAGTCAGACGCCGCCATTTTTTCAATCTCCTGATTCAGCAGGATATCCGTATCGAAGGCAGACTCAAACAAATCGTTGACTTTGCCCGACAATACAAGCTGCCTGTCCGCGAAGCGACCAAACAGCAGTTGGGTCAGATCGACCGCAACCACCAGGGGCTGGCTCTGGAAACAAGCAGCTACCCCTATGCCGCCCTGGCAGATCTGCTCGCTTACTCCAAAGGGCGCGGCGAACCTGGGTTTTTCTTGCTGCTTGATCTGATCCAGGACCCACAAAACCTTGGCTCACTCTTGAGAACAGCTGAGTTAATGGGCATTCACGGCGTAATCATCCCCTCTTCGCAAGCCGCACAGGTTACCCCGGGCGTTGTGCATGCCTCTGCAGGTGCCACTGAGCACCTCCTGATCACTCAGTACAACCTGGTGCAGGCTATTGAACGGCTCAAAAAAGATCTTGACATCTGGGTGTATGGGCTGGATGCCACACCCGAGGCAAAGAGCCCTGATCAGCTAAACTTAAAAGGCGGGATCGCGCTTGTTGTTGGCAATGAAGGAGAGGGACTGCGCAGCCTGGTGCGTAAAAATTGCGATGAAATCATGTGTTTACCGCAATATGGGCAAATCGATTCACTCAACGCCGCCGTCGCCGGCTCCATCGCGCTCTACCTCGCCCGCCAGGCACGCCCGTAAGGAACGCACGCCTAACCTATGGAACGCCCAGTGAGCGTTCCATACGTGGTTACAAGAAAATTACCATGGACACCCAAAGCACAATCATAACCAAACAAATGAAAAAACGGATGATCGCGGCGAGGCCATAACCAAACGCCAGGGCTTTGGTGCTTTCCCAGGCTTTCCCCGGGTCTTTTTCAAGTCGATAATATTCAAACAAATACAACGTCCCCAGCGATATCGCCAACCCACCCAGTGGGGTTAACAATATACCGCCCACGACCATCAGGACCATCACCAGGAAGATCTCCCACCAGGGAACCCCCTTCGCCCTTGTGTTTTTAGCCCCAAGGATGTTGTCCAGCAGCGAACCACCGATCATCAAAATGGTGTTGACCACAAAAATAATAATCGTCAGGGTAAATTGCCACGGTTCATGACCTTTATTGAAACCAACGAAGATAACCCAGATCAGCTGCCCAATCCATGCAGCGGTCAGACCTGGAAAAAATACCAATACCAGCCCAAACAAGCCTGTCAGATTGAGGACAGCGCAAAGGGCTAAAATCAGATAATACACCCAGCCTGTCAACGAATCACCTCGATACCGCCCATCAGTGGTTTCAATACATCGGGGATGACGATGCTGCCATCAGCTTGCTGGTAATTCTCCATCACGGCGATCAAGGTGCGCGGCAAACCCAGACCAGAACCGTTCAAGGTGTTCACAAATTGCAGTGCCGAACCATCCGCCGGGCGATACTTGATGTTTGCCCGCCGAGCCTGGAACTGACCGATATTGGAGACCGAAGAAACCTCCAGCCATTCCTGCACTCCCGGAGCCCAAACCTCCACGTCGTAAGTCTTGTGAGAGCCAAAGCTCAGATCTCCCGTGGATTGCAGCAAAACCCGGTAGGTCAGCCCCAACTGTTCACAGGTCGCGCAGGCATCGGCGACCATGTTGTCCAGCTCCAGGTCAGCGTTTTCAGGCAGGCAATATTTATACATTTCGACCTTGTCAAATTGATGTCCGCGTTTCATCCCCCGAACGTCCCTGCCCGCGCTCATCTTTTCACGGCGAAAACATGCAGTGTAGGCGGTCAGATTCAGAGGCAGCGCGGACTCCTCGAAAACCTCACCCATCTTCATGCCTGTCAGGGGCACTTCAGCCGTAGGCACCCACCAAAAATCTTCCTCGTGATCATGATAGAGGTTATCGGCAAACTTCGGCAGCTGTCCCGCAGCAAACATCACTTCTTCACGCACCATCCAGGGCGGGTATATTTCGTGATAACCCTGGCGGATGTGCAGATCAAGCATCCAAAAAATCAGCGCGCGTTCCAACCGGGCGCCGGCACCTTCGAGCACGTAAAAACGCGTACCAGCCAGCTTTACTCCAGACTCAAAATCGATGATGCCCAATTCCGGACCCAAATCCCAGTGCGCTTTGGGCTCAAAATCAAAATCCCTTTTCTCCCCAACGGTGCGGATCACGACGTTGTCTTTATCATCCACCCCGATCGGAACATCCGGGTCAGGAATGTTGGGGATGCCAGCCATCTGGTCGAACAGGCGTGCTTCCGACATTTTCAATTGTTCATCGAGTGCATCGATCTCTTCACCAAGGCTGCGCATGGCGGCAATTTTCGCTTCGCGTTCCTGCTTGTCTTTCATGCGACCAATCTCTTTGCTGACCGCGTTCCGCTCAGCCTTCTTGCTTTCCACGTCCAGGATCAGTGCGCGGCGTACTTCATCCAGGTGTAAAACCTCGTCAATGATTGCGGCATCCACCTGCCGTTTTGACAGGGCGGCTTTAACGAATTCGGATTCTTCACGGATCAATTTTATATCTAACATTCTTCACCTCAAGGCTGGCAATTTATCTTCTCTATTGTACTCTTATCCGCGAGGCTGCACGCAGCATGTGTAAAAAAGGGCTGGGTTTTAAAATCAAGAGGTCGGGCTTTCGTCCGACCTCGATGAGAAACAAGAGGTAGGGTTAGCGATTTGCCATCATGTCGCGAATAGCGACCAGGTGTGAGTGGATATTGAATGCAAGGATCATCAGTTCCGCGTAAACGCGAGCAAACAGGACACCGAGGACTATCACCAATGGACCGCCAATAAGACCACCGAGGATCCGCACAATGCCACCGCCAGACACGCCATCGATAATACCTCCAAAAAAGACAACGATGCCAGCGATTACAGCAGCCGCGATAGCGATGTAATACAGAATTTTGATAATTGTCGGGGTAATCATTTTTTCAAAATTAGTTAAGGCTTGAAAATTCATTTTTCCTCCAAAATAGTTTGTATGGGAAGAGTATACCTAATTAAACAATCAAAAAAAATTACCAGCCTATACATGCTTTGGAAAAAACATGCCCAGCTCAAAGCGCATTTCAAAAAACAAACTGATCAGGCTGTGATAATAGGGTAAAAACTCCCCGTTATCAACCATCCTGTGTAGAGCAGCTTCGTTTGCCCATTTGACTTCGTCAACCTCTTCGGGCTGCAGCCGCAGATCTGCGATAGCGAGGTCCATATTCAGGAGGTAGATATCGTCAAAACCCCGCTTAAAATTGATCGTCAGGTTGGGTCTGGTCTGGCTGAAATCGACCAGCAAGCCCAGTTCCTCCGCCAGCTCCCGCTGGGCGGTTTGCCAGCTGCTATCGCCAACCTGAGCGGCACCCCCAATGCTCACATCCCATTTGCCAGGCCAGCCACGCTTTGCCAGACTGCGCTTTTGGATCAACATTTCGCCCTTCGGGTTGAAGATGCAAATATGAATGACCATGTGGTAACGATCCGGCGGTAAAGGCTTACCCCGCTCACCAGTTTCTCCGGTTCTAAGTCTGTCACGGTCGTACAAATCCCAAAATTCCATTCAGCCCTCGGTTCCCATAAATCCTGATAGGATTCTATCACCATGCAGGTCGGTTGAGCGCGATGTTCCTCTGTTATAATCGCCGACATGTCCACAACCCAGCGGATCGTGATTTTGTCCGACACCCATGTCGGAGACAGAGTGGAGGAAATCGAACCTGCATTCCTTCGTGCAATCGAGGCCGAGCAACCCGACCAGATTTTCCACGCAGGGGATGTCTGTCATCCAAAATTGATCGATCAGCTGCAAGCGATCGCCCCCACGTTGGCAGTGCAGGGTAATCGTGACTGGTTTTTGGGTTACCGGCTGCCAAAAACCTGTCAACTCACGATTAACGGGCTTAAGATCGTCCTCACCCACGGGCATTTCAGCATTTGGCATTGGTTTTGGAATTATGTCTATCTCTTCCTGGTTCGCAGAATCCACAACCATAAGTTTTATCAACGCAAACTGGCGAAACTATTCCCCGATGCCGATGTAATCATCTACGGACACCTGCATTATCCCCACGATGAAAACATGGATGGTCAGCGCTTCCTCAATCCGGGCGCGGGCTATCCTGAATGGCGCAACAATTCCCGCCCGGGCTACCTGGTGTTGACCATTTTTCCCGATGGGACCTACACTACTGCGATGAAATTCACCTCGCTGGATGTCCCGGCGAATGTATAATCATGCCATGAACACGCACACGATGATCACCTCACCCCAAAACCAACAGATCCAGTTGGTCCGCAAACTAATGGAGCAAAGCAAAGCCCGCGAAAGAAACCAGGCTTTCGTCGCTGAAGGAGTGCGGCTGGTTGAGGAAGGGGTTAATTCCAGCTTCCCGCTGAAGTTTATTTTACACAAACCGATGCCTTCACAACGCGCGCAATCATTCCTTGAAAGTCTTTCTGATGATCACCTGGTTTTGTCAGTGGAACCGAAGCTCTTTGATAGCGTGAGCAGCACAGAGCATAGCCAGGGGATTTTGGCTGTCTTTGAACTGCTTACCTTGCCTTTGCCCGCCGACTTGAATTTCATCGTGATTCTCGATCAATTACGCGACCCGGGAAACATGGGTACAATCCTGCGCTCGGCGGAGGCTGCCGGTGCCCAGGCGGTGATCGTCCCCCGGGGAAACACCGACCCCTTCGCTCCCAAAGTGGTCCGTGCTGGCATGGGCGCGCACTTTCGCCTGCCCATCCAGCAGCTGCCCTGGGAGGTGATCGACGCGCTGACCGAAAACCTGTCTGTTTTTCATGCTGACATGAACGGCGAGCTTAGCTGCTGGCAGGCAAATTTTCGCCAGCCTTTAGCCCTTTTAATCGGCGGTGAAGCTGAGGGGATCAGCCCCGAAGGACAGCAGCTGGCAACTCATTCGGTGTGTATCCCCATGCGGGGTAAAACCGAGTCGCTGAACGCCGCGGTTTCGGCAAGTGTGCTCATGTTTGAAGTTTCGCGCCAACGTTTCGGGGAGTAGCCTGTGAAAATCCGTTCCATCACAATATTTTGCCAACCAGGCTTCCCCATCAACAGGCTCATGCTGCAGCAGGTTGGAATTTTTGCCAACCACGCCCGCCGTCTCTACCAGGAAGCTGGCTACGAAGTGCAGTCACTGCGCCTGGCTACCCCACCGTGTGAGAGCTTTATCGCTGCTCCCGACCTGCCCCATGCCGCGCAGAGTTATGCCATCGAAGCTCACGCGGACGGGTTTGACTACGTCTCGTTGGGTCCCGTCAACAGCGCTTCTAAAAGTTGGGGTATGGTCCCGGAGGCAATCGCGCAAAGCGATCGTATCTTCCTCAGCGGACAATTGACCACGCCGGATGGTAAGGTGAGCCTTATGGCTGTCCGGGCATGCGCGGAAACGATTGTGAAGCTCGCTGGATTGGAAGCCAACGGATTTGCCAACCTGCGCTTCTGCGCGCTCGCCAATGTGCCCGCGTTTACGCCCTTTTACCCTGCCGCCTACGCAGCGCCAGGTCGCCCTTCCTTTGGTCTGGCAATTGAAGCCGCAGACCTCGCATTGGAAGCATTTACGTCCGCCAAAACGCTTGACCAGGCAGCGTCAGCGCTGATTAAAATCATCGAATCCCACGCCGCCAGGCTGGAAGAAGTCGCCCAAAAAGTGAGCCGGATGTATTCTTATGAGTTCAAAGGACTCGATTTCACACTGGCGCCCTTCCCCGAAGATTCAAAATCCATTGGCAAAGCCCTGGAAACGTTGGGGCTGGAGGCTTTCGGTCTGGCTGGCAGTTTGTTCGCTTCGACCTTTATGACCAGCACTCTCGACAAGGCAGAATTCAAACGAACCGGGTTTAACGGTCTGATGCTGCCAGTTTTGGAAGACAGCGGTTTGGCTCAAAGAGCATCCGAGGGGATCCTCACCGTGAGAGATTTGCTGCTTTTCTCCTCCGTCTGCGGGGCTGGACTGGATGTGATTCCCCTGCCTGGTGACACAACAGCAGAAGAGCTCACCCCGATATTGCTCGACCTGGCAGCGCTCGCGCTGCGATTGAACAAAGCCCTGACGGCACGGCTTATGCCCATTCCGGGTAAAAAAGCAGGCGAAATGACCGAATTTGACTTCGCATTCTTTGCCAACAGCAAAATCATGCCGTTGGAATCAGCACCATTAAAAGGCATCTTGCTTACAGATGAAAACGTCCCCATTTCTTCCCGAAAAGCAAGGGATTAATTGTCTGAAATTTCCTGGACTTGTTTGTAATTTACGATCAGCAGATTTGCGTCACACTGACCGGTAATTGAGAGCCTTACAGGGGCTGAAAGTGCCTGTTCGTTGGCATCAAAGAGCTGGATATACATCGTATTGGCTGCGATTTGCTTGTTTTCCATGACAAACCCGAATCCTGATTGTCCATAAATGGTCACATCACCAGAAATGCTGGTAAAATCGACCGTCTCACCGCCGTAGGTACCGCTAAGTCGAACAGTCATCCCCAAAACAGGCGCTTCGCGCAAATCCCAGATTTCCCCACCAATGAACAGATATTTTTCACACTCATACTGGGGATGCAGCATCGCGTTTGGGTAGCCTTCAGGGGATCCCCGCAAGACGAAAGGCATTGCCCGGGGGGTCTGTGATGGCGCGAGTGTATTTGTGGCAGTTGGCGTGTTTGACGGTAATGGGGTGGTCGGAACCAGGCTTGGTTCACTTTGTGTGGGAGCCGCCGGTGTATTAAACAAAATTGGGGTGGATGTGATTTCAATCAGCGGAGGCGGCGTGATTTTGCGATCGGTCGGCGAAGGGATCACGCCGGTTATCATCAAAATTACAACTACGATGATCAGAATCAGGAAAAGTGCCGCGCCTGCTCCCCCGCAGCCCGATTGCTTTTTCGCGGGCTCTATCCTTCGCACTGCCATTGGACGGTTGGGAGCAGGTTGCCGGGGGTTCACGCGGCGATCGCGACTCATGGCAGTTTTATCTCGACCTGGGCATTGGCGCGTGCATCAGCAAGCCAGGTTTCCAGGGCAGTCGTTTGCAGGGAAGTCCTGGCGTCAGTCGTCAGAGGATGAGCAAGGTCATGATCAAGCACCAGCAGGATGTGGTAACCAATCGCTGATTGGATAATGCCTGAAAAAGTTCCCGGCTGCAGGGTGAAGGCAGCTTCTTCCACTTCTGGATATAAAAGGTAACCGCGTGGGAACCAGCCCAGTTCACCGCCAGATTCAGGGCTATATTCCCATGCCATGCTGTTAAAATCTCCGCCGGCGTTAAGGCTGTTCAGGGCTCTTTCAGCCCCTGCCTGGGTTGAGGCGAAAATTTGCTGAGCGCGAACCTGTTCAACCTCTTCTGGCACGCTTTGGATCACCTGGTCTCGCTGCCAGGCAGCCTCAGCAGCCAGGCGCAAGCTCATCCGGAACTCCGCGTCGTCAAAATGATTGGCTTGCATCCAGTTTGTCAGCGCGCCTCCTGAACCCAGCTCGCTCACCAGTTGATCGATTCGCAGTTGTAAAGCTTCGTCACTCAAGCTAAAACCAGCCTGGTGGGCAGCCTGAACAAGCAGCTGTTGATCAATAAGAAAGTCGGATACGACCTGTTGAATCTCGGCATCTGCCGGTTGAATCGCTTCGCTCGCCAGGCTGTCGCGATAACGCAGGATTTCGTTTTGGAAAAGACTTAATGGAACTGCTTCTCCATTGACCACGATGGCAGCGGGAACTTCGCTCGGGATGAGCGGAGATTCCTGTGCAGGCGTGCTTACTACAACCGTCGGCATAACCGCCGTGCTGGTTGGTTGATCGGAAGGAGGCGATACCGGGGTTTGCCGCGGCTCACACGCACTTGTGAAGACAATTGCCAGGAGCATCAGGATGCCCGTGAGGTTTCTTTTCAGGCTCGAAATTCTCATGCCGTAATTATACCCATTATCCGGAAAAGTCATGAAGAAATGAAAATAGCATCCAGCAATTCTCAATATGGAAAAACCTGTTTCCTTTTACCTGTTCCCTGCACACGCCCTGAACCCACCTCTCACGCTTCGGAGTCCGATTACTCCTGCTTTTTGCATTTAAGATCTAAACACATTCATATTGAGAACTGCTGAAATAGCAGCGGAGCCGCTTTTCCTTTCACCAGGTTTGCTTCGAGTATTCGGATAACATAAACCCCATTCGTACGGGAGGGCTTTTATCCTCCCGCACAAATCCTGGCTCCAGTCATGCGGATGGAGTAAACCCCATCCGTACAACCCCGTCCGTACAGAAAACCTCATACGTACCAGTGGCTTCAACCCACCCGTTAAGCTGGTTGGGTCACAAACTGGCTGTTATATAATTCAGCATAAAAACCATCATCCGCGAGCAGGCTTTCGTGTGTTCCTTGCTCCAGAATATCGCCGTCCCGCAAAACTAAAATCCTGTCGGCATTGCGAATGGTGGACAAGCGGTGGGCGATCACAAACGAGGTGCGTCCCTTCATCAGTTTATCCATTGCCTTTTGAATCAAAACTTC
>DHRN01000076.1:499-14917 GCA_002411175.1 Anaerolineaceae bacterium UBA5311 | reverse complement strand
TGACCAGCCGAAACGTTACTGGCGTCTTCGTTCAGCACCATCTCGTAACCACCGGGCAGTGTGCGGGTGAAGTGATCGGCATAAGCCATATCCGCCGCGCGTTCCACTTCCTCATCAGTCGCATCCTGGCGACCGTAGCGAATGTTTTCGCGAATAGTGCCGTTGAATAACCAGGTATCCTGCAGCACCATCGCGAACTTACTGCGCAAGTCTTCCCGGGTCATGTCCTGAATGTTGACATCATCAATCAAAATTTCGCCGCTATCAACGTCATAAAAGCGCATCAAAAGCTTTACAATGGTGGTCTTACCTGCGCCGGTCGGTCCGACGATGGCAATTTGCTGCCCGGGTTCCACTTTTAGCGAAAACTCATTAATCACCGGCTTTTCCGGGTCGTAGCCAAAGCGTACGTTTCTGAATTCAACCGCTCCCTCAACTTCGCAAGGGTGAACGGGATCCTCAACATCGGGGGTCTCTTCCTTCTCGTTTAAGATTTCAAAGACACGCTCAGCAGCAGCCGCGGTTTGTTGGAGGATATTGGTTATGTTGGCAATTTGCATCAAAGGTTCTTGAAACGAGCGTAGATATTGGATAAAGGCTTGAATTTCACCAACATTCAGGCGCCCCTGTATCACCTGGTAACCACCCAACATCGCCACAGCCACATACCCCAGGTTGCTGATAAGGCGCATGCTGGGCTGGATGATCGCGGATAAAAATTGCGATTTCCAGGCGCTGCTATACAAAGTGTCATTGAGTTCTTCGAAACGGGCGATGCTGGCGGCTTCACCATTGAACGCCTTGAGCACGACATGCCCACCATACATCTCTTCCACGTGACCGTTAATGTGCCCCAGGAATTCTTGTTGCTGCCGATAATAAACCTGCGATTTGCTTACCACCACCTTGATAAGGATCATCGCGATGGGCACCATGGTAACCCCGATCAGGGTCATCAACCAGTTGATGCTCAGCATCATGAATAATACACCGATCACCCGCGTGATCGAGGTGATCATTTGCGACAGGCTTTGATTAAGTGTTTGGTTGATGGTATCGACGTCATTGGTAACCCGCGACAAAACCTCGCCATGGGTAACCTGGTCAAAGTAACTTAGCGGAAGGCGATTCAACTTTTCTGAGATCTCTTTTCGAAGCTGGTAGGTGATCCTGGCTGAGATTGTGGTCAGCACATAACCTTGCAGCACTCCTAAGAGGCTCGAAACCAGGTACAACAGCATAACTTGCACCAAAATTTGGCTGAGGCGCGCAAAATCGATCCCCAGGGGGTCGTTTTGGATCATGCGCTGAACGCCAAGGTAGAGTTCGGTGGTCGCTTCCCCTAACGTTCGCGGACCAAAAATTGCGAAGATGGTTGAGCCGGCTGCAAGCAACAACGCCAACAGGATCAGCCATTTATACTTGTCCAGGTAACGGATTAAGCTGCGCATGCTGCCCTTGAAGTCCCGTGCCTTTTCACCGGGCATTAAAGCGCCCGGACCGCCTCCCCGGCGTCCAACAGCAGGGGGATGGGACTGCTGGTTGCTTTGACTGCGGTTATTATTGCCATTTTGAGGTCGGTTATTTTCACTCATGCTAATTCCTCCTCGCTTAGTTGTGAGCTGGCAATTTCCTGGTAGGTCTTACAAGACTCCATCAATTCTTTATGGGTGCCCGTCCCGACCATACGACCGTTATCCAAAACAAGGATTTGGTCTGACAATTTCGCGGTCGCTACTCGCTGCGTGACTACAAGCAGTGTGCTGTCTCCTAAGTTTTGTCTCAATGCTTTCCTCAATGCCGCGTCGGTTTTATAGTCGAGCGCGGAAAAAGTATCATCAAAAATAAATACCGGCGGCTTGTCGATCACCGCCCTGGCAATGGAAAGCCTTTGCTTTTGACCGCCAGAAACGTTGCTCCCTCCCTGGGATATCTCCATATTTAATCCATCTTCATGATTGATCACAAAATCTGATGCCTGGGCGATTTGGATCGCCTCAAGCATATCTGCCTCAGTCGCATCGGGTTTGCCCACCTGCAGGTTCGAGGCAACTGTACCGCTAAAGAGCAGTCCTTTTTGAGGGGCGTAGCCAATCTGATTTCGCAGTTCATGTTGGGTTATATCGCGAATATCAATGCCATCTATCGTAATTTTGCCCTTGGTGACATCGAAAAATCGTGGCAACAGGTTCACTAAAGTTGACTTGCCAGAGCCGGTCGAACCAATGATCGCAGTCACTTCTCCGGGTTCGGCTCTAAAACTGATGTCATGCAAGACGTCTTCTTCGGCATCCGGATACCTGAAATCGACATCGTGGAATTCGACCACCCCCCTGGTGGATTCCGGGAGCTCAACTGGTTCGACGGGATCGATAATCGTGATCGGTGTTTCCAAAACGTCCGCGATACGGTCGCCCGAAACAGCCGCGCGGGGAATAAAGACGAAGAGCATGGAAAGTTGCATAAATGAGAAGAAAATCTGCGTTGAATATTGCATAAAAGCAATCAGGTCACCGACCTGAATCGCGCTCTGAGCGACAAACCTTGCCCCAACCGCAATTACCAGCACCTGCCCGCCCCACATCACGATGTTCATGATCGGGAACATGAACGCTAACGCGCGACCGATGAAGATCTGGTTTTCAGTAACATCCAGATTGGCACGGTCAAAGCGGGCTTCTTCGTAATCCTGTTTATTGAAAGCGCGTACAACCATTAAGCCAGAAAGGTTTTCGCGCATAACCAGGTTTAGCCGGTCAATTAATTGTTGGATGATTTTGAATTTAGGTGTGACAATTGCAAAAAGCGATATGACGACGATTAATAACACGCCAACGATCAGGGCGATGGTCCACCACATGCCCGGGCTCTTATCAAGCGCGCGGATAATTCCTAATGTGCCGATCATCGGCGCCTGGAAAGCCATTCGCATCAACATAAAGACCACCATCTGCACCTGGACAACATCGTTGGTCGTGCGGGTAATCAATGAGGCTGTCGAAAACTTTTCAAACTCTGCCGTTGTGAAATTCTCCACCTTGGTAAAAATGGCTGAGCGGACATCCCTGCCGACCCCGGCGGCTGTACGCGAGGCGAAATGACTGACCGTCAGTGAAGCGATAAGCCCAACCACCGCCACCAGGATCATTCGCAGTCCGATTCTCAAAATGTATTGGTTTTGAGTACGCTGGATATCAACACCCATCCGGGCGTATTCCGTGTTGATCGACTGCACGGTCAATTGATGCAAAATAGACCCTTCAAGCGAGGAAAGGTGAGCGTTGACAGCGTTTGAAAGAGCTGCTTGCTGTTCCGTCGGCATAGCGTTCAACAGTTGCTCGAGGCTGACCCCCGCAGGGATCTCCATCAATTGCGCGGGCAGGTTTTCTCCAAGCAGCTGACTGGCTCCTTCCGGGTCATTCTGGAGCAAGTTGAGCGCCTGGATAAAAATCAGCGGTTTGGCAACCAGGTTCTCCAGCGCTTGCTGGTCGGCTTCTTCAATCGGTTTGAGAATATAGACCGGTTCATTTTGTATTGCCGGAAAATCCTCAACTAATGTCAATGCCTTTTCGGAACCTGGCTCAACCAGGTCATAATACGCCAGGATTGCGGAGTATTCTTCGGGGCTGAGCAGCAGTTCGAACGAGTGGATAGTCTCGGTGCTGATGGCACCTGGCGCTCCGCTCTCGATGCCCTGCTGTTGGATGCCGACATTGATGATTTGTGAAAGCAGATCGGGAAGTTGTAAGTCTGCCGATGCCACCACAATTACCATGATGACGGCAAAAATGATGTTTTTCCAGTAAGGGATGATATATTTTTTTAATCTGAGCATAGGTTAATTTTCACCTTGAGTTGAAGATTGCTTCTGAGAAGCTTTTAATGAGTAATTTTTCTCGAGGATAATTTGGATCGCCTGGTAGATCAGCGGGACCTCCTCGGGTTGGATGGTCTCGGCTAAGGTTTTGATCCACTGGTGGTGCGCGTATTTCGCATCGCTGACGACCACTTTGCCCTTTTCAGTTAACTCCAGCAGTTTTCCGCGCCGGTCACTGGGGTTGTCTATTCGGGTAACCAACTCAGATCTGACCAATTTCTCGATTAACTGCGAAACAGCCGGATTGGAAATACCCAGATGGTTTGCCAGGTCTTTTATGGCGGCACCCTGGTGCCGATGCAAATAGAACAGGCTCATCATTTGGCTTTGAGAGAGCCCTGATTCCTGGATGAAATGAAATCGTTCGATTAACGAGTTTCGGGCGATCAGATCTGCCAAGTCGTAGAGGGATTGTAATAGTTGTTCGTTCATATTAATTTCGCTTAATAGTTAAGAGCGCTTAACTTTACAGCTATTATTGATAAAAGTCAAGCGGAAATACAAAAGTGGTGTTAAGTATTGTCTGATTTACTCATTTTATTAAAATCACCAGATTTCCAAGAGGAAGCGGTTATTTTTGAGAATACTAAAATGAAAGCCTCGGGGATAGTCGATAACGCAAATCTTTCGTAGGGAACGCGGCTCGTCCCGTTCCGGAGAAACCATCCTTTTGTAGGGAACGTGGCTCGTCCCGTTCCGGCGAAGCCATCTTTTGTAGGGAACGTGGCTTGTCCCGTTCCGGCGAAGCCATCTTATCGTAGGGCGAGACGTTTATACCGGCAAAGCCGTGTATTGAGGGGGTTGTGACATTGGTGTGACGGTGATGTTGTTCCCCCTCAATCCGCCGACCACAATGACCATACACAACGGCGGATTGGAGGCGCGATACACTCTCGTCAATGGAATAATCCGGCGCCTCCAATCTCGCCCTACGGCTATTCGCGGGACGGCATGGCAGCCGCGAACAGGGAACAGGAACTGGGTTTTATCATTCTGAACGAAGTGATGCGAAGTATACATAGTAAGAATCTGTACCTTTACCAACAAGAATTTTACCGACTTCGTTGGTTCAGACGTCACGCCATATGGCTGTTTGCGGGACGGCATGGCAGCCGTCCCTTACTCTTATAGTCAATAACGCAAATTTTTCGTAGGGAACGTGGCTTGTCCCGTTCCGGCGAAGCCATCTTTTCGTTGGGCGAGACGTTTGTACCGGCGAAGCCGTGTATTGAAAACGCCTCATACTTTCCTCTACTCGCACTTTGTGTGTTTTCAATCCGCCATACACAATGACCACACACAACAGCGGATTGGAGGCGCTATTCCCCAAAATTATCTAAAAATAATTCTTCCAACTCATCCAACAATGCCTGGCTGTCAGAGCCCGATGCCTCCAGGAGCAGCTCGTCACCCTGCTTTGCCCCCAGCAGCATCGCAGAGATCATGCCCTTTATAAAAACGGGCTCGGTGTTATTGGTCAGGTTCGTGACGCTCAGGCTGGCATCATACTTTTTCACGGTTTGGATAAACAACGCGGCAGGGCGGGCATGCAATCCAGACGGGTTTGTGACGGTCACGTTGACCCCGATTTTCCCCTCATCAACCTTCTCAAGTGATTCGGTCACATCGACAACTTCCGGGTTCTCGGCAGGCAGCTCTCCCAAAATCTGCTGTTGCTTGGCAGCCAGCGCGTTCATTGCCTCGTCATAAACTTCCTGAAGCGTGCTTCCCAGGTTTGCCTGCACGCCAGCCGCAATCGCGCCCTCCACAAAAGCTGCCGGACACATTCGCACTCTGGCTGCTACTGCTTCGTCAAGCATTTGCAGAGCCATTTCGGTGCTCAAAACCGCACTGCCAAGATCCATCAGCACCAGGACGTCGTTATTCTCTGCCAGCTCATTCAAAGCATCCATAATTTCTACCGCGTCCGTGCCAATTTCCTCGTGGTTGTCACCAATACCAGCGGCAACCCTGATTTTCAAATCAGGAGAAGGTGCCATTTGCCGGACGAGTTCGGCAGTTCCCTGGGCAAGTTTGTGACTGTGTGAAACAAGCAGGATATTAACCATCTCCACCCTCTACTTTTGATTTTTTGCGTTGTCAGTTTCTGTTGGTTTGGATCGAAAGAGCGAATGAAACCAGGTCATACCAAAGAAGACCATCCAAATGCTGCCGCCAAATAGGAAACCCCATAGAATTCCGCGACCCCATTCTCCGCTTCCCATAATGATTTGAACGGCAACCAAAATCATGAGGGCGATACTTAAAACAGTAATGATGATAAATCCGGTTTTCTTTTGGATCCAGGGTTTTCTAAGCTCTGCCAGATCAAAGTCTTCCTTCTTTTTTGCTTTGGTTTTGTTATTATTGATGCTCATTGCAGATTCTCCGATTCAATAAAAAAAATTAGGGGCGAAAGCGCAGGCTCCGCCCCTTAATTCTAAACGAGAATTGAAACTATTCTTCGACCCAATCGAAAGAGCGCGTGACCGCTTTCTTCCAACCTTTGTAGAGCTTATCGCGGGTCTCTTCATCCATTTCGGGATGCCATTCTTTGTCAATAGCCCAATTTTCGCGCAGATCTTCGACCTTCTCCCAGAAGCCAACAGCCAGACCCGCCGCATAAGCAGCGCCCAAGGCGGTAGTTTCTGCGACAGTCGGGCGAATCACTGGCACGCCGAGGATGTCGGACTGGAATTGCATCAGGGTCTCGTTGTAGACCATGCCGCCGTCAACCTTCAGAGCGGTCAACTCAACGCCAGAATCCTTGTTCATGGCTTCGAGGACTTCAGCTGTCTGATACGCGGTTGCTTCAAGGACTGCACGAGCCAGGTGACCGCCATTGATATAGCGGGTCAGACCGACGATAACACCGCGTGCATCGCTCTTCCAGTAGGGAGCAAACAGACCAGAGAATGCCGGCACGAAGTAAATACCGCCGGAATCCTCTACACTATTGGCAAGCATTTCGATATCAGACGATTTTTCGATCATCTTGAGGTTGTCGCGCAGCCACTGTACGAGCGCGCCAGTGATAGCGATTGAACCTTCCAATGCATAAACAGCCGGTTCGTTGCCAATTTTGTAGCCAAGTGTGGTCAGCAGACCATTCTTGGACTGGACAGGGGTTGTACCGGTGTTCATGAGCATGAAGCAGCCGGTGCCATAGGTGTTCTTGGCTTCTCCAGGGCTGTAGCAGGTCTGACCGAAGAGGGCGGCTTGCTGGTCGCCCAGATCGCCAGCGATCGGAATACCGTCCAGCTGACTGCCCTTGATGTAGCCATAAACCTGGCTTGATGCTTTGATGTCAGGCAGCATTGCACGGGGAACGCCCAATACTTCCAGCAGCTCAGGATCCCAATCAAGGGTCTCGAGGTTCATCATGAAAGTACGGGAGGCATTGGTGACGTCGGTGATATGAACGCCGCCCTGAGGACCGCCGGTCATATTCCAGATTACCCAGGTGTCAATGTTTCCAAAGAGAATTTCGCCTTTTTCAGCCTTTTCTTTGAGAGCAGGGTCATTCTCCAAAATCCATTTCACTTTCATACCAGAGAAGTAGGTTGCTAAAGGCAAGCCAACTTTGGTTCGGAAGCGATCCTGCCCGCCATCTTTTGCGAGTTCGTTGCAGATTTTGTCAGTACGGGTATCCTGCCAGACAATCGCGTTGTAAACAGGTTTGCCTGTGGCTTTTTCCCATACGACCGCGGTTTCGCGCTGATTGGTGACACCGATAGCGGCGATTTCCTTGACATCAATCTTGAGTTTATTGAGCGCGCCAGCGACAACATCCTTGGTTGCCTGGATGATCTCGAGAGGATCGTGCTCAACCCACCCTGGTTTCGGGTAGATTTGTTCGTGCTCTTTTTGATCATAGCCAACCACTTTTCCCGCGTGGTCAAAGACCATAAAACGGGTGCTGGTGGTTCCTTGATCGATTGCTCCAACATATTTTGCCATAATTTTCTCCTTTTAATTTTGATTAAATTTCAGACTTTAACAGTCTGCCCAGGTTTCAGCGGCTGATTTAATGAGTAAATAGGTTGAGGTCGCACCAGGGTCCTGATGTCCGGCGCTGCGTTCGCCCAGGTAGCTTGCGCGTCCTTTGTGTGCAATCAGGGGAATCGTCGCCAGCATGCCTTCGCGGGCACCTTCAGCGGACTTTTGCAAAGCTTGTCCAGTGGATGCCCCATTTTCCATCGCGGAATTCAACGCGTTGATTGCGGGATACAACGCATCCAGCATGGTTTTGTCGTTTGGCTGGGCTTTTCCAAGGGCGGCAATACCCGCAGTGCCTGCTTCGAGAGCTTGAGCCCAATCGCTTAATTCCATTTCTGTTTTTGCGCCAATCGTCGTGCCGGCTTTCATAAACAGGGTGGAATACAGCGGACCAGCAGCCCCGCCCACCTTTGACAGAAGCGTCATGCCCACACTCTTCAAAATCGCTCCGATATCTTTATCTTCAACGGAGGGCAGTTTTTCGAGTACGGCTTTGAAGCCTCGCCTCATATTAGCGCCATGGTCAGCATCTCCAATTTCGCGATCGAGGTCGGTCAACATTTCGAAATTTTCCTCGATCACCTGGGCATAATCCCTAACCCAATTCAATACGTCATCTTTTTTAATCGCCACATTTGCCTCTTTAAGACGCTACTGGAGTTTTGAACTCCAGTAGCGTTTCAGTCATACTATATACCCCAGCGCATTCCGGCGGTTTTGACCGGCGCATCCCAGAGTTTCTTCATATCCTCGTCCATTTTCAGAAGCGTTATGGATGTCCCAGCCATCTCGAGGCTGGTGATGTAAGGTCCGATAAGGTTTCGGACGACCTTAATGCCCTTGGCTTCGAGCAATTCCACTGCTTTTCTATAAACAATGTAGAGCTCAATCAGGGGAGTGCCGCCCATGCTGTTTACGAACAACAGGACTTCATCGCCTTCCTTGAAAGGAAGATCTTCCACCACAGGATTAATTAACATTTCTGTAATTTTATCCGCGGGTTCAATCTTGATGCGATGACGACCAGGTTCGCCGTGAATACCAATACCGATTTCCATTTCGTCTTCCGGCAGGTCAAATGAGGGCTTGCCAACATGAGGCACAACACAAGAAGTCAGCGCCATACCCATGCTGCGACCCTGTTCATCGATCTTGCGCGCCAAGTCGGCACATTCCTTCAAGGAACGCCCTTCTTCAGCGGCAGCGCCAACGATTTTTTCCATCAGTACGGTCAGACCAACACCACGTCGTCCTGCAGTCCAGGTGCTGTCTTCGACAGCGACATCGTCATCAACCAGCACCGATTCGACTTCAATACCTTCCTCACGTGCCATATCGGCAGCCATTTCAAAGTTCATCACGTCGCCAGTGTAGTTTTTAACGATATGCAGAACGCCAGCGCCACCGTCGACAGCCTTGGTGGCTTCGAGCATCTGGTCTGGAGTCGGGCTGGTGAAGACCGCGCCCGGGCAGGCTGCGTCTAACATGCCTTTGCCGACAAAACCACCATGCATGGGTTCATGACCGCTGCCTCCACCGGAGACAAGCGCAACTTTTCCCTTAATGGGAGCATCCGCGCGAACGATGTAATCGGGGTCATAAAACACCTTTACAAGGTCGGGATGAGCCAGTTCGATTCCCTGGAGTTCTTCTTTCACAACATCTTCAGGATCATTGATCAATTTTTTCATAGATTTGTCTCCTTTTCTACTTGGTACGACTTAGCCTTGACCAAGCTTTGTGTGTTCGCGGTCATGCGTGGTCGTAAAATTATTAATCTCTCTTGGGCAGGTTCTTGGTCACGAGGACGTCATACAGCCAGAAACCAATAGGACCAGCAATTAATGGAACCAGAACCGGAACGATTAACCAGTAAATACCTTCAAACAACCCTTGTGTTCCAACAATGGCGCCCAAGACACGGGGACCAAGGTCACGAGCGGGGTTGATGGAGTAGCCAGAGGGACCACCCAGCGAGAGACCAACAGCCAGCACAGCAAAACCGACGATGAACGCGCCGAGATTGTCTTTGAGACCATTGTTCTTCAGATCGCCGCTGGCAGCAATACCCCAGATCAGGATAAAGGTGCCAAACAATTCAGCGATTGAAGCTGTCAGCATGCTGTAAGCGCCAGTTGCACCAGAGCTCTCCGCGCCCCACCAACTTTGTCCGAAAATTGAACCCGGTCCGGTAGACCACACATTGGGCATTCCGGCAGCCACGAGACCATCACGATAAATAAAGTAAACAGCAGCAGCACCAAGGAAGGCACCGATGAACTGAGCAACCCAGAAGGGAACAACTTTTTTCCAGGGGAAGCCGCGTCGGACAGCCAGACCCAGGGTTACAGCAGGATTCAGATGCGCACCGGAAATACCGCCAGAGACGTAGACCGCAATGATGACTGCGAAAGCCCAGCCAATGGTAATGGTGTTCCAGTTATAAGCGGTACCGGCAACGCGAGGTGCCAGACCAACGTTGGCGACAACACCATCACCGAGCAGAATCAGGATGAAGGTGCCAAAGACTTCGCCAATAAACTCTTTCATTGTTCGATTTTCCATGAATATTTCTCCTTTTAATTTGTCTGAAAATAAATATAACTTAGCTGAACGGAAATCAACAGTTTATACGATCGATAGGCTCCTCACTTTCCAATATTCATTCTTGAATAATTGCCGGGATAATAAAAAAAACGCAACTGTCCCAAAGATTTGCCTGAACAAACCTTTCCAACTGACAGCTGCGCCTGCATATGTCTAAACAAACCCGTCTCCAAACTCCCTCAAACTTGATTTGAACACAAAATTGTGATGAATTTTCAGCGAACTAATCGCCGCAAATTTCTACCATAACTATAACACATTATTGATACGCTGCGGAAATTTTCACAGATTTTAACAAATTATCTGTCTTAAAAACGAAAACTTGCGCCAGGTAGTATAATACTTCAGGAATGAGAATTTGGTCAAAATTTGTATAAGTAAGCATGCCCTGGAAGCACTCTCCAGACACCAGATCACCAGGACATGCACGTACACTGCGAACCAATTTTTCTTTCCAAACCAACTAAAACAGATGGAGGCAAGTGTGCAGGAAAAATACGATTATATCGTTATCGGGGGAGGCGTAGTCGGCGCAATGATCGCCCGCTGGCTTTCCCGTTACGAGGGCAGTCTCTTGCTAATCGAAAAAGAACCTGATCTCGGCATGGGTTGTTCTTCGGCAAATACTGCCATTGTCCATGCGGGATACGACCCTTTACCCGGTTCGCTTAAAGCATTAATGAACGTCAGGGCGAATCCAATGTGGGACCAGCTGGCAGGTGAACTAAATTTCCCCTTCGAACGCAGAGGTGACTATGTGGTCGCGGTTGGTGAAGAAGAACTTCCGCTGGTGGAACGATTGATGAAGCAGGGTGTTCAAAACGGTGTGCCGGGCATGCTGATGATCGACGGAGCCGAAATGCGCTCAAGGGAGCGAGATATAAACCCTGAAGTCAGCGGAGCGTTGTGGGCAACCACCGGCGGCATTTGTGACCCCTTCCAGGTCACTGTCGCGGCAGCGGAAAGCGCGGTCATCAACGGCGCGACGGTCATGCTCAACACAGCTTTCGAAAACTTTATCTGGGAAGGCACCCGGGTGATCGGTGTGAAAACCAATCGTGGCGACTTCTTCGCCCGCTGGGTGATCAACTCTGCCGGCATCTATTCTGATGATGTTATGCACAAAGCTGGCGTGCGCCCTGAGTTTTTCATTAAACCTCGCAAGGGCGAATATTTTATCTTTGATCGTGCCGAAGTCCAGATCCATAATGTGCTTTTCCCGGTTCCATCCAGCCGTGGTAAAGGAATTCTGGTAACCGGCACCTTGCATGAAAACACCATCGTTGGTCCCAACGCGAATGTCATCGACGATAAGGAAGATACATCACTAACCAAAGAAGGCATGGATGAACTGCTCGACGGCGCCAGGAAACTGATTCCGACCCTCGATTTGCGCCACTCGATTGCCAACTTTGCCGGCTTACGCCCAATGGGTAACGGACCTGCCTGGACACCTGGGCTCAATTACAACAACGATTATGTGATCGAGATACCCGCAACTGTCCAGGGCTTCGTCAACCTCGGAGGGATCGAATCGCCCGGGCTCACTTCAGCCCCGGCTATTGCTGAGATGGTGGTTGACCTGTTGAAAGATGCCGGCGAAACGTTTGTTGCCAAAAAGACGTGGGACCCCATCCGCCCAGGTCGTCCCCGTTATGCCAGGATGACCCACCAGGAACGCAAGCTCTTGTGCGATGTTGACCCCCGCTATGCTCGCGTGATCTGCCGCTGCGAAAATGTAACCGAAGGCGAAATCATTGCCGAAATGCATGCGCCGGTGCCTTCTCTGACTTACGACGCCATAAAGCGACGCACCTGGTTGGGCACTGGTCGCTGCCAGGCTGGCTTTGACATGACCAGGGTGGTTGCAATCATGGCGCGCGAGCTTGGTGTTTCGGTTTTTGACATCACTAAGCGTGGCGAAGGCTCTGAATATCTTTACCGGACTACCAAGGATGTGGAGGTTGCCGATGTTGGTTAAGAAGCAATATGACGTGGTTGTAATCGGCGCGGGTCCGGGTGGTCTGGCTGCGGCGATAGATGCCAAAAAAGCTGGCGCGGATGATGTGCTTGTGGTCGAACGCGATGTTGAACTCGGCGGTATCCTGCTGCAATGTATCCACAACGGTTTTGGGCTGCAAACCTTCCAGGAAGACCTGCCCGGTCCGGAATATGCTCAACGCTATATTAACGAAGCACGCTCGCTTGGGGTCGAATTTTTGCTCGACACGATGGTCATGGATGTGACCTCGCAGCGCAAACTTTACCTCTCCAGCCGCGATTTTGGCTACCTTGAAGTTGATGCCCTCGCGATTGTTTTGGCGATGGGCTGCCGCGAACGAACCCGAGCGCAGGTGCGCATACCCGGCTATCGTCCCAATGGAGTTTTCACCGCTGGCACCGCCCAACGCTGGGTTAACGTGGAAGGCTACATGCCCGGTAATAATTTTGTGATTCTCGGTTCGGGAGACATCGGTATGATCATGGCTCGCCGCCTGACTTTTGAGGGCGCGCATGTGGAACGGGTGCTCGAGATTCAATCTTACCTTTCTGGCTTGAGCCGTAACTATGTGCAATGCCTCGATGACTGGGACATCTCTTTACAACTCCAGCATACGATCAAAAAGATTATCGGGAAAGACCGCGTTGAAGCGATCGAATCAGTCGCTGTAGATGACAAATGGAATTATATTCCTGGCACCGAAGAGATCATCCCATGCGACACGCTGCTGCTTTCGGTCGGCTTGATCCCTGAAAACGAGCTTTCGAAAAAAGCCGGTGTGGCGCTGGACCCCGTTACTGGTGGTCCTTATGTGGACGAGCATTTCCAGACTAACATTCCGGGCATCTTTGCTGCTGGCAATGTGGTACATGTCTATGATCTGGTCGATTACGTATCGATGGCTGGTGGAGAAGCTGGGAAGAGCGCTGCTGAATTTGCGCTTGCCGAAAAAGACCGCGCTGCCCGCTATATCCCGTTGGTTCCTGGAATGAATGTTCGTTACATAGTCCCGCACAAACTGGATAAAAAAGCATTGGAACGAGGCGATATCAGCCTGCAAATGCGGGTGACCAGACCGATCGAAGAAGATGTCTGGATGGAAGTGCGCGGCGAAACCAATAGTATTGTCAGGCGTTCTGAACGTTATGTGCGCCCGGGTGAAATGGTCACAATTGTGCTTAAGCCCAGAATGGCGGCTGAAGTTGAAAAAGCTGGCAGATTGACCGTTGATATTTACCCGAAATCGGAGGCATAAGATGGAAGAAAAGAATTTTATCTGCACCGCTTGCCCGATGGGCTGTAAGCTGATTGTACGCATGGAAGGCGAAGAGGTCGTTAAGATTTTAGGTCAGCGCTGCCGCAAAGGCGAAATCTATGGACGCCAGGAAGCGATTGCGCCGCAGCGCATGGTTGCAAGTACGGTGAGGGTGCCCAACGGTTTCCACCCGTTGCTGCCGGTTTACACCAAAGGTTCAATCCCTAAACGGAAAATTGGGGAAGTGCTCGAGAAAATCAGGGCAATTGAAGTGATCGCGCCGATCAAAGCCGAAGACGTGATCATCGCTAATGTTATCGGAACGGGAGTGGATGTCATCGCCAGCCGCGACATGCCGGCGAAACCATAATTACGTAGGGAATGCGGCTTGCCCCATTCCGGCGAAGCTAGCAGTTTGTAGGGAATGCGGCTTGCCCCATTCGGGCGAAGCTAGCAGTTTGTAGGGAATGCGGCTTGACCCATTCGGGCTAAAACCATCATTCCGCAGGGAATGCGGCTTGTCCCATTCCGCAGTTAGCTTCCTTCCCGTTTTATCACTTTATTCGCGACCAAGGTTACCAGCAGCGGTACAACAATCGAAACCAAAATTGCTCCAACCAGACAGGCAGTGTCTGTCACCCCAACAACCAGGAGAACATTGAGGAAGATCAGCGCCAG
>DHRN01000076.1:0-241 GCA_002411175.1 Anaerolineaceae bacterium UBA5311 | reverse complement strand
GCCAGCCAGGTAAAAATCGCCCAATTGACGAAAACAATCGCGACGATCATGAAGGCGGTCTTGGTTAGGCTGTGGGGCGTCAGCAATTCTCAATATGGAATAATCTATTTATTTTATGGTGTAGGGGACAGTTGTCACGCCGTCCCGCGAGTAGCCGTAGGGCGAGATTGAGGGGGTTGTGACATTGGTGTGACGAGGATGTTGCTCCCCCCTCAATCCGCCGTTGTGTGTGATCATTGTG
>DHRN01000062.1 GCA_002411175.1 Anaerolineaceae bacterium UBA5311 | reverse complement strand
CCCCCTCTAAAGAGGGGGTTGCCGTTCCCCGCTCCCCGTTCCGCGCTTCCCGGCTCTCCCACCCCTGCCCCCCTCTAAAGAGGGGGTTGCCGTTCCCCGCTCCTCGTTCCCCGCTTCCCGGATCTCCACCCCTTTGCCCCCCTCTAAAGAGGTGGTGGCAAAAGCGGTACTGCGTCTGTTCTACACAGGTACTGTCTGGAAAACATGTCATCACTGCGAGTCAATGTAATTCAAAAGGCACGAAATCTTCAACGCTGTACTCTTCGCGTGTGAAGCAATTTGACCTTAATTACTTGAGTTACAAAACGACAGCGGTACAATTCTTGCATCAAAAACACCAGGAAATGAGCAAAATGATCCCGACTCTCGATTTCAACCCTGTGTTGACGGTGTTTCCCTACGCACTGTTGTACTACGCGCTCTTGTTGGTTTCCAGCGGGCTGGCGCTGTTCGCCGTCCTGCGCTCAGAAGGCGAGCGCAGAGCAACATTACAAACCAGCCTGGCGGTCATTTTCGTTTCCCAACTGGTGTTACTAACAGCTAATTTGCTTGCCTACCAGGGAGTTCAGCAGGTTGAGGCTTTATTCCCGCTGCTGCATCGAAGCTTAAATTTAATTTGCCTGGTTTGGCTGACCTGGTCAATAATTAAGCCGGGTGATAACGCACTCCCCGCCTGGCTTCCCCTGGTTGTCACCATGCTGGTGTTGCTATCTTCAGCCATCCTCGCGCTTTCCTGGCTGCCCACTCACTCAGCTCAAAACTTCAATTTCAGCCTGCCAGATTTTATCTGGATCGGACTAACGCTTTTATTAATTCTGTCTGCGGGAGTCGCCTGTAAGGGTAGATCCAAGGTCTGGCTGGTTGAACCGCTGCTGATCCTATTTATTGCTGGAGTTGGATTCATTCTCTACCTGCTCCTTCCGATCGCAGGCGATTTGCCAGCTGTGGTCATGCTCAGTCAACTGCTCTATTATCCCCTGCTAATCAGCCTGGCTCACCATAAACCAACAAACCAATCGTCCAGGGTAAGGGAGCCCCAACCAAACCATTTGCTGCGGGCAAATATCGCCAATGCCTTCCTCGGGGTCAGCCTTCAATCCGGGCGTGATGAGCTTGAAAAATCGCTTTCCCATAGCCTCAGCCTTTACCTGGCGGCAGACTTGCTCGGGTTTCTTTCTTATAAAGAAGGGGATCCGTCTGCCAGGCTATCCAGCGCCTACGATTTAATCCGCGAAGATCACCTCAAATCCATTGATCTTCCGGTTGAGGATTTTCCATCGCTTCGTATTGCCATGCAAAACGAGCAGATCCTTGTTTCCAATAAGTCTGAGCATCTCCGGGCTGAAAAAGAAGCCCTGATGGACCTGACCGGATACAACCAGATTGGCAACTTGCTCTATTACCCGCTTGACCCATTTAAGAATTCAACCAAACCCGGCATCCTGGGGCTCACACCCTATACAAATAAGACCTGGGAGCAGGAGGACCTGACCCGCCTCGAACCCCTGAAGCAAAACCTGGGAAGGGCGCTGCAAAAAGCCAGCAACTTCGAGGAGGAATCTGCCCAGCTCCAGCGTTTTATCGCAGATTTGGAGGATAAAACCCTAAAACTGCAACTTTTGGATGAGGAAGCCAAAGACAACCAGGAAATTCTCGCGCAAATCAAAAACGATCTTGAACAAACTCAAAACGCCTGGGCTGAAGAAGTTGAGCTATGGGTCAACCGCCAAAAAGAGTTGGAAGACGAACTAGAAACTTTGCAGGCTGTCATCGAAGAAAACCGGGAAAGCGTCGTCCAGATTGAAACCCTCCGCCTCGAAAAACAACACCTCGAAGAAACCATCCTGCGCAATTCCAAACAGATTGAGCAGCTGAAAACCATTCTTCAGCAAGCAAGCTTGCTTATTAATGGACTTTTCCACCCTCCCGGCAGTATACTTAACCCCGGGGATGAAGAAAATCCTGCTGCCGATATAGATAGTATTAACTGAAAGCTGACACAATGCGCCTGAAAAAGCACCAATCCATCACCATCACAGTCGTTTTCATTTTATCCATGTCATTCATCGGTGTAATTCTCGGTTCTGTCTTTATTACGGCGATGGCACAATCTGAAAATTCCCCCTGGTACATCAGTCTCAAAGACAAGCAGCGCACGCCAACCCCCTTTCAGCCCTATTCTTTTGCCAACATTATGGAGGATGGCAGTATTGAGTTGATTCCTCAGCCCATGTTCACGCCTACACCGGTACCCGCGATACCTGAGGGCGAGCTCCCTGAAAACCAATGGAACATCATCATGCTCGGGGTGGACGATTTCGGCGAGAACAACTTTCGCACTGATGTGATTATGCTTCTCTCAGTCAATCCGAAACATGGCACTGTAAGCCTGGTTTCGTTCCCGCGTGATCTGTATGTGACCATTCCGGGATATTGGTCCAACCGGATCAACACAGCCTGGGCGTTGGGCGGATTTCCCTTGCTTCAACAGACTTTTGAAGTTAATTTTGGCATCCGTCCTGATAACTACATGATGGTCAATTACAACGGCTTCAAGGATGTGGTCAACAGCATTGGGGGAATTGAGGTAAGTGTTAGTGAAGAGCTGCAGGATAGCTGTCAGCTGGACCCAAGTGGCTGGTGTATCATCGAGCCTGGTGAACAGCACATGGATGGCGGGACCGCGCTTTGGTATGCCCGTTCGCGGTTGACCACCAGCGACTTTGATCGCAACCGCAGAGCTCAGGAGGTGGTCATGGCGATCTTCAAAAAGGCTGTCAATCTTAATATGCTCACCAAAGTTCCTGAACTCTATAGTTTGTACCGCGAGTATGTGGATACGGACATCAAACTTGCCCAGGTTTTGCCGTTATTGCCGATGGCGAAACCGTTGATGACTAATTCAGACAACATACGGCGCTTCTCGGTCGGTCCTGAAATGGTTTCCAATTGGATCACATATGAGGGCGCGATGGTTCTGCTGCCGAACAACTGGGCGATTTCCGAAATGCTTTCTGAAGCGCTTTATCGAAACGAATAAGCCAAGCCAGCCGTGTGTGATGTTTAACCCATCGCTGATGCATTTAACATGTTATTATTGTAATTATTTGTACAATAAATAAAGCCTGATTCATGGCGACACTACAATGAATAAGATCGACACAAGAAAGGAAATTATATGCCACCGATTTTACAAGCTATGAACCTGGTGAAAAAGTTTGGAGATTTCACAGCAGTTGACGATGTTTCTTTCGAAATTATGGAAGGGGAAATTTTTAGCCTTCTCGGTCCTAATGGCGCTGGCAAGACCACCACCATATCAATGCTTTCGACTCTGCTGGAGCCCACCAGCGGGGATGCTCTGATTAACGGTTATTCGATAACCAAAGAGGATCTGCAGGTTTTGAACTCCATCGGTATCGTCCCCCAGGAAGTGGCTCTGTATGATGAACTTACAGCGCTTGAAAACTTGAATTATTGGGGAAAACTCTACAATTTGAGAGGACGGAAGCTATCTCAACGAGTCAAAGAAGTGCTGGAGCAAATTGGTCTCACCGATCGCGCCAAAGACCGGATTAAGACTTATTCCGGTGGAATGAAGCGGCGCATCAACATCGCAGCGGGGCTGCTTCACCAACCCAAACTACTCTTCATGGATGAACCCACCGCTGGCATCGACCCGCAATCCAGGCGTATGATCCTGAACATGGTCAAAGAGATGAACCAGCAGGGTATGTCAATCCTCTACACCACCCACTACATGGAAGAAGCCCAGGAACTGTCTGACCGGGTTGGTATTATTGACCACGGCAAGCTGATTTCAATCGGAACCCAGGATGAGCTCACGCAGCAAGTTGGTGAGAACGATTCGATTCGCATTGAAACCGATCCAACCGACGATCTGGCAACAATCGCTGCCAGTCTCGAAGATATTGATGATGTTTCAAAGGTAATTATAGAAGCAAACGGGGTAACTTTACTCGGGAGAAACGCAGGGCAGATTCTCGCGCCAATTGTTAATCGTGCTACCCAGGCTGGCGCACGCATCCGGTCTATCGAGGTTATTGAGCCAAACCTTGAGACGGTCTTCCTCCAATTGACTGGCAGGGCGTTGAGAGATTAATCGATGCGAAAAGTTTGCTTGATAGCGCAAAAAGATCTGAAACTGATTATTCGCGATCCGATAGCTTTGATTGTTTACTTGCTTGCTCCGTTTTTGTTAACCCTTGGTATGGCTGCGATTAGCGGCGGCTTCAGTTCAGGTGATAGCGGGCTTTCCAACATCCCCCTGGTTATAACCAATACAGATCGCTCTGATCTGGGCAATGCCCTGGTGGAGGTGTTTCAATCTGAGGAATTGGATGAATTGATCGCACCTATGCTGGCTGATAATTTTGATAAAGCCCGCCAGTTGGTTGATGATGATGAAGCGGTTGCTGCCTTGCTGATTCCTGAGGGGTTTAGCAGCAGCATGCTCTATCGGGAAGGGGCGCTTGCTGCCAACGATGTCGTCCAGCTGGAGTTATATTTCGACGGAGACCATACTTATTTGGTCCAGGTTATCCGAACAATAATCGAAACTTTTATCAGCCAGCTTGAATCCAGCCAAAGCAGCATAGCGGTCGTGTTGACCAAATTAGTGAACGACGGACTGATTGGTTATGAGGAAATCCCCGAAATCACAGAGGGGTTGACATCCTGGGACGAAAGTGCAGCTGAGAGCCAGATTGGTTATAGGTTGGTGGTTAACGACACGGAAGTCGACTCCAATAACGTCAGCTATCTGGCGTTAATCGCGCCAAGCCTGGCGCTGATGTTCCTGATGTACAACGTGACTGGAGGCGGCGTGTCCTTCTTGATTGAACGGCGCAAATTTACCTTGCAGCGAAATCTGGTTAGCCCTACCCACGGATACCAGATTATCCTGGGTAAGGCTTTGGGGATTTTTCTGCGAGGTTTCGCCCAGGTTTTGATCCTTGTACTGACCTCAGCGCTTCTGTTTGGGCTTAACTGGGGCAATTGGCTGGGTGTGATCATTTTGATCGCCATTGCCACGTATGGCGCTCTGGGTTGGGGTATGTTGCTGACCAGTTTTTTCAAGACGCCTTCCCAGGTGTCCTCAGCCGGCACCGCGATCGGTCTCCTTTTTGGTATGTTGGGCGGGGGGTTTTTGCCAACCACAAGGCTGCCAGACTGGCTGAATACCCTTGCCAGAATCTCTCCGAATCTCTGGGGAAGCGAGGGCTTTACCATCCTGGCAGGAGGTGGGAGCCTGGCAGATCTTGGCGTAATCCTTCTGGCGCTCTTTATCATGGGTACGCTGCTTTTGGTAATCGCCTCCGCTCTTTTTCGTCATAATGTCATTCAGGATAGAGGTTGATCATGATTAAGCTTTTCAGCATCATCAGGAAAGATATCAGGCTCTACTTTGCCTCGCCGGTCACGTTGATCTTTTTTATCATTTTGCCGATCGTTTTTACTTCTGTCTTGGCAGCAACTACTGGCGGGTTTGGTCCCAGCCCGATCGTTCTCAATTACGTCGACCATGCTCAATCTCCTCTTGCTGCCAGCCTGCTTGAGCTTTTGGCAGAAGATGATGCCTTTACTCTGCAAGCTGTCGGGCTTGCTGAAGCCGAGGATGAGTTTGGCGAAGGGCGAATGGATACCTATCTGGTCATCCCCACGGATTTCAACCGCGAAACCATGCAAAAGGGCGACCTGGTTGTCCAGCTCTACCAACAGCCAAATCGCACAGACAGCCAGTTGATCAATCAGGAGCTGCAATTTGCGCTCTCCAGGCTGACGGGAGACCAGGCAAAAATTAATTCTGTTTTGCGGGGATATCAAGCTCTGCATCCAGAGGTTACTGAGGCTGAGCTGGAAAACCTGGCTGAAGAATTATTGCCGGTGGTCTGGCTTGATGTTGCCAACGCGCCCTCCAGGCTCAATGAAACAGTCAGCCAGTTTGGTGAGGAAATTGTCTACGACGCCGGCACGAGCTCATCTGCCGGGCAGCTGATCACCTGGGTCTTTATCCCGCTAGTTGGGCTTTCCAGTACGATGGCGTTTGACCGCCAACGGGGGACGTTGAGGAGGCTGCTTGCTACGCCGACCTCGCGTCTGACCTATTTCTCAGCGACAATTCTCGGGCAGGTGTTGATCGCGATGGTGCAAATCGCGCTGCTGATGGTCTTTGGCGCGTTGGTGTGGAATGCTCCCTGGCTCGAGCGTCCTTTGGCAACCTTTTTGCTGATGCTGGCGTTTGCGCTTGCTGGCGCTGGTCTGGGAGCCTTTTTAGGGGGCCTTGTAAGGACCCAAAGCCAGGCTTCGGGTATCAGCACGACATTTGGCATGGTCTTCGCGCTGCTATCGGGCGCCTGGTTCCCGATTGAGCTCTTCCCGCGAGGGATGCAAAACATGGCTAAGATCTTCCCGACCTACTGGGGCATGCAGGGGTTGAAAGACATCCTGATCAGCAACAAAGCTTTTGACCAGATTCTGCCGACCATTGGGATTTTGCTCGGGTTTGCAATTGTGTTTCTTGCGTTAGCGATGATTTTTTTCAAGACGGAATAATTCGGAAAGTTTGCCATCCTGAGCTTCTTCACGGAGCGCGTGCTAGGTTGTGAAGGATATCAACTTAACAAGCACAGCATATGTTCAATTGCAGTGAGAAGCATGTTTGCTCCTTCGCACAGGAGCAATTATTCTATCTTCGTCTCTGTCAACCGTCGGTGGGCATCACGCAATGATTCCGCATCCATCTTTTCAACCTTACGATCATAGGTCAGATAGCCATTAATCTCTGTCTCGATGTCGGTGATTTGCGTATAAATTGCCGCGCTGAGACCTTTCGGGATCAGGGGCTCGACTTGCTCCTGTAGCAATTTTAGATACGCCGCGGTCAGCGAAGCTGAATCCTTATAATGCCCGTAGCCAAAACGTTTTTTCTCATTGCAGACATGCCCTTCCACCTGCATGGTGTAACCGCCAAACTCAGTTACCGCCAAAATCCTGTTGTCAGGAACACGCGCGCTCAGCGGTTTGACATAAACATGCCGGCTCTGAAAATCCCCGCCGCCCTGGTCAAACCAGCCGGAAGCATGGTCCACCAAACGGGTTGGGTCGAGAGTTTTCACCCAATCGGCGATCCGAATCGCCTGAAACTGCCCCCAGCTCTCATTAAAAGGAACCCAAACGGCAATACTGGGGACGTTATAGAGGGTTTCGATCATTTCCTTCAGTTCAACACGGAATTCCTGGCGATTTTGGGGGTCTTCGCGCCCGAAACGTTTCAAACGGTTCTGGTCGTAACGGTGAATCCCGGAAGTAAAGGTGAAATAGACAACCGCGTCCTTGGTTGTGCGTCCACCGTTGGGCATATCCTGCCAGACGACCATCCCCAGCTTGTCGCAGGCGTGGTACCAACGCAACGGCTCGACTTTGACGTGCTTTCGAATCAGGTTGCAGCCGATCTTTTTGGCATATTCGATGTCAGAAAGCAGCGCTTCTTCCGACGGGGCGGTATACAGCCCCTCGGGGTAGTAACCCTGGTCGAGAGGTCCATATTGGAAGAGTGGTTCGTTGTTTACGGCAAAACGCCAGAACCCCTGGCTGTCTTTGACTTTGCTAAACTTGCGCATAGCAAAATAACTGTCTACCCGGTCGATTTCACCGTCGGGAGCGAGCAAGCGCACTTCCAGGTCGTACAGGTGGGGGTGGTCCGGGTGCCACAAGCGGGCATTCGGAAGATGAAAAACCAGGATACTTTTGGCAGTGCCCTCAGCCCTGCCGGCTTCTTCGCCGGCAAAACTGGCGGCTGCCTCGATGCGGCATCCAGCCGCCAGAGCTGCATCGCTGAGATTAACTTTTACTTCGAGCGTTTCTGTGTCGATGAAGGGGGTTATCTTGAGCGAGCGGATGTGTCTTACAGGCACAACTTCCAGCCAGACCGTTTGCCAGATGCCGGAAACGGAGCTGTACCAGATACCGCCAGGTTCGAGACGCTGTTTGCCTTTTTGGTGCAGTGCGTGCTCGGTTTCGTCCTCGACCATAACGACCAGTTCGTTTTCGCCAGCAACTATCGCCCGGGAAATATCGAAACTGAAGGGCAGGTAGCCGCCCCAGTGTTCGCCGACCTGCTGTCCGTTTACCCAAACCTGGCACGAAAAATCCACCGCCCCAAAGTGCAGCCAGACTACTTCTCCAGGTTTGGCAGTGACCTCAAAGCTGCGCCGATACCAAAGCTTCTCATCCGGCTGGAGAACGTGCTCAACTCCGGAAAGCACTGATTCAGGTGGGAAAGGCACCAGGATGTTTTTCGCGAAACTGGAGGGTCTGGGCAGATCGCCTTTTTGGATGCTGTATTGCCACCAGCCATTCAGGTTTTGCCAAACAGGGCGTACCATTTGCGGGCGGGGATACTCCGGAAGCGGGATTGGTTGTGCCGGTTCGAACAGTGTGGTCAGCTGATGTGTGAGATGTTTTTGCATAGAGTAACTTATCCAAACAGTTTTTGTGGTTTCAAAAAAGCCAGTGGCAAAAGTGCCAGCAAACCCAATGCCGTCCCAACCTGGAAGATCAACGGCACTGCCAAAAAGCCTTCTTTTCCTTCCAGCAATGCCGGCGTGCCAAAGGTGCGGATTAATGTCGAACCAATCCCCGGACCGATCAGCATGGGCAGCAAGACCCAAAAAATCATGCGCACGCCCAAAAACCTGCCCCGCGACTGCTCGGGCAGCAAGTCTTTCAGCCAGGCTGTTGAGGCGATTGAGGCGGTCATATTGCCGGCTTGCCAAAGCAAACCAGCCAGGGCGAGCAACACCACTGAGTGAACCATGGAAAAGAAAAAACACCCCAGGCAAGTGGCAATGATAGCGATTGCCAGGATCAGCTTTTTGCTGAGTTTATCTGCCAGGATGCCCATTGGTACCGCCAGGATGGCGCTGCCGACGATCACTGCTCCACCGATCAGAGCATATTCGCTCTTGCTCACTCCGATGGTGTGGTTGATATAAATCAACATATAAGGGAAGGCGACCTGAAACCCGATCCCCAGGAGCATCGCGCTGGTCAGCAGGAGGAAAAGCGACTTGTTTGCCATGATTGTTCTCAGGTCAAAGGTCTCTTTCATTTCCTGCCAGAAAGGTTTCGGCTCCCCCGGAAGCGGTGGGGCAGGCTTTTCGTTGATCGCTCTGCCGGCAAGCAGACCGACGACCATCACGATCCCACCGAGGATGTAAAAGAAAGCGAAATATCCAGCCCTGTCTATAAAAAGCCCGGCTGCGACAATGGAAATCAGCTGGGCGATGAAGAGGCTCAGGCTGAGCACGCCTTCGACCCTTCCGCGGTTGCCGCTGGGGGCGATATCGGCAGTCCAGGCATTGAAAGCGGCATCATTCGCCATCGACCCAAAAAAAGTCATCAGGCAATCGACAAGCACAACCATCACGACTGCCAGGCTCATGTTTTTTATCAACGCGGTCATTGGGAAAACCGCGGTCATCAATCCCCAGAAAACATACCCAACCAGTATGTAAGGCTTGCGCCTTCCCCATTTTGACCTGGTACGATCGCTGAGTGTGCCCATGATGATCGTGGTCAGCGTGGCAACGACCGCCGAGGCAGCCACCATCCAGGCGACTGGTCGGGGGTCGGGCGTGATGGTTTCGTAGACGAAGCTGTTGAACCAGGTGTTTTCCACTGCCCAGGCGATTTGCCCGGTGATTGCCAGCGCGGCGAGGATCACCCAGGTGCGCGAGGTGATTTTTTTAGCACGTGTATCAGATTCCATTAGTAAAACCTCGAAGCATTCCCCTATTCTACGGTACTCCGAGGTTTTTGTGTCACAAGCTGTATTTTTTACTCAGGCATCACGAATTTCAACAAGCTGTTATTGGTTGAATCGGTCACCCAGATATCACCATTAAAGGCGACCGTCACACCAACGATGGTGGTCATCATGTAGCTATTGTCGAAACCGCCCCACAAGAACTGGAATTGTCCGTTTTGGTCAAAAACGATCACCCGTCCCCGATCCGGATCGGTTAAGAATATTCTTCCGGTTTGATCCACTGCCAGGAAAGGTTTGTTGTCCAGCGACTGGCTCTGCCAGGCATCCACGTCCCAGAAACTGACCACTTGATATTGCATGCCGCTTTCGTCAGGTTCAAAGACCTGCACACGGTAATTCCAGGTATCGGCAAGGTACACTTTGCCGTCGGCGTCTACATCGATGCCGACCGGCTCATCCAATTTGCCTATGTCGAGCCCCAGACTTCCAAACTGGGTCAGGTAATTGCCCATCGAATCAAAGATGACCACGCGCTGTTTACCAGTATCGGTAACATAGACGCGGTTCCGGGCATCAACAGCAATTCCTCGGGGTCCCCAGAACCCGTCCTCAAAGCCGCCACCATCAAAGCTGGACCACATGCGCACAAATTCCCCTTCGGATGTGAAGACCTGAATACGGTGGTTCCATGTGTCTGCCACGTAAACCAGCCCGTCCGGACCCACCGCGACGCCCCAGGGCTCATTGAGCAAGCCGCCGGGCACTGTGCCTTCCAGAACGTTGCCATAGCCGCCCCAGGCATTCAGATAGATCCCCTGCGGGTCCAGGTGAACGATGCGATGGTTGAGCGAATCGGCAACGTAGAGGCTGCCATCCTGGGCTGTTGCGACGTCACGCGGCGCCGCGAAGGGCAAATCGCCAGCCGCGCCGAGCACGGTTTGCGGTTCCAGGCTGATCGTACCCTCAAGGTAAGGGTCTACCCGTGGTGGCGCTGGCTCTGGGCTGATCCCGAACTCCCAGATCATTGCTGCCACATCTTTTTTGATGAACATGCGGGCTCCGTCACTGGGCGACCAGGTTGCCAGCGTCAGACCAGGGTTGTTGAAAGCGACAGCATATTCCGTGTAGTCGCGGTTAAACCAGAGCTGCCACAAGGCAGAACGTTTGGTCGGGTTGGAGAGGTCATCCCAGATTCGGCGTGGATTCCAGTTGCGGTAGAGCTCTTCGTTGGGCCACCACATGCGCTTATAGTCGTACTGGTAATAGTCATCGCGAACCACCGGTTCGATGCGCGCGTAGTTGGACGTCCCGACTACGATGATCGGGTAATCCTGCAGCGATTTGGTTACCTCGGTGTTGAAGTCGTACTTGTTGGGATAATCACGCATGTACCACCAATAGGGGTAACGTACGTCGTTATCGTAAGCAATTTTGATCGATTTGTCGCCATAAAGGCGTTTGGAGATGGTCTCGATCTGCTCAACTGTGCTCTTCATGTCTTCAGTTGAATGCGCATAGACAAGCAGTTCGCGGGCGTTATCATAATTGATAAAAGCAGCCCGCCAGGCGGTGCGGGCGGTTTGGATTGCCAAAAGACCAATAAATCCCAAAAGGAAGAAATTTGCCAGCATTCTTCCGGACCAAGATCTGACCAGGTAAATCAACGCGGCTCCACTGCCGATTGTGCCAACCAGGGCGAGTAAAAATGTGCTGGTTGCCTGCAATTGGGCAAGATCCTTGCCCTGGAAGGGTGGGTTCGTGCCAAACAGGCTACCGACAAGGCTGCCAAAGGCGATAAAGAAAATTGGAACTAGTACCGCTGCGATTGCCCCTTTTTTCTGCCAGACACTTGCCCAATCCAGGTGCTCAACCAGGTATCCGACCGCCCAGGCACAGGTCAGGATCATTGGCATGGTGATGTGTGTGGTCAGCCAGGGCATGCGCTCTCCAGCCACGCTGAAAGCCAGCAGGCTCATAACCGACCAATAAATCAGCAGCAGGAGCACAGGTAATTCCGCAGCCTGTCCGCCGAGTTCGGGAACATCCGGGAATATTTTATGCAGCCAGTGCGCCTTTTCTTCCGGAGGCTCTTCCCTCAGTTCCTCGGTGATGAGCAGGGCGTCATCATCAACCTCAGGCAGCGCTTGTTTCGAATCGTCATTTTCGAGGAAAAAAACCTCTTCAACCAGTTCGACTTCAGCCAATGCTTCTTCTCGAAGCTCATCCTCATTTTCAGGCTCTGTCTGTGGGATTGGTGCGAAAGAATCTTCGGGGCTGGCAAAGAAAAGCCGCTTTTTCAACCCGATGAAGAAAGCAACCACAACTCCGAATGCCGGCAAATATTCATACAAGGGCACGTGAACCAGCGCGTAGAAATAGAGCGGTTGAGTGCCGCGCTCGACTGCCTGCTGCGACATCCAGTAGCCCAGCGCGCCGACGATCCCCTTGAAAAAACCTTCACCATGGGTGAAAACGGTTGTGTAAAAGACGATAAAAATCGCCCAAAAAATCGCCATACTGCGCAAAAAGACTTTTCGGTTCCAGAGCAAACCCAAACCGATTGAGAGCAGCAGCAGGAGAACAAAAACGATGCCCGAGCGGATAATACCATTCGGTCCATAGTCAGTAGCGTCAAAACCGAGCAGCCGCAGGGGGATTGCGGTGAGCAGCGGCAAAATCAGGATCAGCTGCAGCCAGATCAGGTCAAAGCTGCGCAGGTGGCTTAGATTTTTCCACCCAAAGCCTTTGAAAAGCGTGTAGAGGGCGAGACCAACGGCGATCGCAGTCAACCCAGCGCTCAAAATAAGCGGGATGCTGCTGTTAATTACGAAGGTTTCCGCAAGGACGCCTGTGGTCGGGTCGGGAATCGCCGCTTGACTGGCAGAAGGCGTGCTGCTGAGCACATATACGCCCATGGTGATGACGATTAAGGCGAGGGTCGCCGCCACAGCCAGGCGGAAGAGCGATTTTGCATGCTCGCTGTTCCATTGTTTGCGTAAAACATCGCCGATAAAGAGCAATGCCAGGAAGATCAGCGCTTCTGCTGAAAAAATGAACGATGTAGCTTTGTCGACGTAGTGCATCGCGTTGATAAAAACCAGCCAGTAGAGCCATTTGTGCTTGCCATCTTCGAGGTAGCGCAGCATCAGCCAGAGCATCACCATCCCCCAAAAAACGATGAAAACCTCGTTGCGGGTATAGCGGCTGTAGAAAAGAATGTAAGGAGAGATCATAAACAGCGTGCCAGCTGCCAGACCACCGACGCGACCCAGGTAGCGCCTCCAGGCGAAGATGGCGAAAGCGACGATGGCAATCCCGAAAAGCGCTGCAGGAATGCGGGCAGAAAAGTCAGAATCCCCAAACAAGAAATAAGAGAATGCCAGGGCATGGAACTGGAAAGGACCGTGCGTGACAGGATCGTAAACGTAAGATTCAAAGTTGTATGCGGGAACGACGTGATTGATCTCGTCGTGCGACATTGTGCGCGCGTCCAGGTCGTAAAAGCGGGTGAAGATCGTAAGCACAAGGATGATGACGATCAACAGTTTTTCGACCGTCAGCCCTGACCACCAGTTGAAAACCGGTTTGTCGAGCCAGCTATCCCGGCGGTGATTGTTTTTGGCAGAGAGAATGGCAAGATCCATAAAACGCTCCGTGTAAATTCCCAGACAAAGAATGACCTGACTCTTAAGGATACCTTGTCGGGGGTAAAACGGCAAGTTAAAAACATTGCCTTCGCTCTGTAGAGAATCTGGTTGATGGGACGGCTGCCCTGCCGTCGCGTGAGAACCCGGATTGCGCTATGTCTGTTCCTGCGAAGCCGGTATGGTTTTTGTTGGAATAGGTTCAGATTCTTCACTTCGTTCAGAATGACAAAACCCAGTTCCTGTTCCCTGTTCGCGGTTGCCACGCCGTCCAGCCAGCAATAATGGAAAAACGAAACCGGGTCACGGTCCAGAGAGCGGGAGACCGTGGCAGGTCTCCCCTACGGATTCGCGTAGGGGCCGGTTGCCATGCCCGCCCGTTAACGGCAGATACGAGTAGGTGCGGGCTGCCATGCCGTCCCGTCTTCATTTACTGAACCGAATGCTTCCGTTTCGGAGTCCGATTACCCTGCGTATTGCGTTTTAGATCTACGTACATTCACAAGATGGGATGAGAAGCAGACCTTTTTTATACCGATATCTCCCCATTCTTAGTTAAATTTCCACGTTTCGGGAGCTTAAACAAAAAATGAGCGCGGGGAGGATCGAACTCCCAACAAACGGCTTAAAAGGCCGCTGCTCTACCATTGAGCTACGCGCCCGTGTTCGGGGATTGATATTTTAGCACGCACTTGAACGCGCGTCAAATGTTTTTTGATCCGCAATTTTCAATAGGAATGTGTGTAGTTCAAAAACAAAAAACGCAAGATCCAAAACGGCAGGGGCTGGTTCAGGAGGTGAGCAGGAAACGGGGAGCGGGGAGCAGGGAACAGGGAGCGGGGAGAACAGGGAACAGGGAATAGGGACCAGGAACTGGGTTTTGTCATCCTGAGCCTCTTTTGCGAAGGATCTTGTCGATTGGAGGGTAAGATCCTTGCGAAGTACACTATGTGTCACTTCGTTCAGGATGA
>DHRN01000035.1:32028-37955 GCA_002411175.1 Anaerolineaceae bacterium UBA5311 | reverse complement strand
ATTGAGGGGGAGCAACATATCCGTTACACCAATGTCACAACTCCCTCAATCTCGCCCTACGAAAAGATGGCTTCGCCGGAACGGGACAAGCCGCGTTCCATACGAATGATGGCTTCGCCGGAACGGGACAAGCCGCGTTCCCTACGAAAAGATGGCTTCGCCGGAACGGGACGAGCCGCGTTCCCTACAAAAAGATGGCTTCGCCGGAACGCGGGGTACACGTTCATTAGGTTTAGATTCCACAATCAGCCAATTTATTGAGTTCCTCATTTGAGTGATCGTAAAAACACCTTCTTCCTCGTTGAGATCAGGTTATTCTGGAAAGTGAGAAACTCGGGCTTTAAGAAAAAAGAGGTTGGCAACTACCAACCTCTTCAACCTATCTTTTCAAACAAAGACTACTCTTCGTGTTTCAATTCCTTCTGCCGGGCATCCATAATTTCCTGTGCCAGGTGCATCGGAACCAGGTCGTAATGGTCGAATTCCATCGAGAACGTACCGCGACCACCGGTCATCGAGCGCAGGTTGGTGGTATAGCGCATCATCTCTGAGAGCGGCACCTCAGCATGAATGATAGATTTACCCCGATCAGAGCTCATCCCCTGCACGCGGGCACGCCTGGTGTTCAGATCTCCCATGATATCACCCATGTTTGCCTCAGGCATGTTCACGGATACTTTCATGATCGGTTCATACAACACAGGGTTGGCATCTTTGAATGCCAGCTTGAAAGCTTCGCGACCGGCAATTTCGAAGGCGATCGGCTTTGAGTCGACCGGATGTTCCTTGCCGTCATAAACGGAAACACCGATATTATGCGCAGGGTAACCAGCCACAACGCCTTCTTTCATCACGGCACGGATGCCTTTTTCGATAGGAGCCATGTAATTGCTCGAGATCGCGCCTCCAAAAACGTCATTGCTAAACGAGAATTCTTCTCCTTCGATGGGGAAGATCTTCAGGTGCACTTCACCAAACTGACCGGAACCGCCGGTTTGCTTTTTGTGACGATACATCGCGCTGGCTTCTTTTGTGATGTGCTCTTCGTAAGGCACTTTGGGTTCGTGCAAATCCAGGTTCAGCTGGAATTTTTGCTCAGCCCGCTTGACTGCCACATCGATGTGCTGATCTCCCATTCCAAACATCAGCGTTTGGCGGGTTGCGGCTTCCATTTCCCACGAAAGGGTCATATCTTCTTCAACCAGCCGGTTCAAAGTCTGGCTCATCTTGGCAGCGTCAGATTGGGTCCGTGGGGTGATGGCGACGCGATAAAGCGGATTGGGATAATCAGGAACGGGCAGGGTCAGGTTTTGCTCTTTTGTGGTCAGCGTGTCGCCAGTTGTCGTCACTGTAAGTTTCGCCACCGCTCCAATATCACCACTGTGAATAACCGGCACAGAGTGCATATCCTTGCCAAATGGCACCTGCACACTTGCCAGGCGTTCTTCCTCGCCCTTATTGGCGTTCCATACACGTGTGTCCGAATTCATCGTGCCGGAATAGACCCGGAAAAAGGTCTGACGCCCGACGAATGGGTCTGCTGTGGTCTTCCAAACATAGGCTGCAAGCGGTCCAGCATCATTGAAATTTAGTTCAACTTCGCCTTTGGGCGATTTTGCTGTAACGGCAGGACGTTCTTTCGGCGAGGGAGCCAGCGCGAGCAGAGCTTCAATCAGGGGGGCGATGCCGATCATGCGTCCACCGGCTGCCACGAGTACAGGGATGATGTTGCTTTCATCGATGGCTTTGTGCAGACCTTGCAGGATTTCGTCTCCTGAAAGATCGCCATTTTCAAAATACTTTTCGAGCAGGCTGTCTTCACCTTCAGCCGCGGCTTCAACCAGGAGCATGCGGGCTTCTTCAGCCTGATCCTGGTATTCAGCCGGGATTTCGACCGCGGTTTTCCCATCGCCTTTATAGGCTTTCATGTTGACCAGGTCGATCACGCCTTCAAAATCGGCTTTCTCGCCCAAGGGCAGCTGCATCGGGATCAATCGTCCATCTATCCCGTTTTGAACCGAGTCGAATGCTTTTTGATAGCTGGCATTTTCGCGGTCCATCTTGTTGATGACCACGATCCTGGGAATATTGAATTGATCTGCCAGGTCCAGCGCGGTTTCGGTGCCAACTTCAAGACCGCCAACCGAATCGACCAAAATCAGGGCACAATCTGCCACGCGCATCGCCGAAACAACTTCGCCAACGAAATCGGTATACCCGGGGGTGTCGAGGAAATTGAACTTGACATCCTTATAAATCACAGGCAATACGGAGGTGAAAAGAGAAATATTTCGGCGTTTTTCTTCGTCGTCAAAATCCGAAACGGTGGTCCCATCTTCGATTTTACCGATACGGGTGGTCGCTCCAGTAAAATTCAGTAAATTCTCCACGAGAATGGTTTTACCCGAGTTGCTATGTGAGGCAAGAACGATATTTCGGATATTTGCAGTTGAGAATTCTTTCATTTTTTGACCTTCCTGTCGTCTGGCATGGATTACCACGCGAAATATATAATTTAGGCAGTTTAACGCCAACTTTTAATTATATCAAATAAAGCCGGCTTCGGGGAGGAAAATTTAGTGGAATTCTGGTTTTGGTAAGAACCCGCCGCGAAAACACTGCATACTCGCTCAAACTGTAGCAAATTCCCATTCCGCCTTGCGAACACGTTGGAAGTTAACCCTGCCCGACGCCTAAAAGCTGCCGGATATGATCGATATGGTCGCGCCTGTGCCAGAGCAGACGGCGCACAAATTTTCGCGCGCTCCATTTCTCTTGCGCGTAGCTGGTAATCTGCGTAGAGCCTACCAGCGTTGGTAAGTATTGACGAACAAGTTGGTAACTGTATTCTATTGCAGCCAGATGGTCGTCGCCGGCAGGGACGGTGAAGTCCATATCCAGCCCCAGGTTTTGCAGGTACCAGGCTTCTGCCCGGGCAAGATGACCGAGAATCCCCTGGATGCTCCAACGCTGCCCAGGCTGAACTTCTGTTAAGGCGGAAGGCTCTGCAAATTCAACCCCTGCGAGAAGTTCCTGGTGCTGCCAGGTGAACACCTGCCCGACCTGTTCGAGCTCTTCCGAAGTTAACGGGCGCAGGTCATCCAGGAAAAAGGCGTTGATTTCGTATTCTTCACCTTTGTGGTCGACGCGCGTGACAATAAAAGTCTCGTCAACATGAAAATCCAAGCCATCCAGGCAATACCAGGGTTTATTGGTGTGCAGCCTGACCCAATAGTCAAATTCGAGCAGCCTGCGGGGCATGCTCAATAATGCTTCGCCTTCGTCAGCACCGTAGGCAAAACAACCTGGAAAGTCCAGTGCCCAGGCGGTATACCTGGTGGCGGGGTCTTCTTCCATGCCAATACGGATCAGCATGGTTTGTCCTGTCCGAAAAATAGAGGCAGATGTCCGAGCGCGAGGATATCGCGCCATTCAGCGCGGTCGCCCTCGGTGAGGATACCGACCTCGCGTGCCGTGATTGCGCCGGCTTTGTCCATCACCAGGTGCATGCCTTGCAGCGTTGAGCCGGTGCTAATCACATCATCCAGCAATATAATCCGTTTACCCTTGATCAGCTCAAGATCTTTCTCGTCCAGGAACAAAGTTTGTGGTTTGCCCGATGTAATAGACAAGGTTTCCGCGGAGATGGCGTTGCCCATGTAGGGTTTATATTCTTTGCGCAAAACGACATAAGGCTTTCCACTTATTTTGGAAAGCATGTGAGCCAGTGGGATCGATTTGGCTTCCGGAGTGAGGATGACGTCATAGTTGGTGTCTGAAAGCAGGCGGTTGAGTTCCATTGCACAGGCATCAACCAGTTCGATATCGCCCAAAATGTTGAGTATGGCGATGCGCAGCCCAGGTTTGACTTCAAAAAGAGGCAGCTGGCGCTCAACGCCAGCAATATTAATCGGATAGGTTTCTCGTTCTTGCATGGATTCTCCAGATTTTTCGTTGTTTGCTGGTTTGATTTTATCGCAGAAAAGGAGTTTGGGCAGGAAATCGACTGGACCAAACCGCTGCCAAATAAAAAAATGGGGCGTCCTGGCAGGCGTGGATAGCCTGCTTCCACGATGTCTCTTTCCAAAAAAAACTCCCCTTTAAACCATCTAATGCTGCGGACGCCGACCGCAGCATTAGTGTATTAAGGAGGAGGAGAAGAAGAGAAGTCGCCCTTACGACCTTATATTACAATAATATTCCCATTGATACTTGACGATTAACCTACGCTTCCCCTACGATTTTCGCGGAATCAGGGGAAAACAGCAGAAAGTAGGCTTTTAATTATTATTTTTGCGGCAACCGATGTAAAATCAAAAAAATGGAAAACGAAAATGGAAAATGCTGAACAACAATTTAAATCTGGTTTTATCGCTCTGGTCGGCAAACCAAACGCCGGCAAAAGCACCCTACTTAACGCCCTGATGGGGCAGCCAATCGCCGGTGTGTCCTTTCGCCCCCAAACTACCCGCCGCCGGCAGCTCGGCATCCTGACCAGCGATCGCTACCAGATGATCTTCATCGACACCCCTGGTCTGAATGACGCCAAAGACCGCTTAAGCCGTTTCATTAATAACGAAGTGACTTTCGCCTTGCAGGATGCCGATATCTTGCTTTACCTTGCTGATGTCAGCAAACCTGCCGACAGCCTCGACCAGCAGCTGACCGAGGCAGTCAAATCCCGACAGAATCAGGATGGCGTTCTCCTGGTCTACAACAAGACTGACATAGCCGACCCCGCCCAAATCCAAAAGAACAAAGCATCCTTCCAGGCTTTGCTGGCAGAGGCAAAAACAATCGAAGTTTCTGCCAAAACCGGCAAAGGTTTGGCAAAACTGATTGAGCTGATCGAAGAACGCCTTCCGGAGGGTCCGGAATACTATCCGGTAGACCAAATTACTGAAGATTTTGAAAAAGATATCGCCGCGGAGATGATCCGCGCGGCAGCAATGGCAAACCTGGATGACGAACTGCCCTACAGCATTGCCACGCTCGTGGATGAATATAAAGAGCGCGACAACCAGGTGTTGTATATCCATGGCACGATCTTTGTGGAAAGAGAAGCGCAAAAGCCGATTGTGATCGGAAGAAAAGGCGCGATGATTCGCAAAATCAGCACTGATGCACGCTTCGCCATCGAAGAGATGGCTGGGCAAAAGGTCTTTCTGGATTTGCAGGTGAAGACACAAAAAGACTGGAAGAACGATGCCGCCTTTCTGAAGCGGGTCGGTTTGGCAGGTGCGGGGGAATAATGTCTGACCAGGTCGGTTTGGTCTCGCTCAGTTTCATCACCGCGGCAAGCCTGGTTAATTGGGTTGCCGCCTGGAAGGGGCGTTTGCTGATTTATTACATCAGCAAACCCCTGGTGCTGATCTTTCTGATCGTTTTCTTTCTTTGGCAAGCGCCAGTCACAACGGCGACATTTCCTTTTTTATTAGGTTTAATTTTCTCGCTTATCGGAGATATTCTGCTGATTCCTCGCGGAACGCGCTGGTTCATCGCCGGAATGGGTGCCTTCGCGATCGCACAACTGGCATACATCGTTGGTTTCAACCTCTCCATGCCCTCACCCGCGGTAACCGTTGTGGCGTTGTTTGCGTTGCTGGCAGGAATTCTGGTTATGTACCTGGCAATCGACCGTTTTGCTGAATCATCAGATGTGAACAAAAAACTGCTGCCATGTTTTAAAAGTTATTCAATCCTGGTGCTGATGATGGCGATCAGCGCTCTGACCAGCCTCGCCAGACCGGGCTGGTCGGACCGAGCCGCGGTGATGGCGGGGATGGGTGGAATCCTGTTTTTTGTGTCGGATGTAATGATTGCCATGGATAAATTGGATCGAAGACTTCCTAAATATAAATTTTGGATTATTTTCACTTATCAGGTCGCTCAGTTCCTGATTGTTGCCGCTGTGCTCCAGTTGGGAT
>DHRN01000035.1:12340-31800 GCA_002411175.1 Anaerolineaceae bacterium UBA5311 | reverse complement strand
AAGGATCTTGTCAATCGGAACAGGAAGATCCTTATGAATTACATTTAAGAAGTGATTGTCCCATTCCGGCGAAGCCATCTTTTCGTAAGGCGAGACGTTTGTACCGGCTAAGCCGTGTATTGAAAACACCTCGTACAATCCTCTACTCGCGCTTTGTGTGTTTTCAATTCGCCGTCGTGTGTGGTCATTGTGAACGGCGGATTGAGGGGGAGCAACATCGCCGTCACACCAATGTCATGACCCCCTCAATCTCGCCCTACGGCTTTCCACCGGACGGCATGGCAACCGCGAACAGGGAACAGGAAAAAGGAATAGGGAATAGGAACTGGGTTTGGTCATCCTGAGCCTCTTTTGCGAAGGATCTTGTCAATCGGAACAGGAAGACCCTTATGAATTACATTTACGAAGTGATTGTCCCGTTTCGCCCTACGGCTTTCCGCGGGATGGTATGGCAGCCGTCCCCGACACCACAAAAAAAACAGTTTTTCATATTAAAAATTGCTGAAATATTTCCGAAGTTGTTGACTAATTTCTATCCAAGGGTTATACTAATAAATTGTGAATATAACCCAATTGGGAGTTGAAAATGGAAAATCGTGTAGAAACTAATAATGAATCAACCATCACCGCGAAACAGAAGTTCGAAGGGAAGGTACTAACGACCTCGCTGCAAGGAGCTCTTGTAGACATCGGGTCAACAATTCCGGCATTTCTACATATTTCCCAGGTAGTAGACCCCAATGACCCTGAAAAAGCCATCACCAATATCGATGATGTCCTCAAAGTTGATCAGCTCATTACCGTTTGGGTCAAACGAGTTCAGAAAGACCATTACGATCTTACCATGCGCGAGCCTTTAGCCTACGAATGGCGCGAGCTCGCCCCTGAAATGGTGGTTAAAGGGTCAGTTGTTCGTCTCGAGTCCTTTGGCGCGTTTGTAGAAATCGGTGCTGAGCGCCCTGGGTTGATCCACGTCAGCGAACTTTCCCATAATTTTGTGCGTGTGCCTTCAGAGGTTGTTAAGGTTGGCGACGAAGTTGAAGTCAAAGTGCTCCAGGTCAATCGCCGCAAGAAGCAGATCAAGCTGAGCATCAAAGCTCTTCAGGAGAATCCGGAAGAATTTGCCGCCCAAGCCACCCCCTCGAAGAAAAAAGGACGCGGCAAACATGAAATGGTCGATGAAGTTGACGAAGAAGTGATCCCTGATCCTACCTTTATGGAAATTGCCATGCGCAAAGCCATGGACCAGGCTGAACAACGCCGTCCCGAAATTACCAACCGCCTCAAGAAACAGAAATTACTCAATTCTGACGCTGATGACATCTTTGAACGGACGATTAAGAACAAACCGATCAACGCTGGCGATTAGGATATGCCCGCAACCAGGTCTGAGTTGATAACCTGACAAAATCCGGGAGGGCTGGATAAATAGCCCTCCCTTTCTTTTTAAAGCAATTTGGAGGTGATGTGGCAACCAAATATATCTTTTTTACAGGTGGTGTACTCTCGTCGGTTGGCAAAGGAGTTACTGCCGCTTCCATGGGGCGCTTGTTTAAAGCACGCGGGTTCAGCGTCACTGTCCAAAAACTGGATCCATATCTCAATGTCGATCCGGGCACAATGAGCCCCTACCAGCATGGTGAGGTTTTTGTCCTCGATGACGGTTCAGAAACTGACCTCGACCTTGGGCATTACGAACGCTTTTGCGACCTGCGCTTGAAACGCACCAGTACCGTTACGGCAGGGCAGGTGTATGAAGAAGTGATCAACCGGGAACGCCGCGGAGATTATCTGGGCGGCACAATCCAGGTGATTCCGCATATCACCAACGAAATTAAACGCCGCATCGACCTGCTGGGGCGTACCAGTCAAGCCGAAATCGTCCTGATCGAAGTCGGTGGTACCGTAGGCGACATTGAAGGACAGCCTTTTCTCGAAGCCATTCGCGAAATGCGCAATGAGGTGGGTAAAGACAATACCGCGTTTGTGCATATTACCTGGCTGCCCCACCTCAAAGCCACTGCCGAAACCAAAACCAAACCGACCCAACACTCTGTCAGAGAGCTGCGCTCGATTGGTATCCTCGCCGATATGATCATCGCCCGCAGTGATTACCCTGTCGAAGCAGAGCTGACCAGGAAAATAGCCAAATTTTGTGACGTCAAACCTGAAGCCGTGATTCCGTTGGTCACTGCGGATATGATCTACCAGATTCCACTGCAATTGGAATCCATGCATGCTGCCGAGATCCTTCTCGATGTGTTGGGACTTGAAGCCAAAAACCCACCTGAACTTGACGGTTGGCGTTGGATGGTGGACGAACTTGCCAAAGAAAAACCGATTGTGAAGGTGGGAATCGTTGGTAAATATGTTGAATTGCACGATGCCTATCTCAGCGTTCGGGAAGCGTTAAAGCACGCGGCTCTCTATTATGGCGTCGATGTCGGGATCGAATGGATCGCTTCGCCTGACCTCGAGAAAACCGATGACCTCCAGCAGAGACTGGGTCAGCTTGACGCGATCGTGGTTCCCGGTGGTTTTGGCAGCCGTGGGGTTGAGGGCAAAATTCGCGCGGCGAAATATGCGCGTGAAAACAACATCCCTTACCTTGGGTTGTGCCTGGGACTGCAGGTGTTAATCATCGAATTTGCCCGTCATGTTGCCGCTTTGGAAGATGCCCATTCAGCCGAATTTGACAAGATGACCGACCACCCGTTGATCGATCTGATGACCGATCAAAAAGGGCTTGACCGGCTTGGCGGGACGATGCGGCTGGGCTTGTATCCCTGCCAACTGGAGGAAGGCACACTCGCGAGGGAGCTATATGGCAGGGAGGTTATCGAAGAGCGCCATCGCCACCGTTATGAGTTTAATAACGCCTACAAAGATACCCTCCAGGAGCATGGCTTGACATTTTCCGGGAATTCACCTGACGGTAAACTGGTGGAAATCGTTGAAATCAAAGATCATCCCTACATGATCGGAACCCAGTTCCACCCGGAATTTCTTTCCAGACCAAACAGACCACATCCCTTGTTTTTAGGTCTGATCAAGGCAGCTTGCCAGCAGAAAGGTCTTCCCTGTGAAATTATTTCTTTAGGTTTCAAGGCATAATAAAAGCAGGACGGGTTATACTTCTACAATAATCAAATAATAAGAGGAAACAAAAAATGGAAACGATAATCGAATTTGTCAATGCTATTGAAGTGTTGGATTCCCGTGGGAACCCCACGGTTGAAGTCGAAGTGGTTTTGGCTGATGGGAGTTATGGTCGCGCTGCTGTGCCTTCAGGAGCGTCTACAGGTGTTCATGAAGCCCTTGAACTGCGCGATGGCGATAAAAATCGTTATGGTGGAAAAGGGGTACTTGAAGCTGTTGACCATGTCAACGATGAAATCGCAGATGAACTGTTTGGCATGGATGCGGTTGAGCAGAAGGAAATCGACGAACTGCTGATCGAACTGGATGGCACGGAGAACAAATCCAAATTTGGTGCCAATGCAATTTTGGGCACCAGCCTGGCAGTTGCCAAAGCTGCAGCCAGCTCTCTGGGGCTGCCCCTCTACCGCTATCTCGGTGGTGTTTTTGCCCACGTGCTGCCCGTCCCGATGATGAACATTCTCAATGGCGGCGCCCACTCCGGATGGCAGAGTACTGACGCCCAGGAATTCATGATCATGCCGTTGGGCGCGGAGACCTTTTCCGAGGGTTTGCGCTGGGGCGCGGAGATTTATGCCGCGTTGAAAGGCGTCCTCAAAGCACAAGGTTACGGCACGTTGGTGGGTGACGAAGGCGGCTTCGCGCCTGCTTTGAAAGCCAACAGCCAGGCAATCGAGCTGATGCTCGAAGCCATTGAAAAAGCTGGCTATAAGCCCGGCGACGAGGTCTGCATTGCCCTGGATCCTGCCGCCTCTGAATTCTACGAGGAAGACACAAAACTCTACAACCTCCGCAGGGAAGGTCGTAAACTTACCAGCGACGAAATGGTCGATTTTTGGACTGACTGGATCGATCAATACCCGATCGTTTCGATTGAGGATGGTTTCGCCCAGGATGACTGGGAAGGATGGAAAAACTTTACGGCTCAAAACGGGTACCGTCTGCAGATTGTCGGCGACGACCTGCTGGTGACCAACCCCAAACGCGTTGCCCGTGCCATTGAAGAAGATGCCTGCAATGCCCTGCTGGTTAAAGTGAACCAAATTGGCTCGCTCACCGAGACACTTCAGGCAGTCAGTATGGTTCAGAACAACGGCTGGCGTGCGGTGTGTTCGCATCGCTCTGGTGAGACCGAAGACAGCACCATTGCCGACCTGGCAGTTGCCCTGAACATGGGACAGATCAAGACAGGCGCTCCGGCACGTTCTGATCGCGTAGCCAAGTACAACCAGCTCTTGCGCATCGAGCAGGAACTCGATCTGACTGGTAAATACGCCGGCTGGGATGCCCTGGCTTTCAAACGTTAAGCAAAAATGGTTATATACAAAAGCCATCCATATCGTGGATGGCTTTTTTGATCTTATAGGTCACTAATGAGAGATGGCTGCGTTTCTGGTACACTTTGGCAATGGAAAATGATTTGAAACAATTGGAGCAAGAAATCATCGCTTGCAGAAAGTGTCCCCGACTGGTCGCCTGGCGCGAAGAAGTTGCCAGGGTCAAACGTAAAGCCTACCGTGACCAGGAATACTGGGGTAAGCCGGTACCGGGATTTGGCGACCCAAACGCGCGCTTGCTTATCCTTGGGCTGGCGCCAGCCGCGCATGGAGCAAACCGCACCGGTCGGATGTTTACCGGAGACGGCTCGGGCGACTTTTTCATTCCGGCGCTTTACCGGGCTGGATTTGCCAATCAACCTTCATCGAAATCACGCACAGATGGTTTAAGACTGATCGATTGCTGGCTTACCGCGTCTGCCCGTTGTGCTCCACCGGCAAACAAACCTACAACAGAGGAACTCAATAACTGCCGACCATGGCTTGAGGCTGAATTCGATCTACTGCCAAACATCCAGGGTGTGGTGTTGTTAGGGAAAATTGCCTTCGACAATCTGCTTAAACTGCCTGGATATTCTGACCTTTCGAAAAAGGAATATCGCTTCGCTCACAACGCCCTTTACCAGCCAGGTGGATTGTCCTGGATGCTCTGCTCTTACCATCCCAGCATGCAAAACACCCAAACCGGGCGGTTGACCAAGGAAATGTTTGACCAAATCTGGCAGCGTGCCAGGCAATTGCTCACATCCAGCCTGGATACCGTATAATTATTTTATGCCGGAGGAACGATGCAAAAAACTTTTCGTTTGGACCCCAAACAACTTAAAAAACAACTAAGAAATGTCATCCTGATTTATGGCGTTACCGGGATTATCGCAGCAGTTTTCATGCTATACACCCAGCGTGAGTCGGCGAGCAGCCCCTGGCTGCTGGTAGGGGCGTTATTGCTCATGATGGTCTATTTTGGTTATCGTGCTTATCGCCAGCGGAAAGAGATTTGGGATAGCTATTCACTGGAACTTACCGACGATGGGCTTACTCTTTGTCAGCCAAAATATCCCAATTCTCAGATCGCGTTTAATAGCATCTCCGCTGCCGAGGAAAGCAGAGACGGATTGTGGCTCTCAACCGCCCAGGGCAACCGGGTTTTTATCATTCCCAATTACCTGTCTGATTTTGATTTCCAATATCTCAAAGATCTTGTGAACCAGCATCTGGAGTCCAACAACCGGGGTGCTGCAGCCATAACCATTGGCGAAATTCGGAAGCCAGATTTATCAATAAGCGCCGTACCAACCGCGGCTGAAGGAGTTGCAGACGATTCTGACAGTGATCTGAACTGAAAATATTGTAAATTAATCAGATCCTTCGGTTTCGGAGGAATTTGGTTTGAGGTTTTTAATCATACGCCAGGCTGGTTCATGAACGTGTTGCCAACGACCAAACTGGTCTTCATAGCGCCAGCGCCCTTCCTCAGGTCCGACAACCTTATAGCCGTGTTTTTCATATAAATGCCGCGCTTGCTCATTATCCCGCCCAACGTTGAGCCTGACTGTATCAAACCCCCGTGTCAGCAGATAATTTTCAACAAACTCGATCATAAATCCGCCCAAACCGTGGTTGCGAAAATCAGGTTTTACCCTGAACGAAAACATATAAGCGCGGTGCAAGCCGTCGGCAAGCTCATTTTGTCTTGAATAGAGCAACAAAAAGACCTGCCCGATAATTTCTCCGGCTTCGGTTTCTGCCACCCATATGCGCGTGTATCCCGTACGGCTGTTTTGAAAGTGTTGACGGTAGAGCTTGCGAAAATGAGCATATTCGCCATCCCATTCCATCCCGGGCAGGTCGTTAACCCGGGCAGGACGAATACGGATGTTAAGACCATCCGGCATGCGAAAAATTGTTTCGAGCTGTACCTGATTCATTTCGTTTCCAGGATGGAATCCAGTAGGACGATTTCTTCTTCGTAACTGGTCACTTCTCCATCCAGCCATGCGGCTTTGAGTCGACTTAAAATCTGCTCATATAATGGAGATGGAGAAATACCGCGCTTGCGCAGGTCATCACCACCGGTATAAGCACTCACATTCCGGTAATGAAGCAGGAAATCACGCAAAATTTGTTGACAACCCGCATCTTCCTCGGAATAAAGCACAGTCCGGATCACCAATTCCGGGAAAACATCCAGAGTTTCGGTAACCTGGCTCGGTCGCAACTTTTTCAGCCCGGGCAGCAGCCTGCGCAGCTGCCCGGTCTGCTTAATAATCTCTGATTGTTTGCTGGTCAGTCTTAACCGGGAAGCGATTTCAGCTAAAACATCAACCTTGTGATCTTCCAGCCATAAGAACCAGATTGCCTGCTGTTGTTCTTTGAGATCGAGCGTACTCTCAGCTGCAGTTGACAGGAAAAGTTCTGTTCTGTCCTGGTCCAGTTTCTTCCAGCGGAGTTCAGAATGGATCGAAGAGAGAATGCCCAGCTTTTCAAGGCTGCGCATGATCTGTGAAACCTTGCCTTCAAGGAAAATCAGGTCAAATTCGTGCTGCAGCCGCGCGCCGCTCAAACGGTCGAGCAGCGGCAGGCTGTCCTTTAACAGGCTGAGCGTGCGTTCCTCGATAATAAAATCGAAGCGCTCTGAAAAACGAACCGCTCTAAGCATGCGGGTGGCGTCATCAACAAATGAAAGCGCGTGCAACACCCTGATCAACCCCCGCTGCAGGTCATCATACCCACCCCAAAAGTCGAAAATTTGACCGAAATGTTCACCATCCAGCCGCAAGGCAAGCGTATTAATGGTGAAATCCCGCCTGTGCAGGTCCATTTTGATGCTGCTGCGCTCAACCACCGGCAGCGCTGCCGGATGGTCATAAAACTCTGTCCGCGCGCTGATCAGATCGAGGTGTTCCGGCAAATCGTACCTGTCTTTGCCGCCTTCGAGACCCAGCCGGATGGCTATCTCGTCCATCTGGTCGGACAAAATCCACTTGGCTGTTCCGAACCTTTCATGCACAACAATTCGACCGCCATAGACCGCGACCAGGCGGTTGGCGAAGGCAATCGCGTCGCCTTCTATGACAATGTCAAAATCCTGGCTGGGCTTTCGCAGCAACAGGTCACGAACGAAACCACCGACGATATAAGCGGGTTGGTTCAAAGCGGCAGCCTCCTGCGCAACAGCCTCCAGGAGAAGTTTCCGGTCTCCGTGCAGGGCATCCTGGAGGGCTTCCACCAGCTCACTGCGGGGAATTGGGCTGATGTTGTTGTTCAGCGTAGCAATTAGATCGGTACGGGTGACGATTCCGATTATTTCGCCTGTCTCCGGGTCTGCTACCGGGATCTGCCCCCAACCACTGGATACCATCAATTCCTTTAACCGTGTAATCGTATCCTCCGGATGGATGCTGACATCTCCTGCTTCCATCAGATCGCCGACAGATTTGTCGATATTGTGCGCCAGGGCACGGTCGACATTGCGCCGGTTCAGCAACCCAAGCAATTGCTTACCCCTTACTACCGGATATCCCTCAAAACCATAGCGGTTCATCAATCGCGCGGCATCCTTTCCGCTCATCCCGGGGTCCAGTAACAAAGGGCGCAGTGACATGATCTGCTTCACCTTTTGTTCTGATGTGACTATCGCTGGCAGGTAGCGGATGATTTCATCGATGGTTTGCTGCATGATCACGCGCGTGTTCTCGGGTGTTGGTCGGTCTTCCGGTCGGATCAGAGCAGATGAAGCACGCTTGTGCCCTCCACCCTGAAAATGCCGTGCCAACGCTGCCATATCCAGGTTATCCGTGGTCGACCTGCCTACAAGACGAACGCCCTGCCTGGTGGAAACCACCATTACCAGCCCGTCAGGATCCAGGAACTCGCGCAATTTATGGGCAACGGAGGAAATCTCATCGTTCAAATCGAACGCTTCCGCGCTTGCCAGCAATACGTCGTAGCCTTCAATCGTGTAACTGGTCAGCGAGGTCATCAACCGGTCATACAGCTGCTGCTGCACGTTGGAGAGCGGGGGATTGAGATAGTGTGAGACGATGTTCAGGTCAGCTTCATTTTCGAGTAAAAAGGAGACCGCTTTGGCATCCCGTGGGCTTGTGTTGCTGTAAAGCAGAGATCCGGTGTCTTCATAGATCCCCAGCAGCATCAGCGTCGCCTGTAATGAAGTGATCCCAAGTCCCTGTTGCTGGATTTTTTCGACCAAAAGTGTCGTGCATGCCCCGGTATCGCCCAACTCCATCGTCCAGTTCGAATGGGACTGCTGTTTTCGGGGATGGTGATCGATAACGCTCACTTTGGTACCTTCATGCAAACCTCGCAGCGTCACCAGCGACTGGGTGTCAACCAGCAAAACCGTATCAATTGGTTCTCTTGGCAACTCCTGGATGGTTGAAAAGCCGAGTTCAGCTCCAAAACGTTTCAGAAATTGCCTGCCGTTGCGGTTGATCTGGCGCGGCAAAAGGGCATAAGCCTCCGGATGGAGGATATGCGCCCCCAGCATGGAGGCGAGCGCGTCCAAATCAGCTTGCTCGTGGGTCAAAATCAAATGCATTGTCAGTCCCTGATCCCCTCGGGATCAATTTTCATACCAGGCAGCCTGGTTTTCGGTATTATAAGCATTATATATGGATTGTGAGAGCCTTGCAAAAAGCCTGTTCGCGGGGTCGTACAAAAATTGTTCTTCCGTATGCGCAAAAACCACCAGCACATAGTCGCCCCCAGGGGTATAGATCACCGAGGCATCGCTCATCGTGTGGATCAGACCATCGATTTCATTGGTCCAACCGTGCTTGTGAGCAATTGGTGTGTCGGGAGGCAGCCCTGCTTCGAGCAGGGCGAGGATTTTGTTTTGCTGCAGGTAGCCCAACATCAGGGCGCACTCCTCCGCGGTAACCGCGCCATTGAATAGAGCAGCCTCAGCCGAACTGGAGCAATGATAGATCCGGGTCAGCAGGTCTCCGGTTTCAGAAGGAACCGTCTGGTTATAGAAATCCGGGTCAAGGTAAACATCCCGACGCTGGTTCGCTGGTGTGTCGATGCGTTCAAGCAGGGGCGACCCGGGTTCGAAGTAACCTGCCAAAAAAGTGTTTTGATAGCCAAGTTCGCGCAGGTCTGCTGTGACCATCAGGGGACCCTGGTCATTATCCAGGTAAGCTTTCATCAGACCGTCAGCTGGCGGGTTGAGCGATTCCGCGATCATCAGGTTCATCCAGTTGGTCGCCTGGGCTGGCAAGGGCTCCGAAAGTCGTTTCATCGTTGATACCATGATCGGGATCTTGATTGTGCTGGCGGCAGAATAAGCGACATCCACGGGAACATCCTGGTGATTGACGACGGCAAAGTGCATGGTCTGATCGTTCTGCAGGTCGCGCAGGTAAATTTCAGCCAGCCCGGTGAAACGCTCTTGCTGGATGATCTGGCGCAGCATCACCTCAAGGTTATACCAGTCCAGTGGGATTGCCGCTGTTTCGGTCACAGACAGATCAACTTTGCGCTCATCTGGAGTGGTTAACGCGCGCTTCACCTGTTCTGTGGTTTGGGTTAACGACGCCAATTGATATCCTGGCTGGCTTGGTATGAAATTGGTGCTGTAGAGAATCGGCGCTGGTGCGCTGGCGGGTTGGTCATAGCGCTGGGTGAACACCTCGATCAGGAAGCTCTGCAGCTGAATTTCATCGAGAGTGTAGCGCAATTCCAGATTTTGGGTGTTGTCTGCAGTCGACTGACCCCAAAACCAGTTCTTGAATGGTATCGCCCGTGTAAGTGAAATTTGACTGAGGACAGCCAGGCTGTCCAGTTGAAAACCGAGCTCTGCCGGGGAGAATTGCATCCGTGCCCCCTGGTAGGTCAATTCCACCGGAACCGAAAAGGCTTTTTCTATGCGCTGCCGGGCTTCATCCAACGAGAGCCCTCCTAAAGGGATACCCAGCAGTTCAGTCTGATAGGGGATCCTCTCAGGTTGGGCATTGTATTGGCTGAACTCGCGTAAGCCGACCACCATGCTGGCAGCCAGTAAAACAAGCCCCAAAGCGAGAAATATCGCACGGAAAGTATTGGCACGCCTTTTTGCGCGGGAACGGTATTTCTTCATGCAGAAATTTTACCATCCCCCTTGCTCTGCAGAAAGCCATGAACGGGTTTGCCAATCAACGATGAAAAAACGTCGTTGATGAAATCATTCCTGAACGCTTTCATTTTTCATAATTAATCTCATATATAATTAGAGCAGGTTGAATCCTGGTTCCAAGGAGCGCTTATGAACAAAGACAAAAAAAGTAACGGAGTAAGTTGGGGGGCGCTCAGCCTGGTGACGGCGCTGACCGCTGCCAAGCTGGGCTGGATTCTTTACAGTAAACGTTATATCGATCACAATGCAAAGCTGAATATCATCCTGGATGCTGAGCAGCATACCTTTGATTCCCACACCGCTGGAAAAATCAACTTTTTCGTTAATCCCGATGGCAACCGAACCCCGGTTCTGCTGGTGCACGGGTTGCATCTATATGCCGGCTTGCATGACATGCTGCCAATTTTTGATTCCTTCCGAACTGTCTGCCCAATTTATGCCATCGACCTGCCCGGTTTTGGTCGTTCACAGAAAAGCGACCGACCATACCGCCCGAGCATGTACGCTGCAGCCATCAGCGACTTTATCAAAGGTCAGATCGGCAAACCTTGTCACGTCGTTTGCCTGGGAAACGCCAGTGAATATGTTTCCATGGCTGCGGTTAACCAACCGGAGTTATTCAAATCTATCATCATGATCAACCCGAGTGGTCTGCAGATGCCCTCACCGACTTCTCTGAAGGGCGCGAGCCGCATGGAAAAACTCCAGGATATTTTCCTCTCCTGGCTCAAGGTGCCGCTGTGGAGCTTGCCTCTGTACGACATCATTGCCAGTCGTCCGCGCATCGCGTCGTATTATCACGAACGTTTCTGCTATCAAACATCGGGGGAACTGATCGACCTTGCTTATACTTCCACGCATCAGGCGGGTGCTCACTTCGCCCCGATGGTTCTGCTGAGCGGGAAGTTGAAAGTACCTGCCGTCCGCGAACGTTTCTATGAGAAACTGACCGTGCCGACGCTGGCTGTTTATGACAATGAGCCAGGCAGGAGCTTTGATATGCTGCCCCAAATGGTGCGCGAAAACGAAAACTGGCAGGCTTTTCGCAGCAGGAACACCAAGGGCATGCCACACTTTGAGAAACCAGGCGAGCTCTTCAGGCAATTTGACTTGTTCTGGGAGAAACACGCATAATCAAAAGACCTATGGAAGACAGAGCACTAAAAGGAAAAATCCATCCATATAGCTTGATCGGCGCGCTGGTTTTCGCGCTGTTCTTAATTGGCGCAGCTTATCTTGTGTTTCGCGCCCGGGGCGGGCAGCGCGCCCCCGCGCCCACAGACACAGGTTACCAGGTCACTCTGCTTCCCGCTCCGACAGAAACCCCTACTGCCATCCCGACTGCCCTGCTGCCAACCCCGACGCTGCAGGATGTTTCAATTCTGCCTCCCGATGTGGTTGCTGTTGGTCGGTATGTCAAGGTGAGCGGAACGCAGGGGGTTGGTTTGCGAATGCGCACCCAGGCTGGCACTTCTGGCGATGTAAACTTTATCGCGCTGGATGACGAGGCATTTAAAATTATTGATGGTCCGCTGGTGAGCGATGGCTATACCTGGTGGCTGTGTGAAGCGTTACTGGACAAAACCCGTAGTGGTTGGGCGGCTGAGAATTATTTGTTGGTACTTGAAATCAGCACGCAGAGCCCATAAGACTTGACTAAAAATTGGTGGTGGAAATTTGAGATTACTTGGACGAAAAATAAAACCGAAATCAGATAATAGCCTTCCCGAAAGCTTCCAGGATGGTCAGCCAATTGTGGTTAAAGCTGCCTTGTCCCAATCTGTTGGTCTCACCCGCGATCACATGGAAGATGCCGCCTTATGCCTGGTTTTGCAGCAAGGATCATGTGAACAAAACCATCGAATTGGTTTGTTCGCGGCTGCGGATGGCATGGGCGGTCATACCAACGGGGAATTGGCGAGCTCGACTGCCATCCAAAACTTTGTTGAAACGCTCGATCCCGTCAAATTGGGAGACCGCGAATCGTTTGACCCTGACGAAATCCAGGTAACACTCGAACAAGCCTTCATTGTTGCTCAACAGGCAGTCCTCGATACTGTTAAGGGCGGTGGTTCCACGCTCACCGCTGCGCTGGTGATTGACCGGGATCTATATTTCGCCCACGTCGGAGATTCGCGGCTTTACCTGGTTGCAGAACAAGGTCATGCAAAAGTTCTGACCAGGGATCATTCGCTGGTACAGCGTTTGGTCGATCTCGGTCAGATCAGCCCTGATGAAGCAGAGATCCATCCTCAGAAAAACGTTCTCTACCGGGCATTAGGTCAGACAGACGGGTTCAAGGTTGACGTTGGCTATCAGCAGTTGGAAAAACCGGGGCATCTCGTGGTTTGTACAGATGGTTTGTGGGGTCTGGTGGGTGAGAAAAAGCTGCTCGAAATAGTCCGGGAAAATACCCAAATCGAAAACCGGGCTGAACGTTTGTGCAAGCTGGCAAATGACGCCGGCGGGACAGATAATATCACCGTCATCGTAGTGGATTTTTTTTAGGAGAATTATGGAAACCAGTAAAAAGCGAATTTTAGTTGTAGATGATGAAAAAGGTTTGGTGAAAATCATCCGGCTCAATCTTCAACAGGATGGTTTTGAGGTGGTCGAAGCCAATAATGGCGCCGAAGCGATGGAAAAACTGCGCACCACGCTGCCAGACCTGGTTTTGCTCGATGTAATGATGCCCGATTTTGACGGATTTTCTGTATTAAAAATGATTCGGGAAATTGGCGGGACTCCGGTAATCATGCTGACAGCCAAGGGAGAAGAAAGCGACATCGTCAAAGGACTTGAGCTTGGGGCGGATGATTATGTCACCAAACCTTTCAGCCCAAGGGAATTGACCAGCCGGATTAAGGCAGTTTTGCGTCGGGGCAGTTTCAACCAGGACGAAGAATCCGGTCGCATCGTCGTGGATGACCACCTGACCATCGATTTTGACCGCCATGAGGTTTGGGTGGAGGGCGAGCTGGTGCAGTTGCGCCCGACGGAATATCGTCTTTTGTACCACCTGGTTCAAAACGCTGGCTGGGTGCTTACACACGATCAAATTTTGAACAAGGTTTGGGGTTACGAGTACGAAAACGAACCACATTATGTGCGTTTGTATATTAATTACCTGCGCAAAAAGCTGGAAGTCGACCCCTCCAATCCAAAATATATATTAACTGAGCGCGGCGTCGGTTATCGCTTCGTCGATTATAAGCGTTAAGGTTTTTTATAAGAATGTGGGGCGAGCTGTTCTTGACCCCTTCCCAAAAACCTACAACCAATACACCAAAACCGGAACGGGACAAGCCGTGTTCCCTGCGAAAGGCTGGCTTCGCCGGAAGGGGTCAAGCCCCTTCCGGCATAGTTTCTTATTTTCCATCAAAAGCCAGATTTCAACGAGGAAGAGTGTGTTTTTCAGGACACTAAAGTGAGAAACTCAGGTCCTGCATCCCCAGCCAAAATAGTATCTCAGCAAGCCTTACAGCAAACCATCACAAAAAAAAATTAAAGATATCATCAATTAGCTATATTAAACAGCCTCTTCGCGTTCCCCGTTAGCTGTTCGCCAACTTCCTCAGCCGTAACCCCGCGCAAATCCGCAATCTTAGCGGCAATCATCGGGATAAAACCCGGCTCATTCCGCTTACCCCGCTGTGCCTGCGGAGGCATAAACGGGCAATCCGTCTCCAGCAGCATCCGCTCCATCGGCAGCATCCTTACCAGCTCCCGCTTCTCTTCTGCGTTTTTATAAGTGACCGGTCCGCCGATGCCAAAATTAAAACCAGCCTCCAGCAGCATTGGGACATATTCCAAACCGCCCCCGTAGGCATGCATCACGCCGGGTCGATGCTTTATCGCGCTCTCCAAAGGCAACTCAGCCTGCCATTGAGACAGTATAGGCGCCAATTCATGCGCGGAGGCTCGCTCGTGGATGACAATTGGCAGCTGTAAACGCTGCGCCAGCTCCAGCTGGGCGAGGAGGGCAACTTTTTGCTGAGCTGGCGTGGCGTAATCGCGATAATAATCCAACCCGATCTCACCGATGGCGACAGCTCCGGGCTGCGATGCGAGTGTTTCTACTCTTTTGAGGGTCTCCAAATCAAAATCACTGGAATAGTTTGGATGCACACCAACCGCGGCATAAATGAATCCTGGAAATTCGCGTGTTAACTCGATCGAGCGCTGCGAAGTTTGCAGGTCAATGCCGATATTGATCACAAAGACCAACCCAGCCTCTTTTGCCCGCGTTATCACCTTCGGTCGGTCCTGGTCAAAATTGTCAAAATCCAAATGTGTATGCGTGTCTGAATAGTTCATCATTCAATTTTACCTCCAGGCGGGTTAGCGGCTGCTGAATCATGATATCATTGAACAAACTTCCATGAGTCGGAGTTTTCTGCAACCTTGCGCCCGGAAATGTGTGCATGTGTGCAAATTCAACGAAGAGATGATCAAAGAATGAATACATCTTCCTACTTGTTTGGCTTCATCCTGGCAACTTTAATGGGGGCGCTTTTTCATTTATGGAAAGATGGGGGAATAGGTCGGCTTTTGCTTTACCTGCTGCTAAGCTGGGTTGGTTTTCTAATTGGGCATTTGGTTGCCAACAATCTCGGTCTCAGTTTGATCAATATCGGATCGGTCAACCTGGCAGGCGGCATCATTGGCAGCGCGCTCTTTCTCTTTTTGGGTCATTGGATTGGTCGGATTGAACCCAATCTCTCATCGAAGGATAATCTATGAACAATGGTGCTTCAGACCAGGTCAATCTCGTCCAGCCCGGTGATTTGGTTCAACTTCATGGCAGCACGCACAAAAGCCACCTCCTGGTTATGAAACCGGGGGAGGTTCTGCAAACTCATCGCGGCGTGATCAGGCACGACGATATCATCGGTCAACCCTGGGGTATCAAGCTCACCTCTCATACTGGCAACCCGTTTTTCGTCCTGCAGCCTGGCATCACAGATTTGGTGCAAAATCTGAAGCGAACCACCCAGATCATGTATCCCAAGGATATCGGCTACATCGTCTTGCGTCTCAGCGTTGGCGCTGGCACGCGCGTTTTGGAGTGCGGGGGCGGGTCGGGAGGGTTGACCGCAGTTCTGGCATACCTGGTTGGCAGCGAAGGCAAGGTTTATTCCTACGAACGCAATCCCGAGGTGCAAACCCTGGCAAAGAAAAACTTGAATCTCTTCGGATTGGCTGAGCGGGTGGAATTTAACCTTGGCGAAGCCAAAGATGGTTTTGCAGAGCGAAACCTCGATGCCATTTTCCTCGACCTTCCCAATCCATATGATTACCTCGACGAGGTTGCAGCCAGTTTGAAAGCCGGCGGTTCGTTTGCCACCTTGCTGCCAACTGTGAACCAGGTTGAGATCCTGCTGAGAGCACTCTCACAGAGCACCTTCGCGTTTATCGATGTCTGCGAAATTTTACTGCGCCATTACAAAAGCGACTGGGCTAAAATCAGACCGGTTGATCGCATGGTTGCGCACACAGGCTACCTTGTTTTTGCCCGTTTTGTCCACGAACCTGGTCTGGAAACAGAAGAAAATCAGCCTGCTGCGGAGGAAAATTGAGCCCCTTTGTGGACCTTCCGGGCGACTTGCCAGAACGCCTTGCCCGGCATGCAGCCGGAGGCAGTTTGCGGGAGTTTCAAAACCTCCACCCACAAGATGAACGCCAGGTACCTGCCGCTGTTTTGATGCCCCTGATCCGCAGGGATCACCACTGGCACCTTATTTACACGCTGCGCTCGAGTTTGCTGCACGATCACAGCGGGCAGGTCTCGTTTCCCGGCGGCTCACGGGAACCCCAGGACCCGGACATCGTCGCCACCGCACTGCGTGAATCCCAGGAAGAGATCGGTCTCAATCCCCGTGTGGTAACCGTTTTGGGCTGCCTGGCAGATATGGACATGGTCACTCGCTTCAAAGTAACCCCTGTGGTGGGGGTTTGTGAATGGCCTACCCCTCTGACGGTTAATCCTGATGAGGTTGATCGTGTTTTTTCGATCCCGATCCAATGGCTCGCGGATAAGCAGAATCGCTATTTCCGCGTGCACACCCACCTTGGCAGGGATTTTGATGCAGTCTATTTTAAGCCCTATGATGGCGAAACCGTCTGGGGTGCCACTGCTACCATGACAGTGGAGCTGTTAAATCTGCTCGACTTGTGACCACCCAAATCGTATCGTGAACAGTTTTATTAATAGCCTTATCTGAATAGCTGGTCGGTTGGAATGAGACTGCTGGTCATGCTTAGTTTTGCTTGGATTGTCATTCTGGTTTCTCAGAATGTACCAATAAACAATCTGTTGGGACGATATGGCTCGAAGTGTGCTGTCTACGAATCTTGCCCGTGGGAGTGGAAAGATGCTTTGCAATAGATGCTCAGGATGACAAATCCGTAGGGCAAGGGAAGAACGAGTTGATATCCCGACCGTCCGGCTTCACACAGAACCAGCCACGAGGGTTCGATACAACCAAAAAAACCTGTCCATGGACAGGTTTTTTTATTTGCAGAATAGTGTTGGAAAAAAGGATTACTCTTCGTCTTCTTCCTTCTTGCCTTTTTCCATAACCTCAGGCTCAATCGAAATTTGTTCTTCGAGCTCCTCGGGTTCTTCCTCTTCAGCCACGTAACCGATCGAAACGATAACTTCTGCTTCATCCGTCAGTATGGTGATTTTGTCGTCCAGGTTCAAATCTGCGACGGTGATTAAATCTTCAGTGGTTTCGAGACCAGTGAGGTCAACCTCGATGCGCTCGGGCATGTCATTAGGCAGCGCTTCAACTTCCAGTTCGGTAAGAATCTGATTAACCAATGATCCGGGCACTTCGGATAAAACAGGAGCTTCGCCAGTCAGTTCGATGGCAACATTTGCCTTCAGTTTTTCGGTCATCGAAATTGCCAGGAAATCGAGGTGCAGCAATTCGCCGGTGACGACGTCGTAATTGCGGTCGCGCACGATAGCCTTTGTTTTCTTGCCGCCCAGGTCCAAAGAGACCAGCGTGGTGGGAGTGATGCGTTTCATCAACAGCGTGGTGGAGTGCTTTTCCATCTGAATTGGATAAGAATCCACTTTGTAGCCATAAACCACCGCGGGCAGGATGCCCTGCCGGCGCAGCTGGCTAACTTGCTTACCAGTGGTGCTGCGTTTTTCAACTTTGATAATAATTTCGTCGCTATGTGTAGTCATTTTTCCTCCGGGCGCCTCTCACCTTGTTTCAGGTTACCCTCGCCCATAAATTTACCAGCTGGTTTGCTGGCGACTGATAATGATACCCGTTGAGTTAAAAATAGTCAATTATTTTTTTGTAAATAGCTGCTGTTTCAATTGTGAAAAGAGCCACTTATAAGAAAAGATCCTACATCTTTTGGAGTGACACAACCTACAGCGTGCCTGATAAGTGTACAACATAAGGATCTTAATCCTGCAAATGAACACTTGTTGTGGTTGAAAAGTCAAGATTCTTCGCACTCGAAGAGTACTGCGTAAAAGATGCTCAGGATGACAGGATTAATGCGCATAGCTGAGAGTAAAAGCTGTCAGCATTTCCCGGACATTGGTTCAAAATGAAGTCGTTCTACAACAAATTGACTTACGAAAGAGAAGAAACAGAGAATAGTTACCGGCGCTTAGGGCAGACGAATCAACCCAATAGAACGTATATTCATCTCCGCGCATGTATCCAGAATTGTATTTCAAAATTGTTTAGAATTTTGTATAATCAACTCAACGGAGCAATTATGTGCGGACGATTTACTATGGCGATTGATTCTGAAGACCTGCGCACGCGGCTGGCGCTGGGGCAAATGCCGCTGGATTGGGAGAAGCGTTATAACATCGCGCCTTCCCAGGATGTGCCAACGGTACCCTTCCCTGAGAGCCGGGATGTTGTCTGGATGAAATGGGGTTTGGTTCCATTTTGGGCTAAGGACCCATCAATTGGCTATAAAATGATCAACGCCCGTGCTGAGACGGTTGCTGAAAAACCGTCCTACCGCAACTCTTTCAAAAATAAACGCTGCCTGATCCTCGCCGACGGCTTTTACGAGTGGCGCAAGGATGGCAAGCTTTCGACGCCCTTTTACTTCCAGCTTGAAAATGGCGAACCTTTCGCCTTTGCAGGGTTGTGGGACGATTGGGAACCCAAAGGGGTTTCTTCGATGCCCGGGCTGCCCGGGTTGACCAGCTGCACTCTGATTACCACGGAAGCCAATGAAGATGTCAAGCCGATCCACCCCCGTATGCCGGTGGTTTTACGGAAAGAAGTGATGTGGGACTGGCTGGAAGTTGACAATCCGCTCGCCTTGCAATCCATGCTCAAGCCTCTGCCAGCCGGCAGCCTCAGCCGGATACAGGTCAGCCGCGAAGTCAACAGCCCCCAAAATCAGGGGGAGCATTTGGTCGAACCATCTCAGGAGACGTTGTTCTAATCACAACCTGTCGCCCTGAGGTGCTGTTGCCAGGTATCTAAATTGCCAATGAACAATCGTTGTGGATGAAAAGGCAAGATCCTTACGTAGTAGACCGTGCGTCACTTCGTACAGGTTTACAGGGAGCGGGGTGAAACCACGACCCCCTCTTTAGAGGGGGAATTAAAGGGGGTGAGGAAATTTGTTCGACAAACGGACTGTCATTCTGAGCCTCTTTTGCGAAGAATCTTTACTTTGGAATGGAAAAGTCGTTGTGATTGAAATGTTAAGATCCTTACAAAGTACACTGTGTGTCACTTCGTTCAGGATGACAAAGACTCAGTCGTTCAGGATGACAGGAAACAGGGAGCGGGCTGCGGGGAGCGGGACAACGACCCCCTCTTTAGAGG
>DHRN01000035.1:0-12182 GCA_002411175.1 Anaerolineaceae bacterium UBA5311 | reverse complement strand
CTCTTTTGCGAAGAATCTTGGCTTTTTGACTGTCATTCTGAGCCTCTTTTGCGAAGAATCTTAACATTTTATGGTAAAGTCGTTGTTATTGAAACGGCAAGATCCTTCACTTCGTTCAGGATGACAAAATGCTTTCGTTCAGGATGACAAAATGCTTTCGTTCAGGATGACAATACAACGTTTAACCCAAAACCCGTGACTGTTTTCGGAGTTCTTTAGGGCGGGACGGCATGGCAACCGCGAACAGGGAATAGGAAACAGGGAACTGGGAATAGGGAACAGGAAAGGGGATTTTGTCATCCTGAATGAAGTGAAGAATCTGAACCTTTGCCCACAAGAACCTTACCGACTTCGTTGGTACATACGTCTCGCTCTACGGCTGCTTGTGGGACGGCATGGCAACCGTCCCCGACACCACAAAATTAACATGATTATCAATATCGGGAATTATTGCTCTACGAGGCGTCGCCGTCCTGACTGATGTAAAGTAAAATACATTCACTACCAAGGGATAAGGAAGCAAAGATTGTATGCATCAACCAGAACTCGCACTTGGGGCAACCGTTGTAGGTTCTCTGCAGCTGGTTGCCTGCCAGCCGATTGTCCAGCAAACGCAGCCTGCTGCCACCGAACAGAGCGCTGAACCGATTGAACCTCAATCAACCCAAACCACTCCCGAACCCGAAGCAGAAAACTTGATGTGTTGGTGGAATGAGGTCGCCTTCCATAAATTCTTCACGCGCTCGTTTATGGACAGCATCGGTATCGACATCGGCAGTTTCCAGGGTATAAACACGCAGTCCGACTGCTTCAGCGAGAGCGGCGCCCTCTTCGGGTTTTTGTCCGCACCACCGTTAGAAAGCAGGCAAAGCACGATTTTTGTCCTGAACAAATAATTGTTCAGGTTGTTTGAGTATTAAAGGAGAAAAATGAAAAAACTGGTAAAACTTTTGAGCATAATCTTGCTGATTTCCGTGTTGACTGGGTGTGGATCGTCTGGCAAAAAAACCGAGGAACTGCCACTTTATGTCAACCTGACCTGGCATCAACACCAACCGCTCTATTACAAAGACGACGACGGGGTCTACACCCGCCCCTGGGTGCGTGTGCATGCCACCAAAGACTACCTGGATATGGCAGAGTTGGTTGCCCAGCATCCCGGCATGAAAGCCACGTTCAATCTGACACCTTCCCTCATCCGTCAATTGACAGATTTCGTCGAAAATGACGCCAGGGACCTCTACTGGACGCTGTCCGAAGTGCCAGCCTCCGAGCTGACCGATGAACAGAAAACCTTCATCCTCAACCGTTTCTTTGATGCCAACTGGGACCATATCATTGCGGTGCATCCCCGCTACCAGGAACTTCTCGATCTGCGTGATGGTACCGATGCGGATGCCATTACCGCCGCGCTCAAAATTTTTACTGACCAGGATTTCCGCGACCTGCAGATCTGGTTTAACCTCGCCTGGGTGGACCCCGATTACCTCGCCAAAGAGCCCTTTAAGGCTTTGATCGACAAGGGCAGGGGTTTCACCGAAGATGACAAGATCGTCCTGTTTGACGGCATTACAGAGATATTAGCCAAAGTAATCCCGACTCATAAGGACTTGCAAGACCAGGGCATCATTGAAATTACCACCACTCCCTATGCCCATCCGATTTTGCCCCTGATTTACGACACGAACCTGGCTCTGGTCGGCAACCCCAGTGCGATCATGCCGCAGGAACGCTTCAGTTATCCTGAAGATGCCGTTTACCATTTGGAAAAAAGCGTTCAGATGTACGAACAATACTTTGGCATGCCTGTACGTGGTCTCTGGCCTGCTGAGGGCTCGGTGGCTGAAGACATCGTCGCGATGGTCAGCGAAGCTGGTTACCAGTGGATGCAAACTGGCGAGCCTGTGCTGGTTGCCTCGCTCGGCATGGAAGGCGATCGCTTTGCCCGTGATGGCGCTGACACCGTCACCGATCCCGACACCTTTTATCGCCCTTATTATGTACAGGGCGAAACCGGCGAACCTGTGGCTGTTTTCTTCCGCGACTGGGTACTTTCAGACAAAGTTGGCTTCACCTATTCGGGCACGCCCGGTGAAGAGGCTGCCCAGGATATGGTTGACAGGCTCGAAAACATCCGTGCCAGCCTGGAAGGTACCCAGGGTCCGCACATTGTCACCATAGTTGTTGATGGCGAAAACGCCTGGGAAAACTACGACAACGATGGCAAGGAATTTTTTCACGCGCTCTATTCAAAACTGGCTTCCAGTGAGACCCTTGAAACCATCACGCCCTCTGAATATCTCGAACTCTACCCCGAGCAGCACGAATTACCCGAACTTTTCCCCGGTGCCTGGTTCAGCGCTAATTACGACACCTGGATCGGCGAGCAGGAAGAAGCAGACGCCTGGGATCTGCTGATCAATGTGCGCAAAGACCTGGAACAATACGTGGATGGCAAACTCAATGCCACTCCAGAGGCGTTGGCAGAAGCGCTGGACTTTATGTACCTGGCTGAAGGTTCCGACTGGTTCTGGTGGTATGGCACCGACCAGGATTCAGGGCAGGACAGTTATTTTGATGAGGGTTACCGTGCTTTGTTGAAAGGCGTTTACACCTCTCTGGGTGTCGAAGTGCCCACTTTTTTGAATATTCCAATTATCCAGCCGCAGCCTCTCAAACCTGATACTACCATCAGTGGAGAGAGCACGCCGGTAGTTGACGGTCTTTTGGATGAAGAAGAATGGGAAACAGCCGCAGTTTTTCAGGGCGAAGAAGGCGACACAATCGAGCTGTTTGCCTACGGCATGGACCAGGAAAATCTCTTTTTCCGGTTCGATCTCGTTGAACCAATGGACGAAGAATCCACGATTGAAGTCTATCTGAATGCCATGGGAGATGCCAACAAGCAGATGAGCGCTCTTGGCGGCAGCCAGCTGGTTTCCCCTGCGACGCGGATGATCGAGATCAAGACCGGAAAAACCTTTGCCAGTCTTCACCTTACGGATGGAACCAGCTGGACTACGCAGGACGAAGAAGTCGGTCAGCTGGTTGTTGAAGGCAGCCTGGTCGAATTTTCTGTGCCCAAGTCAATTCTGGGTTTGGTCGGCTCAGGCAGTGTTGTCCCTGCGCAGGTTGTTTACAATGGCTCTCTCCAGATCGACACAACCGCCCCGCTGGGCATCCAATATTTCTCCTTTGCTCCCTTCACTTCACTGCTGCGAATCGAAGACCCCGAAGGCGATGATTTCGGACCTGGCTTCTATACCTATCCCACCGATGGTGTCTTCAAAGCCGGCGATTTTGACCTGACCTTCTTTGAGCTTTCCAGCGACGGTGATAACCTCTATTTCACTTTTGGAGTCAAGGCAGAGATCACCAATGGCTGGAGTTCGCCATCGGGCTTCTCGGTGCAGACCTTTGATGTCTACATTGATAAAGACCCTGGTGCCGCAACCGGCGCGCGCATGCTCATGCCCGGTCGCAACGCTGCCCTGGCTGCCGAAAACGGCTGGGATGTCGCTCTCTGGATTGAAGGATGGTCTCCCCAGGTGGTGGTTCTGGATGCTGATGGCTTGCCTGTTAACTATACCGAAGCAACCAGCGCGATGAAGGTTTACGTTGATAACAGCCAAAATGCGGTTGTTGCCAGCGTACCGGCAAATTTCCTCGTTGATGGAGATCCAGCTACCTGGGCTTTCGCTGTCGCCTTGCTTGGACAGGAAGGCTATCCCGCAGCAGGTGTATGGCGCGTGCGTGATGTCAACGAGAATGCTGAAGCCTACCGCTTTGGTGGCGCTCCTGACGACAATAACCATACCCGGATTATCGACCTTCTCCTTCCTGCCGGCGCAGAATTGAGCCAGCAGGACGTCCTGAATACCTACCCTTCCTCGGCTTCTCCTCTTGAAGGTAAAGGTCCCGACTATTTTGCCATCATCCCCCTGATAAAGGCAGAGTAGAATAGAGAGACTATGATAAAAGAATTTTACTTAACCACAATCCCCAGACCAGACGTGGAACTGACTCTCGATGATGGACGCATAATCACCGGAAAACGCGGCGCGATGCTGGAAGAATTCGTTAAGCTTGTCCAGGAGGACCGCCAACCCCAGATCGTGGGCATGGTCCTCGATGGTTCTCTGCGCGAACTGACTTTTCCCCTGGAAAAAGACGGCGTTGCCAGTCTGATTACCATGGCAGACCAGGACGGGGCGCGCATCTACCGCCGCTCGCTCGTTTTTCTGCTCGAAGTTGCCTTTAAGCACTGTTTTCCGCACAGGCTCCTGACCATTGATCACTCCGTCTCCTCAGGCGGCTACCACTGCCAGATCGATGAACCGGATGATTTTGGTCAGCCTGAGCTAAAAGAGCTCGAAGAACACATGCAAAAGCTGGTCGACGATGACATCCCCTTCATCCGCACAACCGTTCCTCTTCAGGAGGCTGTGGATTACTTCACCGAACAAAGGGAATTCGACAAAGTCAGCCTGCTTAAGTATCGCCAACGTTCAGACCTTGTGCTCTACCAGGCAGACAGCGTACGCGATTATCACCATGGTTACATGGTGCCATCATCCGGTTACTTAAAATGGTTTGGGCTTGAATTGGTGGAAGGCGGTTTCGTGCTTCGTTTCCCCCGCAGACACAGCCCGTCAACCATCGAACCACTGGGCGTGTTTCCAACTCTTTTGAAAACCTTCAAGGAATACGGCGATTGGCTGAACAAACTTGGGATCCCATCGGTAGGCGCGCTTAATGACGCCATTCAGACCGGGCATGTGGATGAGGTTATCCTGGTCTCAGAAGCGCTGCAGGAAATGCAGATCTCCAGGATAGCTGACCAGATCTATGAAAACCGCGAAAGGGTTGGCGTAATCCTGATCGCCGGACCCACCTCCTCAGGCAAAACCACCTTTTCAAAACGGCTGGGCATCCAGCTGGTTGCCAGGGGAATCAACCACTTCGCACTGGAGATGGACAACTTCTTCGTTGACCGTGACAAAACCCCGCTGCTGCCCAATGGTCACAAGGATTATGAATCTTTACGGGCTATGAACCTGGACCGTTTGAATCATGATCTTAAGGCGTTACTGGAAGGTCAGGAAGTACAGCTCCCGCATTACGATTTCATCACTGGCTGCAGCCAGGATGGCAAAATTGCCCATCTCGAAAAGGGTGAAATTGTGATCCTTGAAGGCATCCATGGTCTGAACCCGAACCTCCTCTATGAAATCGACCCTATAATGACCTTTAGAGTCTATATCTCCTGTCTGACCCAGCTCAACCTTGACCGCCACAATCGTATTTCCACGACCGATACACGCCTGATCAGGCGGATTGTGCGGGATGCACGCGACCGCGGTTACAGTGCCAGCGATACGATTGCCCGTTGGGAAGCCGTTCGGGCTGGTGAGAAGCAGCATATCTTTCCCTACCAGGAAAACGCCGACGTGATGTTCAACTCTGCCCTGGCATACGAGATCTCCACCCTGAAACCGTGGGTGGAACCACTCTTGCGCCAGGTTAAATTCGGCAGCATTGAACACATTGAAGCCAAGCGTCTGCTGAAATTTTTAGAGTGGTTCCTGCCAACCACATCCGAATATGTGCCGGACAACTCTATCTTGCGCGAGTTCATCGGCGGCTCAATTCTCACAGATTTTTCAATGTGGCAATAATTTGAAAACTGCCGAGTAATAGTAAAAAAACTGCCCGCTTGCGGGCAGTTTTTTAACGATTTTGAACTTTTACTTCTCGGTTATTGCCTTCTTGATCATCACCGACAGCCTGCGGACACCCTCGGTTATTTTTTCCGGGTCTGCCGCTGAGAAGTTCAAGCGCATCGTGTTCGTAGGACCATCGTTCGGGTAGAACGGGGTGCCAGGAACGTAAGCAACTTTTTCTTCCACAGCTTTCGGGAAGAGATCGAGGCTATTGCAGCTTTCAGGCAGCCGCAGCCAGAGGAACAAACCGCCCCGTGGCGTGGTCCAGGTGGTGCCTTCGGGCATGTAATCTTCAAAAGCCTGGATCATCGCGTCCCGGCGTTCTTTATAAACCCGGATGATGGTCTCAATATGCTCCGGCAGCCATTCTGAGCTCGCCATTTCATAAGCAACATATTGATCGAAAGTTGAACACTGCAGGTCAGCGCCCTGCTTCGCCTGCACCATGCGTTTAATTACCTCAGCCGGTCCAATCACCCAGCCGATGCGCAGACCAGGGGCTAAAATCTTGGAGAAAGTGCTGGTGAAGATCACATTTCCCCCAAACTGACCTCCCTGGGAGTTATGATAGTTGGCATCCAGAACCGCAATCGGGGTGATATGTTCGCCTTCAAACAAGAGCTTGCCATAGGGGTCGTCTTCGATTAAAGGCACCCCATACTGGCTGGCAAGTTCGATCAGCCGCTTGCGTCGTTCGAGCGTCATGGTCACACCCAGCGGATTGTGGAAATTTGGCAAGACATACATGAATTTTATGTTTTGTTTAATGATATCTTCAAGTGTGTCGGTTACCAGTCCGTTTTCATCGGTATCGGCGGTTACAAAAACCGGTCCGTAGGCGTTCCAGGCTTGCAGCGCGCCGAGATACGTGGGTGATTCGGTCAGAATCCGGTCACCGTTATTGATGAAAATCCGCCCAACGAAATCGAGCGCTTGCTGCGAGCCGTTTGTAATCAGGATGTTGTCCTTCGTGATTCCCAGCCCTTTTGTGTTCATATCGTCCGCAATCCACTGACGCAGAGGGTCATACCCTTCGGTAGTGGTGTATTGAAGCGCTTTTTGCCCGTTTTCTGTGAGCACCTTATTACAGGCTTCTTTCATTTGTTCGATGGGAAAGAGCTCAGCAGCAGGAAACCCACCTCCAAACGAGATCACATCAGGTTGGTTGGTCACCTTCAGCAGTTCCCGAATAAACGAGCTTTTCATTCTTTGTGTGCGATTTGCGAAACGCAATTCCCAGGGTGTTGACATATTTTTCTCCTTTTTCTGTGCTTTACTCAATTTTTAAATACCTGCTAACAATTGTTGCTGTGCCTGGCAGAGCCACCCGATCGCCCAAGGTGAGTTGGGCAGGTGGGTTTTGACGCCAGTTCGGCGCGTTTTGGAAGATGAAGATTTTGGTGCCCTCGGCGGTGGCTTTCTTATCGATGTAGGCTTGCCCGGTCAGGTAGCCCTCGCTGTCGATCGCGCAGCTGGTCACAAAGCCAATCATGCGCCCCTTCATGTCACAAACCGGATCTCCGTGATGTGCCATTCGTACCGCTTTTTCATCGAAAGTGAAGCGTGCCACCACACCAGTACGGTCGGCTTCGCGTTCCACGGCGGCATGGCGTCCGATAAACCAGGCAGAGTTCAGCTTCAGGAAGGGCAAAAAGCCTGCCTGGGCAACCGTAAGATTGGTTTCTCCGCCCATTTCGTGCCCATAAAGCGGCAGCCCGGCTTCGGTGCGCAGCGAGTCGCGTGCCGCGAGTCCGCAAGGCGCCAAACCCATCGGCGTGCCTACCTCCATGATCGCATTCCAGAGGGCGACCACCTCATCAGGATGTACAAAGATCTCGAATGCCATCTTCTCGCCGGTATAGCCGGTACGCGAAACGACCACATCAATCCCGGCTACCACGCTTTTCGTCAGCTGAGAACGGTCCAGACGGCGGATCTTGCGCTGTTCAGCCGGTTCTGAAAGACAGCAGAGAATTTTCCGGCTGATCTGACCTTGCAGGGCAATGCCCACAAGCATATCCTTGCCTTCTTTGGGATCTCTCAGGTTGCGTAAAGTAACATTACGCCCAAAGATCGTCACCCACGGACGTTCGCGGTCAACCAGCACCTCGCCGTCCCTGACGGCGTTCAACCATGCCCAGTCTTTATCTTCATTGGCTGCGTTGACAATCAACAGGTATTTTTCCGCTTCAATTCTGTAGATGATCAGGTCATCAATTACATTGGCATCGGGGTCCATAAAATGAGTATAGACCGACTCACCAATTTTACGGAAGAGGACATCGTTCCCGCAAACCGAATCAAGGAAAACGGCGGCATCAGGTCCTTCTGCCAAAAAGGCGCCCATATGAGTGACGTCAAACAGCCCGCCAGCCTGGCGGGTGGCGAGGTGTTCCTGTAACACCGAGGTATACCAAAGCGGCATCTCCCAGCCGGCAAAAGGAGCCATTTTCGCACCAAGGTTAACGTGTGTCTGGTAAAGCGGGGTGCGTTTCAGCGGTTGGTCAGTGGGTTCAACCCATTCAAATTCAGGTCGGGCATCCAGATGCACATCCTTGGGCATGCCAACAAAATAGGGCTTTGTCAGGTCAACGCGATCTCCTTCAGGAGATTCATAGACTGGAATTGCCTTGTTGATCGAAATCGGTCCGGGGATTCTCTGGGTAAGGTCTTCATCATAGTAAATGAAACCAGTGGATAAACCGACAATCCACAGCCCTGCCAGCCCAAGCTTGTCAGAAGGAACGGTCAGATTATAACGATAGGGAGAAATGCAGGTAAGCACACCCTCAATGTCTCCCGATGTGGTATGCATCATTGTCAGTTGAGAATCTCCTGGGTTGAGGGCTTCTACATCGCTGGATACGGTCAGGTTCAGGAAAGAGCGAACCGTCTCTCCGGTCATCTCGAGTGCTCCAAGGCTGGTTGTGGGATGATCTTCCAGGTAGAAATAGTGGGGGAAGCCATGGTATTGCTCGATCTCGTCCATACCTGGTTTGCTGTCCGCCATAACCCGAATTTCGCTGTTAAGATGAATCATGCTATCAAAATCCACTTTCGCGCGTGTGATGTTCCCGGAACGACCGAACATATGATATGGAGTTGTTGCCTTAAATAATTTATCGGTCAGATTGGCGATCTTAACCATATCCTCCTCTTTGAACCCTCGTTGGGTCAGCCAGGTGGTGCCCATGCGGATACCGGTCGATCGCAAGGCGGATTTATCTCCCGGGATGGTGTTGCGGTTGACCACAATCCCTGCCAGGTCTAAAATCCTGGCTCCCAGGTCGCCATTGAGCGGAATTCCGCTGGGGCTCTTGTATGATTTCAAATCCAGCAACATCATGTGACTGTCAGTTCCCCCGTAAGGCACCCTGGCTCCCAACGCCTTGAACGCGTCAGAAAGCGCTTTCGTGTTCTTTAGGGTTTGTTCCTGGAGCTCAACGAACTGGTTGGTGGTTGCCAACTTGAAAGACAAAGCCATCGCGGCGATCGTGTTGATGTGCGGACCGCCCTGCTCTCCGGGGAAAATGCCTTTATCGATTTGCTCGCCCAGCTCGCGGTCATGAGTGATAACCACCGCGCCGCGCGGTCCGCAAAGCGTTTTGTGAGTGGTAAAGCTGACGATATCAGCGATTCCGATCGGGGAAGCCACCTTTTTGGCAGCAATCAAACCAGCAATATGCGAAACGTCAGCCAACAACCACGCGCCGACTTCGTCGGCAATCTCCCGGAATTTGTTCCAGTCTGGAATCCAGGGGTAAGAGGTGTATCCAGCAACGATTATTTTTGGTTTGGCAGCTTTGGCAATTTTCAAAATTTCATCATAATCCAGTCGTTCTGAGATCGGATCGACAGAATAATGATGCGCGTTGTAAACCAACCCCGAGCGGTTTACGGGAGAGCCGTGGGTAAGATGCCCGCCGTGCAGCAGGTCCATTCCCAGGATGGAATCACCAGGTTCGATCAACGCGGTATAAATCGCGGTGTTTGCTGGCGCACCCGAGAGAGGTTGCACGTTGACCCAAAGGTCATCCGGGAGCAAGTCATTCGCTGCAAATAGTTCGGCTGCCCGTCGGCGCGCCAAAGCTTCGACCATGTTGACATATTCCACGCCCTTGTAATATCGTCCGTCACTATGCCGGCGATAGCGACCAAGCTGGTAGGCGTAATCCATGATCGTGGCTTCGTCCTGATAGCGGGTTTCGGGGCGTGGGTAACCCTCTGCGTAGATATTGGTGAAAGGAGATGCCAGCAGATCGCGAACTGCTTTTGGGGCGATACTTTCACTGGGAATCATAATCAGGCGGCGTGCCTGGCGCTCGGTCTCAAATTCGACCAGGCCTTTGATATTGGGGTCGTAAACTTCAACTCTTTTCTTAAACAAATAATCACTCATTGGTCTACCTCTTTGGATGAAATTTTCCACTGCAGTGGAGTGGTTTTGGTTTGTCTGTAATTGTGTGATTGAAAAATGCGCCAAAAACAATAGCTGCTGCATGCTGACAGCAGTTCATATTCATGAAGATATGGTTACCTGGCATCAGGGTAATTGTACCTTATTAAGAGGCTCAAAACGGTTCGTTTTGTTTGATCTGCACACAAGCGTAGGGGACGGTTGCCACGCCGTCCTCTACGCTGTGCATTCATTCTCACAAAATAATCAAAAACTTCCTAATTAAGAATTACTGGAGCGAAAAGGGTCCTCCTGTTCAAACGCCCTCACTGTAATATAATCACTGCATGTCTGAAGCAAACAAAGTCGACCTGGCGGAAGAAGTCGGGCTGATCAATGAAGCCCGTACTAATCCCGAGGCGTTTGGGCTTCTTTATGAACGCTATGTCGCAAAAATCTATAATTATGTTTACTTCCGCGTAGGAAACATCAATGATGCCGAGGATCTGACCGCGAAAGTATTCTTTAGAGCGCTCAAAAGTATCGGGAATTACAAGCATTTAGGTCTGCCTTTCAGCGCCTGGCTTTATCGGATTGCCCACAACCTGGTGGCGAATCACTACCGCGACCGTTCGAAAACCAGCGAAGTCTCCATTGATGATCTTGTTGTCCCGGATACCCGCAAAGCCGTCGATCCTGAAGCGATTCTCGAGACAAAACAAGACAATACTTATTTGCTTCAGTTGATTAATGACCTTACCCCCCAAAAGCGTGAGCTGATCATCTTAAAATTTGTTCACAAGTTGTCCAATGCTGAAATTGGTGTCATTTTTGGTAAAACTGAGGGAGCAATCAAGAGTCTGTATCACCGGACACTCACCGAGTTAAAAGACCAGGCAAGAAAAGACGGCAAAACACGCATCCATTAATGCATGAAGGGGTTAATTTAACTAGGAAGGTAACGTATGGATTCTTTGGAAGTGCAAAACACTGAATTGAGCGGGTTTGAGAGGTTATTGGCTCAACAATTGAGCCAAATCTCCCCGGACGGCAGCTTCGTTGAGGATTTGCGCACCCGCCTGGTATCCTCGCGCATTTTTGAAAAACGCCGCATGCTTGGCGCAATCGTCGTTGCCAGCCTGTCGGTATTACTGGCTGGCATGCTGATTTTCAGCCTGAGTCAACTCATCCCCCGACCAAAACGTAAGCAGTAGGTCTGCCATTGTGATCTCCGGGGGTTGATCTCCTGCCCTATAGAAAAGGGCGGTTCAAAACCGCTCTTTCCATCCACTCAGAAAATCCTAACTCTCATAGGTACTGCGCACCCAGTCACCAACCAGCCAATATTTGAAATCACGATGGTGATATGTATCGACTGCTGCCACGATGGCATAAATCAATGCGCCAATTGGGACAAGGGTCAAAAGCAGCGCGATCGGAATTCCGCATAATCCAATGATGACAATAGCAAAAATCCCCGAGATAACCCAGGCAATAGCTGCTAAAATCGCCGCTCCAAAAAAGAATACTGCCTGGAAAACCAGCGCCTGCAGAGCCTGGTAGGCAACATAACGGGAGCGGTCTTTGTAGGCAAAGTAAATAATCAGAGGGGGTAAGAGCCCTAAAAACCCGGTGATAAGGTTGAGAAAAATCCCCAGGTGGGCAAACATCGCCAGCGTCCTTTCCTCTGACTCGTCCATCCCGTTGGAGTTGATTCGTGTATAATGCACACCGTCCTGGCTATATTCTGTTGTCACCGGATCTGGTGTCAAAAAGTCGTCTTGATCTGACATGAAGAACCTCGCTTTCTGCTAATAGCCTAATTATAAACCAAGCTGGTCATCTTGTTGATTGTAGGGCAAACGTTTTACAGGCTAACTGTTTTGTAACAGCAGTTCTCGATATTAATGTGTTTAGATTTAAAGGGGGGGCAGGGAGCAGGGAACAGGAACTGGGTTTTGTCATGCTGAGCCTCTTTTACGCAGTACTCTTCGAGTGCGAAGGATCTTGTCAATCGGAACGGTAAGATCCTTATCAATTTGTTGGTCCCCTTACGGCGAAGC
>DHRN01000096.1 GCA_002411175.1 Anaerolineaceae bacterium UBA5311 | reverse complement strand
CTTTGACGATCTGAGAGTCTGACGCCCAGAGCGTATTTAATCTAAATTATACAAGAAAGTGAAATTGGTAATTTTGCCTGTAAAAAGTGGACAAAAAAAGCTTGTTTTGCTATAATCCTGACACTCTGGGGCGCTTAGCTCAGTTGGTTAGAGCGCACGGTTCACATCCGTGAGGTTCGGAGGTTCGAGTCCTCTAGCGCCCACAAACGCTTTTCAACGAGGAGATTTTAATAAAAATTACCTTCGGATAGCAAGGATAAGCAGCTCCGAACAGCACGGATAAAGCCAGAAAGGGCACCAGTATAAAAAAAAGCAGGTGTTCTTTTTTATTCCAAACCACACCATGCGTTATGCCAACCAATATAGCTGTTCAGGAGGCAGCACGGATGGAACAACTTACGGGCGGTGTCACGTTCGCTACAACAGCATCGCTTTGCTGGAACTCGCGGTGCACGTTCCCTACAAAATATTTGCGTTACTATCAGAGTAGGGGACGGCTGCCATGCCGTTCCGCGAGTAGCTGTAGGGCGAGATGTGTGTACCGGCGAAGTCGGTATTGGAGGTGCCGGTTATATCCATTGGCACGATCGTATTGCACCTCCAACCGCAATTGTGGGCGGTCATTGTATACGGCGGATTGAGGGGGAGCAACATCGCCGAAACACTAATGTCACAATCCCCTCAATCTCGCCCTACGAAATGATGGCTTCGTCGGAACGCGCGGTGCACCTTCCCAACAAATTATTTGCGTTACTATCAGAGTAGGGGACGGCTGCCATGCCGTTCCGCGAGTAGCCGTAGGGCGAGACACCTGTACCAGCGAAGTCGGTAATGATGGCTTCGTCGGAACGCGCGGTGCACATTGAATACGAAAAGACAGTTTCAGCGGAACGGATTTAGTACCACATGCACGGCTGACTACAACAGTGCGATCAGATCCTGAAGGTTCATCTCTCCCTGCATACTTTCACTAAAGTCTTTACCGCTGTCGATGGCTTTTTTTACTTTCATGTCCAGTCCGGTTTCGCCCAAAAGGTTCGAGCCGATCATTTTGGCATCTCGAAATAGGAAACTGATAAATCTGTCGCCTTCCTGCCATGTGACCAGGCGGTCACTTGCTTCTGCAGGCGAGAACTGACCGATGCTGAACAAATCGAGCCCTAAAACTTTCAGTTTCGCGGAAGGCGGGTCTCCGGGATATTCAGTGGGCTGACCTGCCGCGGAGCGACCCGCCACTTCACCTTGTTTTCTCGCGGGAACCCAAAGCCCGTACAGGATGCCGTGGTATTCACAGACATCGCCTGCGGCATAGATATCCGGGTCGGAGGTTTGCATGTGTTCATTAACAATGACACCGCGGTTGACTTCCAGTCCGATTCTCTTTGCCAGGTCGAGATTGGGGCGGATGCCAGCGCTAATTAACACCAGGTTGGCTGGGATAATGGTTCCGTCATCAAGTTCGACCGCGCTGACCTTGCCTTCTCCACTAATTTGCTTAATCCTGGCAGGGACAATGACCTTGATACCCATTGCTTCAATTTGACCCCGCAGCATTTCAGCCGCTTCTTTTCCCAGTTGACGGGGAAGCAGCCAGTCCAGCGCTTCAAGAACGGTTACATTTGTTCCCTTCTGAGCAATGCCTCCGGCAATTTCAAGCCCCAGCAAACCGCCGCCAATGCAGACCACGTTGGCAGGTTCTGCGGTGATATTCAAAATCTTATCAGCATCTTCAAGTGAGCGCAGGGTCATCACTCCGTCCAATTCACGACCGGGAATCGGGGGGACGAAGGGGCTGGCGCCGTTGGCTAAAATCAGCTTGTCATATTCAATCAGGCGACCATTTTCCAGGCGAATTTGTTTGGAAGCCGCATCAATATCATCAATATGAGTATCCAGGATGATTTCGACATGGTTTTCGTGATACCATTCGCGGTTATGCAAATCAAGCCGGTCGCGCTCGAGTTCACCGGCGAGATAACGGGTAAGATTCATTCGAAAATAGGGCAGGTTGTGTTCATCGGATACCATGGTAATGCTGGCATCTGGTTGGGTTTTGTGAATAGCTTCCGCAGCGCTCACCCCGGCAATGCCGGCACCAACGACCAAAAACTGAGTCTTCGACGCAAAGTCAGACATCTTACTTCTTCCTACTAATTCTGTTTACAACAGTTACGCAATGTAGCTGAGGGCTTGGGATACTCCCTGAATCAGGCTGCCGAATTCCGTTGAATAATCTGAAAAAACCAATCCCAGCAATGCGCAAAGACCGATTACCAGAAGAATGCCCAGAATTATCAAAACGCTAAAACAACCACATCCGCAGCCAAAACATCCCTTATCATCCATCGCGATCACCTCCATGTGATAATAGAATTGTACGCTCTTCCCTCAATGATACCAGTAAAAGTAAAAGGATTTCACTATGCTATAATTTTTCCTCGTGACTTGAGAATCCAGGTCGTGTTAAAAGGAACAGGGCTTATGTTTAAGAAAATTGGCAAAATATTTAAGGGAGATCCTCACCGAAAAAGGATCGAAGAACTGGTGGAAGTTGTTGATCAGATCAACGCTCTGGAACCCAGTTTTGAAGCTCTGACGGATGAGCAGCTGAAAGCGAAAACCAGCGAATTTCGCTCACGATTGAGCAGCGGTGAGTCGTTGGACGAACTTTTGCCAGAAGCTTATGCTGCAGTGCGCGAGGCGAGCAAACGGGTATTGGGGCAGAGGCACTATGATGTTCAGCTTATTTGCGGTATCAATCTGCACCAAGGCGCGATTTCAGAGCTGCGAACCGGTGAAGGAAAGACTCTTTCCGCAACCCTGCCGCTCTACCTGAACGCGCTTGAAGGCAAAGGCACCCATCTGATCACGGTGAACGATTACCTGGCACGGCGTGACGGACGCTGGATGGGCGCGATCTACCATTTTTTGGGCTTGAGCGTGGGTGTGCTGCAGGCAATCACAGCTGTCGAAGGCAGCCCAAGGGCATACCTGTACGACCCCGAAGAACGATCTTTAAATGAAGACCAAAACTTTTTACGCCAAACCTCCCGAAAGCATGCCTACCTGGCTGATATTACTTATGGAACCAACAGTGAATTCGGTTTTGATTACCTGCGCGACAATATCGCCATGCAGTGGAACCAGCGCGTGCAGCGCGGTCATCACTTTGCCATAATCGATGAAGTTGACAATATTCTGATCGACGAAGCCCGAACCCCGTTGATTATTTCGGGTCCGGCTCACGAAGACTCTGAAAACTATATGCGTATGGCGCAAATCGTGAAAGCGCTCAACCCGGAAGATTTTGAAGTCAACGAAAAAGACCGTAATGTCTCCCTGACCGAAGTGGGGCTGGCGCACGTGGAAGATATGCTGGGGATTTTGCTCTCCGACCCGGAACGTCCGGAGGATGTCACCCCTGAACAAGCTCGCTGGATGGGTTTTTTGGAACAGGCGCTGCGGGCAGAGCACCTTTTCCACCGTAATAAGGAATATATCGTGCAGAGTGGTGAGGTTGTCATCGTAGACGAGTTCACCGGACGCATGATGCCCGGTCGGCGCTGGTCTGACGGCTTACACCAGGCAGTTGAAGCAAAAGAAGGCGTCAAAGTCCAGGCAGAAAATATTACGCATGCCACCATAACAATCCAAAATTACTTCCGTATGTACGATAAGCTCTCCGGAATGACTGGTACAGCTCTGACTGAAAAAGAAGAATTTTACCGGATCTATGGGCTGGACGTGCTGCCGATCCCCTCTCACCTGGAATATCGGTCCCAGCGTGCTGATAGCGGTCTGAAAGCAGAAGAAACCAAGGATGACGAAGGCTACAAATATACCTTTTACTTCAATGAGGATGACCCCAATCAATCCCCGCGCTTCTACAAGCGGAAAGACTACCCGGATGTGATTTATCGCACCGGCGAAGGCAAGGTGCGGGCAATTGTGTTGGAAATTATCCGCTACCATGTCAACGGCAGACCGCAATTGGTCGGCACCACTTCGGTGGAAAGCTCAGAACGGCTTTCAGAACGATTGGCGCCGGAAATGATCCGGAGGTTGCTGCAGGTCAGTCTGATGCGCAAAGCCTTCTTCCGCAAAAAGAACATCAACGAAGAAGACTTTATCGACGCCCCCGAGCTGAAACCGCTGAACGAACCCCTGGAACAGCTGCGAATGACAGAGCTTCGCCGATTGAGCCGCGATTTTGGCATGGCAAGCATGGACCTTAATGACGAGACTAATCGTGCCCCATTGCTTGAGATTTTGAACCTTAATCACAACGACTGGCATCGTTTACAGGTATTGTTTGACGGTGGGCTGCCCCACGAAGTGCTTAATGCGCGCAAACACACGGAAGAATCGTTGATCATTGCTGGTGCCGGCGCTTTTGGGGCGGTAACGATCGCGACCAACATGGCAGGACGCGGTGTTGACATCAAGCTGGGAGGTGAGCTGAATGAAAGCCTGCTTTCTAAGGTCAACCAGGTGCTGGCGAAATACAGCCAGCAGGATCCTTACGATATGACTATGCCTGAACGGCTGGAGGCGGTGAGAGAACTGGACTCTGAGTTCGAGGACGACGAAGAACAACAGGCACTGGACACCTTTGTCACGTACATGGAAGACATGGCAAAAGTGCGCGAGCTGGGCGGACTGCATGTGATCGGGTCTGAACGCCACGAAGCCAGGCGCATCGATAACCAGCTGCGCGGTCGAGCGGGACGCCAGGGTGACCCCGGATCGTCGCGTTTTTACCTGGCATTGGATGACGAACTGATGCGCATGTTTGGTGGTGAACAGATGGAGAACATGCTTTCCCGGTTTAATGTTGACGAAAACATGCCCATTGAAATGAACATGGTAAACAAGATGGTTGAACAAGCCCAAAACAGGGTGGAGGGCTCCAACTTTGACATGCGTAAGCACTTGCTTGAGTATGACGATGTGCTGAATACCCAGCGAAATCGTATTTACGAAGAGCGCGACAAGATTTTTAACAAAGAGAACCTGCACGATGATGTGCATGAAATGCTCCAAACCGAACTGCGCAGCCGGGTTGAGACCGGCATGGCTGACCCGGAAGGTCCCTGGAAACTGCTGGCATTTTTGGAAGAGGTTCAGCCAGTTATCAACACCGAATTTGGAAACTACCCCTCCTTCTCCATGCAAATGGTTATGGATCACCTGGCAGATAAAAACGATGTCGAAAGCCTCCAGAATGCGATTCTGAAGTATGCGGAAGAGGCGGTGGAAGCAGAAAACAATCACATTCAGCAAGGCGCTGACACCCTTTTTGACCATTTTGAGCAGAACCTCAAAGCCCAATTGGCTGAAGGCAATGAAAATCTTGATGCGTACCTCGACAGCCTGGATACAGATGTGCGGCACGACTACCAGGCTGAATTAAGCCCGATCATCGGGGCTAATGTGCGCCTGGGACCCCGCGAGCAGCAAATGCTCCAGGATGACCCCGATAGCATGAAGGGCGCGCTCAAAGAGACGCTGCGCACGAGCATTATGCTCTCTATCACCCGAAGGCTGTTGATGACCCTCGAGCGCAGAATCGGCGATAAATGGCTGCTAAAACCCAGCGACCTGGCTCAGCTCCCGTGGGGCGAAGTGAAGGGTCGGATCAATGAGCAACTGCAAATAACGCGCGAACGACGCATCGAGCGTCTTTTTGGGGATACGCAGGAAGTGCGGAGGGATCTCGAAGCAAACCAGGAAATGCTCGAAGAGGCGCTGGAAGGTGACGATGCCCTGCTGGCTGCGCTGCAATTGACAACCAGGGGAACGCATATTGCCTTTGATGAACGCTCCCATCGCAAGCAGCTGCGCACGCATAATCGACTTAACTACGTCTTTTCGATGGCGGACGAGCTTGAGGGCACTTCCACCGAGGATGTTTATGAACGCGTACTGACTCACCTTGAAGCTGCCGAGACCAGGTTGGCAGAAATCTTCGGCGCGAATGAGTGGAAGCTATACAAGCAAAACGAGGCAAAACTGAACGCGCTGCCTGAAGCGACACAAAAAGCGATCGAGACGCAGATTGGTCAAACCGAATGGCAGCAGATTGTCGATCGGTCTTTTGGCGAGTTGGCTGAAGATGTGGAAGAACGCCTCTCAGCGATCATGGGCAGCCAGGCACAAAATCGCATCTACCGGGAGTTGTTGCTGCGCACGATCACCGAAGGTTGGGTTGAATATCTTACCCGCATGGAAGCGCTGAGAGTTTCGATTACGATGGAATCTTATGCCCAGCGCGACCCGCTGGTGCAATATAAGCGCCAGGCAAGCACCATGTTCAGCGAATTGTTATCGGAAGTTCGCCAGGGAGTGCTCAGCACGATGTTCCGTTATCGACCAACCAAGCCGGCTGATTCAGAAGCAGAGAAATCTGCGGCACAGGATAAACAAGGCAAGAAAAGAAAAAAACGCAGAAGGCATTGACAGGGCAAAGAATGAAGATATTAATCACAAACGATGATGGCGTGAACGCGCCAGGCTTGCTGGCGTTGGTGCAGGCGGCGCGGCAAATTCCCAGGGCGGAAGTTTTTGTGCTGGCGCCAAACCATAACTGGTCGGCTTGCGGTCATGTGAAGACCATGAGCAGACCGCTGCGCGTGTGGGAGACACGGCTCGAGGATGGCAGTCCTGCATGGACCTCTGATGGAGCTCCATCGGACTGCGTTGCCATGGCAATGATGGGTGCGATAGAGCAGGAATTCGACCTTGTGCTTTCGGGGATTAACCCGAATGCCAATGTCGGTCTGGATGTGACCTATTCCGGCACCGTAACAGCAGCGATGGAAGGCGCGATCAACGGAATTCCCGGCTTTGCTGTTTCGGTCGACGCGCCTGAATATCACCAGGGTGAGCTGGATTTTGAGCCCGCAGCCAAAGCAGCCTGCGAGATCGTGGTGAAGTTGTTTGTTGACTGGGATGGTCAAAAGCCTGCCCCGATCTGGAACATTAATGTGCCTTACCTTCCGGATGGAAAACACCTGGGGGTGCAGTTTACACGGCAGGGCGTGCGCCTGTATCATGATGTGCTCGAAAAACGCATGGATCCGCGCAGCCGACCTTATTATTGGATCGCCGGTGATCCACCGACGGGTGTGATTGAAGATGGCACAGATTACGGCGCGATCAAACAGGGTTACATCTCTGTTACCCCTTTGCGTATGGATATGACAGATCATGACCGGTTGATGAAGGTGGAAGGGTGGTCATAACCCTGTAAAAATTTGAGGCAGGGTAATATTCTGGCTGAGCCCGATTTTCATCTCCCCCATTCTGACCGAAGAATAAGGATCGGTTGGCACAAAGAGAAATGCTACTGAAAGCGCAGCGTAAGGGACAGCTGCCACGCCGTCCCATGAACAGCCGTATGGCGTGACGTCTGTACTGGTGAAGTCGGTAAGGTTCTTGTTGGGAAAGATTCAGATTCTTACTTTGTATACTTCGCATCACTTCGTTCAGAATGACAAAACCCAGTTCCTGTTCCCTATTCCGTATTCCCTGTTCCCTGTTCGCGGTTGCCATGCCTCCCGAATACGGTGTAGGGCGAGACATCT
>DHRN01000066.1 GCA_002411175.1 Anaerolineaceae bacterium UBA5311 | reverse complement strand
GATTATGTCGCCCTGGGTCATATACATCGCCACCAGGACCTCAACCCCGGCTCTCATCCCCCGGTGGTTTACCCTGGTTCGATCGAACGGGTTGATTTTGGCGAAGTCAATGAAGAGAAAGGCTTTATCATCGCCCAAATTGACAAAGGAAAAACCACTTATGAGTGGCGCAAGCTGCCGATTCGCAAGTTTATCGACCGCAGCCTGACGCTCGAAGACGAACACGATGTGAATGAAAAGATACTTGAAAGTTTGCCTTCCCAGGAAGAGATGAAAGATGCTGTCGTTCGCCTGAAAGTGACTTTCCCGCAGGGTTACGAAGTCCTGATCGATGATGCCCATATTCATTCCTATGCGAAAGGCGCTTTCGAGTTCAAATTGGTGAAAGACCCGCTTGCCCAGGTACGCAGCCGCCTGCCCGGTGGACAGGAAACCAGCAGCATGACCCCCCTCAAGCTGCTGGATTTATTCTGGGAAGAGAAAAACGAAAGCGAGGCCGAACGCCGGCTGCTTTCAGACCTCGCCCAGGACTTGATCAGTCAGCTTTACAGCGGAGACGAATCTTAATCGCTGAAGGCTTCTTTAAGGCGTCCACTCGTCGTGAATGATCGCGATCAAATACAATCCTCCATCGCTCGAGCGTTGGAACCCAAGCCGTAATGACTTCCAGTCGAAAAAGCTGTATTCTTCAGTCCCAGGTTGGTAGAATTCCACGTAAACCGCATCAGGATAGACCTCAGCGAAGTTATCGAGCGAATTGGTCGCTTTCCGGGTTGGGTCAGTGAGAACTTCCCATGGTTGGGGAGGGTCCTGTTGGGTCACATAAGCTTCCCAATAATCAGAGACGGTCATGTCGATGTCGAATCCGCTGCCCGCCTGGATACCCCAGGTGTAAACGGTTTCATCCGAAGCAAAATTCGCGACCTCTTCGCGGGTAAAGAGGAGATCGGCATCCGGATAGCGGAGATCGGTTTCAAGGTGGACGTATCCATAAGGTGAGAATCTGACACCAAGCTGAGGATGAACGTAGGTGGATAGGGCAGCAAAATCTTTTACCATTAAAACCTGCAGCACTTGAGAGGCAAGCCCGGCGACATAATCCGGGTCTTCGGGCAGCGGGGTCTCTCCCGGCTGCAGCGCTTCAATTTGAGCTTTCAGAGTTTCAATTTGGGATTCGAGCTCAACAACCTGGCGCTGCGCTTCAAGCAGCTGGTCTGATAAAAGTTGGTTTTGTTGCCTTAGTTGTTCCACTTCATCGACAGGGGTTGGTGTGACCGCCTGACAGCCAGTGACCATTATGAGCAGTACCAGTAATATAAGCAAAATTTTTTTCTTCATATTACCTCCAAAGAAGATGTTCATTAAAACTTCCTGAATTTAAGACGTAACAATTAACTGACAGTTCCATTGACCTGGTTTAGTCCGGATTCGGCATTTCGAATCGCATCCAACATGCGGGTCAGGCGCACGGTTTCCTTCACATCGTGCACGCGCAAGATGTTTGCCCCGCTCATCACCCCCCAGGCATTGGCTGCCAGGGAGCCCTCAAGCCGTTCTCCTTTTGGAAGGTTAAGGGTATGTCCGATGAAACCTTTGCGTGAAACACCCAGTAACACCGGGTAGCCGACTGCGGTCAGAGCATCCAGGTTTTGCAGCAGGTACAGGTTTTGCCCGATGGTTTTTCCAAAGCCAATTCCGGGGTCGAGGATAATCCTTTCGTCATTCACGCCTGCCTCATGGGCAATACCGACGGCTTCTTCCAGCCATGCGAGCACTTCACCGACGATATCATTGTATTCGACCCCTTCGTAATGACCACCCAGGTTACTGGTGACCGCACGCACTCCAAGCTCCCGGTTGTGCATCAGGACCGCGGTCGCTCCAAACTCTGCCACAACGGATGCCATCTCAGGGTCGTATCTGAAGCCCCAGACGTCATTGATAATGTCTGCGCCTCGCCCAAGGCACGCGCGCGCTGTGGCAGCTTTGTAAGTGTCAACAGAGATCAGCGTATCTGGCAATTCGCTGCGGATCTGGTCCAAAACTGGCAGAAGCCGCTCCAGTTCTCCGCGTGAATCCAGTTTTGTCGCACCGGGTCGGGTTGATTCCGCGCCAAGGTCGAGGATATCTGCGCCTTCTGTTATGAATCGCAGCCCCTGCCGCAGTGCTGCTTTTACAGTCTCTTGCTGGTTGAGCAGCCCGTCACCAGAAAAGCTATCTGGTGTAATGTTGATGATGCCCATTACATAAGTCTTATTGCCAAACTCTGGAAACAAATCTGATTGCATAATCACCTCAAGGGGTTTGAAGCCTGGCTTCCACCAATAGATCTATCGAATCGATCGCTCCAGCCAGGGAATAGACAAAGGTCTCGAAGGGGATTTCGTTCAGGTCAGTCAAAGGCAAATCAGCCTCCCAGCGGCGTACCCCTACAGGGTTACCTTCCTGGTCATATGCGACGACGAGCAGCCACAGGCTCGCCAGTTCCCGGTCTTCGAGTGGAACAGCGATCTCACCGCTGACTTTCGCAAGCAAAGCTTCTTGATCCAGCTCGATTTGTTGGCTTGTCACCTCAGCCTGGACATAACGGTCATTTTCAGGCATGGTCGGTAGCCAAAAGTCGATTAGAACCTCAACCCTTCCGCCTTCAGGCACACCTTCTGAAAAATACGCGATTACTGGCAGGCTCGCGTCCACGCCGAGGATGTTCAGGGGAGTGAACTCAGTCATCTCGGCGCTGATCCTGCCAGCCTGATCGAACAACTGGAAGAGTACGGATACATTTTCGAGAGGTTCTTCGCCCAGATTTACAACTTCTGCCAGGCAATAAGCCCCGCCAATACCTGCCGGATGGCAAATTGCTCCATCTTTGATGGCGACCGTTCCCTGCCAGCTCAAGGTAGGCTCAGGATCCTCAGGGAAAAGTGTCTCCAGCTCGAGCGGATCGACAGGGATGATTAATACTGTGCCAAGCCCCATGGCATTCGGGTTGACGTCTGGGTTGGCTGCCTTCAATTCATCGAGGCTGATGCCATAAAAGAGGGCGATACTGAACATGTCGTGACCTCCTCCGACCGTGAAAGTGACCGGCTCAGGTGTCGCTGTGGGGATGGGGGTCGACGCAGCCGTAGGAATAATTGTCGGAGTAAAAGTTGGCATTAAGGCTGTTTCAGACGGTAACGCCGCTGTCGGTTCAGGAGTGCGGGTGGGCAGGTATTCGATCTCAACCAGGCAACTGCCGGTCAGCAGAGACGCGAGCAGCAGCACAACAAAAATCGATTTCTTCTTTATGAACTTCATTTTTTGATTATATCAGTGCTGTGTTTCCCCGTTTTCGCATGCCTATATCGCACAAGCAAGCCGCGAATCTCCAGAGCGATTCGTAAAAATCCTATGGAACAGGTAAACCAGCTGGTGTCGATGTGTCTTTGTGAAGCTTGTTTTCGCGGCACATGCATAAAGTATGCCTTGCGCTTCGTGTCGTTCCTGAGGATGGCAAGCTTTACTCAAGCCTACACCGGCAAATACGCCAAAACCGCCCCACCCACCACCAGGCTTACCAGGTTTGCAAGCAAGGAATAGCCAAACGCTTTCCAACCGGAACCTTCCTTCAGCATCAGTGGAAACGCGATCGCCTCAATAATGAATATTAGAATTTCGAGTAATAAGAAACCAAAAAAAACGTATCCACCTCCACCCGGATTAGAAATCAGGATGTTTAGAGTGGTTTGAGTGAGCAGGTTGATTACCAGAAAAACGATCCAGCTGCGCTTTTGGCGATATCCGAACAAGTAGAAAACCAACCCTTCCAACACCAGAGTCAGCACCACCCTGCTGGTAATCAACACCGGCGCACGCCAGGCTGGAGCACCGGTTTTCAAAGTTTCGGCATCAAAATCGAGCGTTACCAAGCGACTATATTGATTTTCTTCCAGTTCGGTCGGCAAGCTGATTTCAAAATCTTTTTCAGATGAAGTCACGATCAGTGTCGCTCCACTAATGCTGATCGGTTCAAACCCCTGAAGAGAAATCGGGTAAAAATTGTAATAAGATTCCCATGCCTGGATCTGAACAATCGCTTGTTCAGTGCCATCTTCCACACCTGCAACCTGAAGGGATATTTCCAGATCATCTGGCGGGTTGATCACCATCACGGTCAGAGAGGGTGGTAAGGCGGAATTTGCTGAAGCATTTCCAGTAGAGAGCAGGAGCAAGATCAAAACTGCGATGATGACATAAGGATAGCGCATATTTGGCATAATTTGCCCTCAGCCTTCTAAATTTATTGTCTCAATAATAACAGGAATTGTCCTGGGGGGATGGAATGCAGCAATTCTCAAAATGGAAGGTTTGTTTATTTTATGGTGCAGGGGACGGCTGCCACGCCGTCCCTGGGATAACTGTAAGGGCGGGTCACAATCACGAACTTTAATTCACCGCACAATCAGACAAGCCCGCCCTTGCCAAACCCGTCCGGAAAAATTATATGTGTAGGGGACGGCTGCCACGCCATCCCGCGAACAGCCTATTGCGTGACACCTGTACCAGCGAAGTCGGAAAGGTTCTTGTTGGCAAAGTTGCAGATTCTTCACTTCGTTCAGAATGACAAAATCCAGGTCCTGTTCCCTGTTCCCTGTTCCCTGTTCCCGGTTTCCTGCTCCCCGCTCACGCCCTGAACCCACCCCTGCTGTTTAGGGGTCCGATTTACCCTGCATTTTGCGTTTACGATCCCAGCACCTTCACATTGATAATTGCTGGGTTGGAAGATAAAAAAACAACCTGACTTTACTAAGTCAGGTTGTTTCAAGGCTTGTTTTCTTGTTTTATGCTTCGTGGAATTCGCCTTCGACCACGTCATCATCACCCGTGTCTTGCTGAGTGGGTTGAGGACCAGATTGTGAACCAAACCCACCAGGCTGAGCGCCTTCGGTCTGACCAGGCTGCTGATAAGCGGCATTACCAATCTTCTGGATCGCTTCCTGCAGGGCATTGGTGGCGTTCGTGATCGCGCTGACATCATTGCCCGCCAGGGCATCACGCAGCACCTGGATTTTGGCTTCGGCATCGTTTCGCATGCTCAGATCCACCTTGTCTCCCAGATCACGCAGGGTCTTTTCGGACTGATAGGCAACGCTGTCGCCCATGTTACGGGCTTCAATCAACCCTTTTCGGCGGTCGTCTTCAGCTTTGTTCATGTTGGCTTCGCGAACCATACGTTCGACATCGCTCTTGTCGAGGTTGGTCGAAGCGGTAATGGTAACTTTTTGTTCCTTACCACTGGCTTTATCCCTGGCAGTCACATTCAAAATGCCGTTCGCGTCAATATCGAAAGTGACCTCAACCTGCGGGATACCCCGTGCAGCCGGCGGAATGCCGTCCAGTCTGAAGCGACCGAGCGTGTTATTATCGTTCGCCATCGGGCGTTCACCCTGCAGAACGTGGATATCAACGGCAGTCTGATTATCTTCGGCAGTGCTGAATACTTCGGTTTTCTTGACAGGGATGGTGGTGTTACGCTCGATCAACCGGGTCATCACCCCGCCCAGGGTCTCGAGACCAAGGGAAAGCGGGGTCACATCCAGCAAGAGCACGTCTTTGACATCCCCAGCCAACACACCGCCTTGAATAGCAGCGCCAATCGAAACAACCTCGTCGGGGTTAACACCCTTATTGGGCTCTTTGCCGTTGGTCATCTTTCTGACCAGGTCCTGGACCATGGGCATCCTGGTAGAACCACCCACGAGCACAACTTCATCGATCTGGTTAATACTCAGGTTGGCATCCTTCAGGGCTGCGTCAAACGGTTTGCGAGTGCGTTGAAGCAGTTGTTCAGTCATTTGTTCAAATTTTGCACGGCTGAGTTTTAAGAGCAAGTGCTTGGGTCCGCTGGCATCCGCTGTGATGTAAGGCAGGTTGATCTCGGTCTCAAGGACGGAACTGAGTTCAATTTTGGCTTTCTCGGCTGCTTCACGCAGGCGCTGTAATGCCTGGCGGTCGCTGCGCAGGTCAATGCCTTGTTCTTTCATAAATTCGTCTGCCGCCCAGTTGACGATCACATTATCCCAGTCATCACCACCCAGGTGAGTGTCACCATGAGTAGCCTTAACTTCAACAACGCCATCGCCAACTTCGAGCAGAGAGACGTCAAAAGTGCCACCACCCAGGTCGAAAACCAGGATGATTTCGTTTTCTTTTTTCTCAAGACCATAGGCAAGCGCGGAGGCAGTCGGTTCGTTGATGATTCGCATCACCTCCAGCCCGGCGATCTTACCCGCGTCTTTGGTTGCCTGGCGCTGGCTGTCGTTGAAATAAGCCGGCACAGTTATCACTGCCTGGGTAACTTTTTCGCCCAGGTAAGCCTCGGCATCCGTTTTCAACTTAGCCAGGATCATTGCTGAGATCTCTTGCGGGGTGTAGGTTTGTCCATTAACGGGCACTTCAATGCGCGCGTCTCCGCTGGGACCTTCCACCACCTTGAATGAGACCATCTTGCGTTCTTGTTCGACTTCATCGTAACGCCTGCCCATGAAGCGTTTGATCGATGAAATTGTGTTTTCGGGGTTAACTACCGCTTGTCGTTTGGCGGGGATGCCCACCAACCGCTCGCCATTTTTGTTAAATGCGACAACAGAAGGCAGCAAGCGCGCTCCCTCGGCTGTGGTGATTACTTCAGGCGTGCCGCCTTCAATAACAGACACCACGCTGTTTGTTGTTCCTAAGTCAATTCCAATAATTTTTGCCATCTCTTACTCCTCATCTGAAATATTTCAGTAATAGTTGTTTAGTTATTCATACTATAGCGAGAATTTGCAAGAGAATTATTAATATCAGGTCTGAGATTTGTTGGATGATATAAGGAAAATCCTGAAAAGCCGTTCGAGGTGGAAATGACTTTTAATGGTTGAAACCGGACGGGTAAACACTTCTGATTCGACAGAAGTTTAGAGACAGTACACTCCCGCAGCCGTTAAATTGGAGCGGTCACCTACACCACAATAGGGACGGCGTGGCAACCGTTCCCTACACCACATTCCCTACACCACATTCGGGACGGCGTGGCAGCCGTCCCCTACGCTGGTTTGCACAAAAATCTAACATTTTTGGACTTTATAAGGGCGAACAAACCAAATTATTCCAAATTGGGAATTGCTGACGTTCTCATACACTTACAAACCCAGCTTGCGAAAAATGGCAATACCAGTGCCAACCTATTCCAGAGGTCTTCCATGGAATTGGGTCTTTTCTACTCCGAGTATTCAATATCATTATGGTGGCACCACTCA
>DHRN01000050.1 GCA_002411175.1 Anaerolineaceae bacterium UBA5311 | reverse complement strand
CACAATGATCACACACAACGGCGGATTGAGGGGGGAGCAACATCCTCGTCACACCAATGTCACAACCCCCTCAATCTCGCCCTACGGCTACTCGCGGGACGGCGTGACAACTGTCCCCTACACCATAAAATAAATAGATTATTCCATATTGAGAATTGCTGATGGACTTGAGAATCTTTTCTAACTTGAAACAAGACGCTTTTGTAACCTCTTTTATTTCAAGATAACCCTCCAACTTGAAATAACAGCTCTTCAGTCGGTGATGGAACTGTATTGCATCGATGGATTTTAGTCTATGCACGCACCAGTATGTGTGAAATTCCTCTTACAATTCCAGCATCTCCGCGTCTACCGCCTGAGCCCGGGCGATGCCGCGTTCCACGTTCACAAAACCCAGCATAATCATCCCTGCCACGAAAAACACGACCAACGAGACAATTCCAAGCCTTGGGTCGCCTGTTTTTGTCGTGATAAACGCCATCAATGCCGGACCAACAACGGTATTAAATTTCTCGAAGACGCTGAAAAATCCGTAAAACTCAGCGCTTTTACTCTTCGGCATCATCTTGCCGATCAGCGAACGGCTCAACGCCTGGCTGCCGCCCTGCACCATGGCAACGCCGAAACCGAGCACGAACATATGCCATTCCTGTTTCATAAAATAACCAAAAATCGCAATAATTGCATAGATAACGAGTGCCAGGCTGATGGCTTTCTTATTTCCCATTTTTTCAGCAAGTTTTCCAAACAAGATCGAAAACGGCGCGGCTACAAACTGGACCATCAAAAACGTACCAAGAACGGTAAGGTCACTAAAATTTAAGTCCTTTGCGAAGGCAGCTGCCATGGTGATGATCGTGCCAATCCCGTTTGCATAGACAAAGAAGGTAAGCATAAACAAAAACAAGTCTTTGTATTCCCGAACGCCTTTGAGGGCGGTGAAAACACGTTGAAAGCCGACTGTGATCACATTTTGTCCGACTTCACGGCTTTCTCCCCGGGCTGGCGGTTCGCTAACATGCCTGAAAAGCGGGATGGAAAAAACCGCCCACCAAATTGCCACACTTAGCAAACTGAGCCGCATCATTAAAGCAGTTGCTTCCTGCGCAGGCATGTTTGGCAGCAAACCGGGACCAACAAAGATCATCACCGCGTTAATCAACAGCAGCAACCCCCCGCCGATGTATCCCAGCGCGTAACCACGGGATGAGACCTGGTCGATCTCGTCTTCTTTGGCAACATGCGGCAGCAAACTGTCATAAAAGACCAGCGAGCCCGCGAAACCAATTGTGCCGAGAATATAAAGCAGGATACACAAGGTCTGATCTGCTGGTTCAACAACAAACCACAAAAGCGCCGTGCTGATTACACCCAAGGCAACAAAAAGTGCCATAAACAGCTTTTTGCGGGCTTTAAAATCCGCGATAGCGCCTAAAATTGGGCTCAGTAATGCTGCTATCAGGCTGCCAATTGCCACAGCATAACCCCAAACAGGCACGGTGGGACCTGGCGAAATGTAACTACTAAAGTAAAGCGGCAAAACCACACCCATCACGGTTGTGGCAAAGGCGGAATTCGCCCAGTCGTACAGCGTCCATGCCCGAACGCTGCGTTTGTATTGTTTTTCGTCTTCCGATATGCTGCTGTTTATATCATTTCCCATTTAATCACCTGTATATTTCTGAATAATCAATAATTTCAGGCGCGTCAACCTCTGCGCCCAGCGAAAGGAAAGTTTTATCCATCAGACCCAACAGGCTTTCCGGGTCGCTGGAAGTCAACAGCGCTTTCAGTTCCGGTCGCGGCAGGTCGTAGGGGTCCAGGTAAGCCTTCAGATACTTACGAAAAGGCATCACACCGCGTTCCGGCTGAAGCCTGATCATATCTTCGAGCTGAAAGTGTGCCATCTGGTAGACTTCCTGCACAGAAACTTCGCCGCGGTCGCGCCAGCTGAAAATCCATGGGTTGGCTTTGGCTGCTCTGCCGATCATCACCCCGTCACACCCGGTTTCTTCCAGCATCCGCTTTGCGTCTGCGGTGGAATTAACATCGCCGTTGCCGATTACTGGCACATTCAGTCTGCGTTTCAGCTCTCCAATCGGTGCCCAGCGCGCCGGCTTGTTGAACGAATTTTTCTGCGTGCGACCATGCAATGCAACTAATTTTGCGCCGTTTTCGACAACCAGCTCGGATAACTCGATAAAATTATGGCTCACCTCGTCCCAGCCGAGGCGCATCTTTGCGGTAACCGGAACGCTTACAGCCTGCGTGACCAATCTGAACATATCGCGCACCAGCTGTGGATCGCGCATGGTTCCTACTCCAGCGCCGCGCCCACAGACACTTTTTGCCGAGCATCCCATGTTGATATCGATGATATCAGGGTGAAACTCCTCTTCGATCCGGGCGGCACTCTCTGCCATGCGCACAGCGTCGTTATCCAGCAGCTGCACTGCAAAGGGGCGTTCTCCATCGCGATAGAGCAGGCGTTTTTTTTCGTAGCTTTTTTGGTTGGCGTAATCGAGCGTGTTGATAAACTCCGAAACCGAATAAGCTGAACCCAATTTTCGAGTGATCCAGCGAAAACTTGCATCCGAAAGACCGTCCATAGGCGCAAGGATTAGTTGCCCATCAATGGGGATATCTCCAATGTAAAAGGCAGGCTGTTTGCTCATAACAGGCTTGTTCAATCTGCCACCTTGAAAAAGATGCTCACAATCTTGTGTGCCGGCACCGGCAGGTTCAGCTCTCCATCTGCATTCAGTTCAATATCGACCTGGTGGCTCTCATCCAGGTGCACCAACGATACAGTCTTAAAGGGCAGCGGAGTTTTTAGCTTCAGATCAATGGTATGATCGGCGAGGTTTACTCCTCTCAGAATCCACCCGGCTTCGTTTTCAGCTTCCTTGACTGCGGTCACCATAAATTCTGCAGGAGTGATTTCAAAGATCGAGCTGGTCGTAGCGAGTTTGCCGGCTTTTATCGGGCTTACATAAGCAGCCAGGTCTGTCTGGAAGGATTGTGCCTGTTGAACAGCCTGACCGAAGTCAGGACCATGGGGGATAATGGCAAAATGGAACATATAGGTAACCAATTCCTGCGCGCCGGGAGTTGGCAGCGGAGGACCAGCCTGCCCCCTGCGATTCCACAGGTCATCCCTCGAGAGCCAGCCTACACAGCGCAATAATGTCAGGGCGATCACGGCTTTGCCTTCATCATCCCGCACCACAGCGACTTCCGGAAGTCCGCGATTCGCGATGGTCAAACCGCATTCGGCGGTGCTGATGTCACAAAAAGCCCGTTGGGGCACTTCGGGTCGTGGATATTCCTGCCAGGTGCGGTCAAAGCTGGGCAGATCGATGGGGCGTTCAATAATTTGAAAATGGCTGTCAAAACGGGCATGATCAACCATTAAGCCGGTGGGGAAGCGCACTTCCAGCCGGTGGTCCAAAACCTGGTTATCGAAGATTACTTGTACACCGACCTGAGGAACACCTTTCGTCAGCGTGATGGCTACATCCAGCAGGCAATAAGCCAGTTCATCGCTGCGGCTGTCTCTCGCGGTGGTCAATCCGATCGGTAAATTGAAGTTCATTCGCAGGATCATTAGTTCTTCCAACTCGTTCTTGTAAGTTTCCACGCTTTGGAGCTCGGGTTTGAAAGCCTGGTCATTCTCAGGAGGAGTGTAGTTATATTCATCACCACGATCTCCCCGATCTGTAAAAGCATTTAAATCCTGGTACTCAACATGATTAAGCTTGTCATACAGAGCGAATGAACCGTCTTCACCCGTGAGAGTCAGTGTGAAGAATTCGTTGCTGATGCTCTCATTGATTTGGTCTTCTTCGTCATCATAGAAGCCAAGCTCTTCTTCCTCGGGTTTTGTTCCCACCCACCAGGTCTTAAACCCAGCCGCTGGCACGTCGTTGGCGATGAAGGCGAGCCTGGCGGTAGGGACGTTGAAAACTTTGACCCGGATGAGCATATCAGGATCAGCTGTGCTCATCAACTCGGTCAGCTGGGTAAAAGCTTCGCCCAGATTGTCGTAATCTGCCGGCAAGTGGCTGGATAATTCAGCATTAATCACTTGCATATCCGGGTCTTGTCCAAGGCTGGCTCGCACCAGGGTTTGGTTGTTATGCCCTTGCGCGCTGGTGGCAGTAAGCAAGTCCATCAACTGGCTGATCGGGTAAGTGTTTGATTCTTTTAATTCACGATCTCCGATTTCGAAAGTACTCGGTACTTCCACTCCATCCTGGTCATACACCCCCAGGCTGCCAGCCTGATCGGGCACCTCGACTGAAACCGACACCAGGTCAGTTTTTGGATAGGGAGAAGCGTTAAACACCGTAACCGCCACCTGTTTTTCTGGCAGTTCAGGTCCGGTTGTGTCTGTTTCGGAGATGATCGCGAGCAGCGACTGCCCGGTGATCGCTTCGCTGATCTGGTTTACCTGGTCAAAACGACTGACCATATCGGCATGCGTTTCGTCAATGGAACAACCGCAGATGGAATCGTGGGGATGATTTGTGATCAGCAGCTTCCAGGCTTGATGGATGATCGCACCCGGGTCGTTCAGGCGCGTGGTTTTTTCTGGGTCCTTGATTGGTAAAAAGGCGTCCTGCCCGCGTTTCAGCAATTCCGCCCATGTGCTGAAAGGCTCGACCCAACGTTCCAACATGGTTTCAGCTAAATGGTTGCCTTGCTTGATCCACATCCGCGCTGAATACACGCCGGGGAGCATATGCGCCTTTTGAGGGTCGCGCAGTTCCCCTTTAATGGTGCGTAAGGCTATGTTTTCCGTCTCAATTTGCTCCGAGATGGCTGCGAAATAAGCAGGCAGGGTTGAGTGGATTGCCTGCCGGTTGGAAGCATTGTGCTGGTTGTAGTAGCGGATATGCTCTGGCAGTTGTGGACGCGGCTCAAGGTGGTCGGTACCGCGCATCATCAAAAAATGGTCGGTCGGGTTGAAAGGTTGCAGCTTATCAGCTTTTTTATCAAGGTCCAACAGGCTTTGGTCGATGTCAGCAGCAGGCCATTCGGCAATGTTGCCATAACCATCATAAAGATGCGCCAGCAATACGCGGCTGCCATCCGGTGCCTCCCAGTGGACCACAGTTGGTGTATCTACAGGAACGCCGCGCCACAAGCAGGCAGTATCCATGTGAAAGCCATTAAAGATCTGGGGCAATTGTGCGATGTGACCAAAAGGGTCGGGGATATACCCAATCATCATGCGCTGACCAAACAGCGCGCAAATTTGCTTGCCAATCATCAAATTTCGAATTGTGGCTTCGGGTGACACCAGGTATTCGTCCGGCAGGATATACCATGGACCGATAAGGATGCGATTTTCCTGGACGTATTTTTGCAATAACGGCAGGTTCGCCATGCGCACCTGTAAATAATCTTCGAGGACGATGGTTTGCCCGTCGAGCATAAAATGCAGGTAGGTGGGGTCATTTTCCAGGATTGAAAACAAATTATCGACCAGATGCACCAACTGTAAGCGGAATTGCTGGAAGGTTTTGTACCATTCGCGGTCCCAGTGGGTGTGAGAAATTACGTGAATAGTTTGCATGGCAGCTCCTTTAAAGTTAAACAGCAAGGTTAATTATGCCATAAAAAAACCGACGGGCGAGGTTACGCATTGACTCACAATTAAA
>DHRN01000098.1:16270-22590 GCA_002411175.1 Anaerolineaceae bacterium UBA5311 | reverse complement strand
TTTCAAATTCCAGAGATAATATTCGTCATAACGTTCTCCAGGCGGAATAATCTGCTCTCCATCGAGCAAAACACCCTCTCCTATCTTGTAGACCCTGACCTCAGGCGCAGAGAGCCGTTTGTACTCGTTGCCATAATTAAGACTGCATTGCTCCCTCAGGCACCACATCGTCACCGTGTTAGGTTTCAATTCGAGTAACAACTCACCACCAATCAGCTCAGCTGAAACATCCCCATGGGACGGCATTTTGATATGAGTAATCTCAGATGGACCAACAAGGTTTATGTAAAAAGCCCCCTGCGTGAGGGTTATATCGGTGATTCCCTGGTCATTTTTAAGCGTCAGGCTTGAATCTCCGTAGACATAAAGCTGGTTATTTCCAAGGTTTTGAGAACCAAAGTTTCGCGAACTCAATGAGAACATCGCCCCGACATTCCGGTTGGTGTTGATTCGTAAATTGGCATTCTTTTCAGTTCCCAGTAATATCAATTCATCGGTTGACCCGGAATCCAAATCCCCCCACGTCGGGTTATCGACGCCACCATAAGAAACCTCGCCATAAACGCCGTTTTCGTATCCACCCATGGATAGCGCCTGGACTGATCCTGCCTCAACGATCACCTGGTCGGTCGGGGTCCGAGTTACCTGGGGGGTAAAAAACACTCCGGTTTGGGTCGGTTGGTTTCGCGAATCAGCGAATTGTTGTGCGGCTTTGCGGCTGTTGTTGACTATAACAATTCCAACGATTACGCCTGCCAGCGCCAGCAAGCCCAATATGATGTAAACGGGCAGCTTGTTCTGCAAAAAAGCTGGTATCTTTTTATAAGCCGGCGTACCTGATCTGCCCGGTTTTACAGGGTCTACCGGATTCCCTTGTTTGTCATCTATCACAGGCGTTCGTTGAACCGGTTTTCCTGCTGGGTCCTGCTGCTGCCGTGCTGGCGTTCGTTCAGGTTGTTCCTCCTTTTCCGCCGCTCCTCGAACAGGTTGCGGCTCAGGTTCAATTACAGGCTGAGCCTGAGGTTTATACGCCTGATATGCGGTTTGCTGGGAATATAGCGTCGTCTGGGCTGGTTTTATCTCTGCAAGTTGTAGTTGGGAAACAAATTCTTGCACGCTTCGATATCGGTTTTTGGGGTCCTTTTCGAGCCCTTTCCCGATTACCTTCCTCCACTTCACAGGGATGTCTTCGGGTAATGTAAGCGGTTCGAAATGTTTGAACATCACCTCGGGGGTCGTCTCGCCGGCAAATAATGGCTTTGCTGTGAGCATCTCGACCAAATTACATGCCAGGCTATAGACATCCGTCGAAGCGTTGGCTCCTTTCCCCCGCCAGATCTCCGGTGCCATATAAGCTGGAGTGCCTACTAACCCGCCCGAAGCGCTCATAGAGACGCTATCTCCACCCTGGAGAAGTTTCGCAAAGCCCATATCACTGATTCGCGCTCTGCCAAGGCTGTCAAACAGGATGTTTCCGGGCTTCAAATCCCGATGGATAACATTTTGGCGATGGGCATATGAAAGTCCTTCACCAATTTGGGAAAACACCTCCAAAGCCTGCTGGGGGCTCAGTGGTCCTTTTCTCTTTAGCAGGTCCTTCAGCGAGCCGCCAGGCATATAAGCCATGACAATGTAGTAACGACCATCAGCTGCTCCAAAACCGTACACAGGGACAGTGTTTGTGTGGTCCAGGTTGGCTGCGACTTTCGCTTCCTGTTGGAAACGGGCAAGAAAGGTGGGGTCATTTACCAAATTGGGATGCAGAACCTTGATTGCCACCAGACGGTTCAAACTTTTATCGCGCGCCTTATAGACAACTCCAAAACCACCTCGCCCTAATTCTTCCAGAATTTCAAACTTTCCCAGCTCCATGATTCCCTGCCCTCTTCAACCCTTTGAAGCAATAGATGGGTGACTTTTATGATCAATAATATTTTCTGCCATCTATTATACTGAAGAATTATGCTAAATTTGTATTAATTTTCAAATTACAGGAAATCCCTCAATTTCCTTACCCCGTTCCCCCTCTCTGTGTTCTCCTGTCGGAATGACAACCTGCATCAAACGACTTTATCCTGAGCCATCACCCATAATTTTTTTGTGTCTTTTCCAATCAGCTATTAGCCATAAGCCATCAGCCACAAACTCTGTCATTTCGAGGCTTGACGCAATCTCAACCGCTCCCCGCTCCCCGCTGCCTGTTGCCTGCCAGTTAATCCCCGCAGATCGGTTTCACGATTCTGACCGGCTCAACATAAAAGACCGATTGGTACAGGTTTTCATCAAGGTTAGTATCATCGAAACCATGTATATGGTTTGTATGATCAATATAAACCAACAACTTAGCCTCACACAACAAATCGCGTTGTTCCTCCAGGGAAAAGTCGATCATTGCCGGCAAAACCACGACTTCCAGCCCGGTCAGCGGTCCAATCCATGCTCCAGAGTCTGAAACCTCCATCACATCCGGCAATGCCTGCCCGGCAACCAGAAAGGTCACTTCGCTCTCCGCATAATGCTCATCAATCCAATTCAGTGCTTCCATTTGCTCGAGTTCGACAATTACATAGCGCTCATCTGCTGTGAGCTTCTTCTCCATCGGAGCCAACACCAGGGAACCCAGCAGGACAAGCCAAAATACCTCTTGCCTATCCAGCGAAATTTCAAAGCCTGCACTAATCTCCGAAAGCGCCGCAGCCAGCAGCATCCCCGCGGGGATGAACAGCGCGATGCGGTAATAAGGCAAATCGATCGGGCTGCTGTAATGCATCCATCGCTCTGGAAGGGGCATCTTCGTTGCCAGCAGAATAAACGCGAAAAGCAGCAGCGGAAACAAAACCTGGCTGCCGGATCTCGTTTTCGCGAAAATTAAGCTGATGAAAATCACGCTCAACAATACCAGGATCCATAGCAGTTTGTTTGCGATGGAGATATTCAGGTTGATCACCTCAAACACAGCCAACCCAGCAAGGGCAATCGCCAAACCCACCCTGACGATCGTCATTTTTTCGTTTTTCCTGAGCAGACAAACAATAAAAGCAGCCAGAGCAGCCGCCACAAGGAAGAATATCGATCGCCAATGACCCAAACCAACCACCAAAGTCGACCCAGCAAGAATACAGAAACCTGCCAGATAATTCCCGTTCCATCGGTTTTGGAAAAAGTTGACCATCACCATCTGAACAAACGGCATCAATGCCAGGCTGAACATGGCTGGATACTTGCCCCAATTTTGCGCAAATGAGGGGAATACTCCGGTCAAACACACAACACAAGCGCTGATCACTGCGATTGATTGGTCCTTCGTTAACACCAGCCCAAGGGCAAACACGCCGACCACGCAAAAAATCAACATGTTTACACCCGAAGCCAGCATCAGCTCAGCGATATTTATCCCCGAAAGGTGATGAGCCTGGGCGAGGAAAAGGTGATAGCCAAAGTGATAAAAACGAGCCGGCAGAGACCATGACAGGGGTGTAATCCGGCTGAAAGCCGCAATATCAGCGTAATGGTGAGCGCTGTCGGTATATAACGGCAGCTCAAGGTTGCTGATAAACAGCGCAGCCCCCAAGCCAACCATAATGGTAACAATAACCAGGCGATAATCAAACTTGAATGACTTTTTGATAACCTCACGATAGTTACGGTTGCTAATAATGGCAATTCCACCTGTTATCTGAACCGCCATCCCCGGGACCGCTGCGCGAATCCCCAGAAAAAGGATCGGTGTGCTAAACAACGATACCAAAATTGGTGACAAAAGCAGTGAATAGTACGGAAGTTCTTCTTTGGCAATGAACGACACTTTTGAAAGCACAACCACACTGAGCAGGTATCCTGGCAGACACATCGCGAACATCACGAAGATTGCATAAAACCTGCCGGGGATCATCTCTGTAGTCTAATCATCATATCTGGACGTGGGAAACGAATATTGAAACGAGACATTCCCTGAAGCAATTTCTCGCCCTGTATCTTTATCGGTTATTGTCATATTGTAGGTTGTATTGAGCTGCAGACCAGTTGCGGTACAGGTGAACATATTGGCAAGCCATGTGTGTGTATTGCAGCTGACCGAGCGTGAACCGATTTGCATAGTGAACTTGCCAACCTGTAAGGTGGTTGACTTAAAGTTAAAGGTTACGCCAGGCCAGGATTGAGAAACACAATTATCATCTGTATTCCTACCACAGTTGACAAGGGTTATTTTTGCGGTTGGCGCTGTGGGCGTCTGTGTAGCTGCCTTCGTACTTGTTGGTGCGGAGGTCGGCTTATTGGTCGCTTGGGGTTCAGGTATTGAGGGGGCTTTTCTGGTGGATGTGGACTGCGGATTAGCCGCCACCGCCTGGACCGTGGCTGTTGGGTTTCTCTCCGGTACCAGGGCGCTTGCTGTCCGCTCTGCATAATATACCTGGGTTGCCCACCACTTTGTGATCGCCTGGATGGAAAGCAACACTGCTATAATGGCGGCAACGCCAACTAAAACCTTGAGGTAGATTGGCACAGAATTTGTGTCGTTGGCAGTCTGAAACGGTTCTTCCATGGGCGCCCGCGGGGTAAACCAGTCTGTGCTTGGTTCCGCAGGTTTTAGCCAGGGAGGCAACTCTTCCAGCAAGGGCTCTGCCGGTCTCCCTGGTTCAGAAGCTTGAACGTGCTCGTCTCCGGCAGGGGTAAACCATCCCTTGTCCGGCTGGCGCGGCTGCACCCAGGGTGGCAGATCAGCAGCGGCATTCTTCGAAAAAGGTTGTCCCGACGGTTCGTTAATTGTCGATTGGTTGAATACCCCAATCCACGGAGGTAAACCGAGAATGATCGGTTTGGCGGTTTGCCCTGTCGGAGGGGATTGTTGGCGGTTTTCACCGGTAAGAGGGAAAAACCTGCCGGTAACTGGCAATCCGGGTTCCGGTTGGTGTAAGTCAGTTTCCGAATCTGCATGCCATCCGCCCGGATCGGTTTTGGAGAACTCTTTCCCATCCAGCGGGAAGTATCTTCCCGTCACTGGCAATAGGGGATAAACCTGGGGAACATCTGTGTCCGAATTTGGCGCGGCATAATCCTCTTTGTGCGCTATTTCGTGATGCGCTTCCCCACCCAGTGGGATGAACTTACCCGTTGTCGGTAAAAAAGGTTCCACGCGATTCGTCGGCGGATCCGGAATCGCTTTTGCAGGTTGAGCCAGTTCGCTTGCAAACAAGTCAATAGCCGGTCTGTCTGCCGGATCTGCAGCAAGCCCCCTCGTTATGATCGGTCTCCAGCCTGGTGGGAGATTGTCTGGCAATTGCAGCGGTTGAAAGTGCTTATACATCACCTCTGGTGTTATCTCACCCTCGAATAAACGTTCACCAGAGAGCATCTCAACCAATATACAGGCGCAGCTATAAACATCCGATGCCGGTGAGGCGGGCTCCCCTTTCCATATTTCAGGCGCCATGTAAGCTGGGGTGCCGATCAACCCGCCGGACATGGTGATTGACGTGCCCATGTCACTGCGCAGCAGCTTGGCAAAGCCCAAATCACTGATGCGCGCCTTGCCGTCATCGTCAAACAAAATGTTCCCTGGTTTTAGATCCCTGTGAACAACATTTTTTCCGTGTGCGAACGCCAAGCCGACAGCTATCTGTTCAAAGACAGTCAGCGCTTTGTCGCTGGAAAACGCGCCCTTCGCTTTCAGCATATCCTTCAGAGATCCGCCGGGCATATATGCCATCAAAATATAATAGCGTCCCTTGCTGGCGCCATATCCGTAAACCGGAACCATGTTCGAGTGTTCAAGCTTCCCGGCTACCTCAGCTTCACGACGAAAGCGGGAGATGAAGGCGGGGTCGTTAACCAGGGTTGGATGCAGAACCTTAACTGCCATAATTTTGTCAGAAGCTTTTTCGCGAGCCTTATAGACAACGCCGAAACCGCCTCGACCAAGTTCTTCCAGCATCTCAAATTGTTCAAGCCTCACAATTCCCTGCCTTATCCCACACGAAGAGACTTTTAATTATTTTTCTTATGAATACCGCTCACCTGCTCCTATTATACTGAAAAATGGATGGATTTGGTCTTAATTTTAAATTTGCTTAATAACCAGCTATTTGCCTTTGCTCCTGCCGCCCTTGCCACCTGCCTGGCATTGACGGTGTTTTTTATGATTCGGGTTTTCTCTCACCCTATTAAATTTCGTTGTTTTACCCCCACTTTAGAAGGGGGCAGGGGGGTGAGAGAATAACGGGGTGGTCATTGCGAGTCGTTTTACCGGCAAGCTTTGATGATTGAAATTAATTCTCTTCGGCAAAACGGCGTGGCAATCCACAGTTAATCTTTTTGCTTGT
>DHRN01000098.1:15903-16046 GCA_002411175.1 Anaerolineaceae bacterium UBA5311 | reverse complement strand
AGCGAAGCGAAGCAATCTGCCTTCAATCTTTTTCTATTAGCAATCTGCAGTTACTTGGCATGGACAAAGGATCAAAAGCAGCCTGCCGCACCCCCCTTGTCGTGGTTCAAAAGCTCCCGCCATTTGTGTAACGGGGGCTCGCA
>DHRN01000098.1:0-15714 GCA_002411175.1 Anaerolineaceae bacterium UBA5311 | reverse complement strand
AGCAATCTGCAGTTTATCTTTTTACTTGTACCCAAGAAAAGAGAATAAAGGCAGACTGCCGCGCCCCCTTGTTGTGATTCAAAAGTTCCTGCCATTTGTGTAACGGGGGCTCGCAGTGACGACATGTGTTAGTACCCACGTAGAGCGGACGCAGTACCCCACCTGTGCCACCTTCCTGGGATTGATTGTGTTTTTTTGATTCGATTTTCTCTCACCCCCTTTAATTCCCCCTCTCCAGCAAAGCTGGACGCAAGCAGTAAAGAGGGGGTCGTGGTTCCATACCTCGCTCATTGCTCCCCGCTCCCTGTTCCCTGTCATCCTGAACGAAGTGACACATAGTGTACTTCGTAAGGATCTTGACGTTTCATTCACAATGACTGTTAATTCCAAAGTTAAGATTCTTCGCAAAAGAGGCTCAGAATGACAGTCCGGGTTGTCGGAACGACAGTCCGGGTTGTCAGAACGACAGTCAGGTTGTCAGAACGACAGTCAGGTTGTCAGAGTGAATATGTGCTTGTCAGCCAAGCCAGCATCACAGGCGGGTGTAGCAGCACGCCCCTAACAGATGTTTCGCTATAAGCATGCCCCAGGGAAAAACAAGCCTGTTTTTTGACTTACAGGTCTACGGTTTTCTGAAAAGTTAAAAATAGCCGACAGTTAAACTACTAGCTTTTCATCAATGTCAACCCTAAAGATTAAGGTTCAGAAATAGGGTATCAATTGGAAGGAATAGTCGGTATCGGTATCGGCGTTGGTATCACATTCGGTTGCGGGGAGGAACAACGAAATCCAACGCCGCCGTCCGCGCTCGCTGGATTGAGGCTGTACCGGATAGCAGCGCAAATGCCCCTGGGGTAAGTGTACACACTGCCGCCACGTATAACCTTTGCACCATCTTCTTTGGCTCCGGTCGGATTGTCAAGTTCGTTAGCTTGGTATGCTCCATAATTATCCCTCACCCATTCCCACAGATTGCCTGCCATATCCAGCGCTCCATAAGGGCTGGCACCAGCCGGATAATTGCCAACTTTTGTCGTGTCTCCTTCATTTTTATTATAATTTGCCAAACTGCTGTCAGGGGAGTCATTGCCCCAGGGGTAGGTTCTGCCATCCGGTCCCCGAGCGGCATTTTCCCACTGCGCTTCGGTTGGCAATTCTCCTCCTGCCCACTTACAATAGTTTTTTGCATCGTTCCAGCTTACATGCATCACCGGGTAATGATCATATTCCGGATTGCCGTAGTAGCTTCCCCGCGTCCAGGATTTTTTTGAGCTTGGTTGGAAGCAGGCGCCGGCAGCCACACACAGCGCGTATTGGGCATTGCTGACCTCATACTTGTCAATCCAGTATTCATCCAGATACACCTGCCGCACCGGCTTTTCATCACTCCTCCCATCATCACTGCCCATTTCAAAAACCCCAGCAGGCACATAGACCATTTCCATCCCATCCTGCTCTCTTATCACGCTGGATCCTATACCCGGAGTTGCGGTTGGCAAGGCTGTCCTGGTCGGAGCAGCAGTGCGGGTGGGGGTGGCTGTTTTTGTGGGGGTGCTGGTCGTTTGTGCCATAGAAGTGGGTTGAGGTTTGGCGGTCAAGCCGGGATTTCGAAGAATCAGAAAGATTATCAATACCGCCAGCAAAGCCAAAGCAATGGTAACAGGCAGCTTGTCTTGCTGAGAGCCAATCTTCTCCCTCCAATCACCCCCGGCGGGTTTTCGCACCCCATCCCTGGGTTCTGGTGTTGGATAGTCCGGGTAGCTTTTTCTTGTTTCTCCCTCGCTGCGTTCTGGCTCAATAACTGAGTGCTGTTCAGGTTCCGGCTGACGTGGGAATGACTCAACCTGGTCCTCTTTGCCTGGCTTGGTTCTGCCGATTGGCATGCCTGGCTGTCTGTCGTCCGCAGCCTTTTTTGTCCATGCAGCAGGCTCAATTCTGCCGGTCTTTTTCTCTGGCAGCTCCAATCTGGAAACAAATTCGGCGACACTGCCAAAGCGCTCTTCGGGTTTCTTTTCCAAAGCCTGCTCAACAATCGGTTTCCACTGCTCAGGGATGTTTCCTGGCAGCTCGAGCGGTCTGAAGTGTTTGGTCATTATCCCCGGGGTGCTTTCGCCATCAAACAGCGGCTTACCGGTCAGCATTTCAACCAAAATACAAGCCAGGCTGTATTGATCGGTCTGTTTGGTCGCTTTTTCGTCCAGCCACAGCTCTGGCGCCATGTATGCGGGCGTGCCAATCAGCCCTCCACTCACCGACATGGACATTGACGAAGCGCTGGTAAGCACTTTCGCGAAGCCAAGGTCGCTGACCCGCGCGGTGCCCTTCTCATCCAGCAGGATGTTGCCCGGTTTCAAATCGCGGTGTATCACGTTTTTGCTATGCGCATACGAAAGCCCGGACGCAGTCTCCAAAAAAATCTGCATGGCTCTCTCACGGTTCAGCGCGCCCCCTTTTGAAAGCAAATCCCGCAGCGACCCACCGGACATGTATGCCATGCTGATGAAAAAGTTACCTTCAATTTCCCCAAAGTCGAACACCTGCACGATATTCGGGTGGTCGAGCCGCGCGGCGAGGCGCGCTTCCTGTTTGAAGCGGTCCAGAAAAGTCGGGTCGACCACCAGGGCAGGGTGGAGCACTTTTAGGGCAACAACTCTGCCCAACACCTGGTCTTCAGCATTGTAAACCACGCCAAAGCCGCCTCTGCCAAGTTCTTCTAATAATTCGTATCGTCCAAATTTTATCATGAGCAACCTCAAGCAAGCCATACTGATTTTATAGCATTTTGGCGCGGGTGTTGAGCTCACCAAAATGCCTTCGGTTTTAAATTTCGCTCCGCGAGCCTGATTGGCAACATCATACCCTCAACCAGGCAAAAGGCTTATTCCACCTGTATTTTCCGGGTCTCGCCGCATTCAGGGCAGCGATTAACCGCTTCCGCCAGCGTAAACCCGCAGCCGGCACATTTGAAGACCCTGGGTTTTGGTTCGCGCTTCGCCAGGAAGAAGCCCAAAACAGCCAGCAAAGCGACAGCGCCAATCCATAGCCAGGGTGAAGCAAAAATGGAAGCCTCTTGCGCAATCGGCACGACCTCCCCGACTACGGGCGGCTGGAGTTCAACATCAGTCACAGGTAGCTTGGTGGGTTCTTCGACAGGCTTCTCAGTGGGTGCCTGAGCTGTTTTTTGGGCGTTGACAACGGCAATCTTTTCCGCCAGACCCTCGATCTCCACAGACCTTCGCGCGGAGCTGCCAGCCTGTGTCAGGGTAAACTCTGTGTTGACTTTCGGTCCAGCAGAAGTCAAACCACTCTGATACTTCAGCACAAACTGGGTTTTTAGCAGTCCGGCGATGTCGGCCAAAGTCTGCGCGAGCTCTGATGAGCGCGGAGCGATGCGCACCAAACCGCCCGATTCTGCTGCCAACCGGTCGAGGTAATCCTGGTCATAATGGTTTCCCAGCCCGATGATAAACACGGGCACGTTGAGCTCTTTCGCCATTTGCAGCGGAATTTCAGGGTCGCCGAGGTTTGCCGGGTCGTTCTTTCCATCGCTGAGCAATAAGATCGCCCGGTGACCCTCAGGAAGTTGGGCAGTCAGGGCAATCGCCTTTTGCAGAGCGTTGTAGAGTTCGGTGCCGCCTCCGGCTTCGAGACCTTCGACGGCGTCGTAAATACTTTTAAGCTCGTGCGTGAAGGGATATTCACGGTCCGCCTTCAAAATTGCGGGGTCGGTATCAACCTCGGAAGAGAATGCGATCAGCGCAGCCTGGTCATCTTTCCCCAGGCGGTCCAAAAAGCGTGCCGCTGCCACCTGGGCGTCGGTAAGCGCCTGCCCCTTCATGCTGCCCGAGACATCCATAACAAGCGCAACCGCCAGGGGCGATTCGGTGTCAACTTTTACACTATCAGGCTGGAACGGACTGCCTCCTTCTTCCACGATCTGGATATTGGCAGGCTTGAGATCTTTCATCGCCCTGCCGCTGGAACCCCAGGCGCTCAGACGTGCTTCGATCAGCGGAAAGGCATCGACATTGATCGATTCGATGATAAAACCGAGCATCGGGGTCGAAGCGGCGACAGTGCTTACCATCGCCAGCAGCGCGATTAGGGTCATAAAAATTCTTTTAGTTTTCATCCTTTTCCCCCTGTTTTTTATGGAATATCCGGAAAGTTGTGTCCGCAGTGCGGGCAATACTTAACTGCCGCGTCGATGCTGCGACCGCAGGATACGCAGATCTTTTCATTGGCTGGCTTTTTATCTTTACCAGGCGCGTCCAGCGCAGACTGCATGCTTCCATCAGCGTAAACTGTGCGGGAAACACCATCACCGAGGATAATGGTCGGAGAGGCTTTGTTTTCAGCGAAAGATTTCGCGGTTGAAGAGAGGGCATCCATGGCGTGTTTCTGCACATCCTGGGCACGTTCCGTCTGTCGTTCGAGGTCATCGACGCGTTTATCAGAAAGCTCCCCGATAGTTTTCAAAAAGTCTGCCCGGTCACCTAACAAGCGGTCATAAAGCGCCCTTTCGTTGGCTAAGGCATCGTCCTTACTAACCGAAATTGCCAGGTATCGGTCTTGAAAAGCCCGGGCGACTTCAGGGCTATTCTCGGCTGCCATTGCCAGGATCTGTTCATCAGTCATGGATTTCAGCGCTTCGGTCTTCTTCAGGCTGGCGAGAATTTCTGCCTGGTCCTTTGTGGTGGTGTCGGAGGCGATCAGCTGTTCTGTAGAGAAAGTGGCGATGGTTTCAAGCCTACGAATGTGGTAATCGCGTTCGGATATTCGCGCGCGTTCCTGATTTTCAAAACGCTGCATCTCCTCATCGAATTTTGCTTTTTGCCTCTGAAGGTCATCTTCCCTGGCTATTCGGCGGGTTTCCTCATCGTGCAGGCGGTCGATCGCCTTCTTATTCCCCAAAATCCGGAGCGCGAATTCGGTGCTGCGCTCGGTAATTTTGAAACCAGTATCAGCCTCAAGCAGCCTTTGCTCCTGGACCAATTTCTGCTGGTCGAGAGTCAGTCGCTGCAGGTCAAGATTGTGCTTTGCCCGTTCTTTATCCAGCTCAAAACCGGCGAGCGCGTTCTTCCGCCTTTCCTGCAGTTCGTGATCACGCGTCCTGGTTAAAACTTCCAGGTCGAGCTCCAGCTGCTGACGGTTTTTGATTGCCAGTTGATAAGCTTCCTCTTTGTCTAAAATCCCGCGCTGATGATCTCTCTCGCTCTGGAGGCGGGCTGTCTGATAGTCTTCCTCGATTTTAATTCTTTCGAGCTCATATTCCTGTTCGGTTTTGAGTTTAGCCTCCAGGAATTCCGTCTCCATCTTAATCTTTTCCACCAGGAAAGCGCGAGCCTTGTCATAATCCTCGGCTTCCTCCCGCCAGGTGCGCATCAGCTCGGCATACTCTTTTTCATCGAGGATTTCTGCCCTGTCCATACTTTTCAAAAAGTTTTTCAGGTCGGTCTCGGTGCGCACCTCGTCCATCACGTCCGAATTGACAGACCGGCGCATGCGCTGCAGGAGCTCCAGTTTACGTTCTTCCAGCTCAAATTTTGCGGTTTCTTTCGCCAGTTCGTGCAAGTCCAGCTCAGTATCAACAGCGAGAAGTGATCGTTTGCCCTGTAATTCAGCCTCTTTCTCCGGAACCTGGAGGGCATATTCGTAAATCTTGTTATTGACCCTGTCCTGGACTTCAAGAGTCATATCCAGCGCACGCACCTGCAAAAAGCGTAATCCAGCCTGTGAGAAGGATTGGCGTAAGGCTTCTTCCATCGCCAGCTCCAGTTTTGGTCCCAGCGTGAAATCTTCAGCAAGCTCCTTTACCGTGTGTGTGCGCACCCATCGATCTGCCACAGCCTTTACTTCCGGCTCCAGGTGCAAGCGCAGAGTTTCCACGTTCAAACGCTCGCGTCCACGCAGCATGTTGACAAGAAAATTGCCTGGTTCCTGAACTTCGACCTGGAGTTTGATCATCATACTGACCTTCAGCGGATCTTTGCTGAAGATTCCATTTAGCTGGTAGTCAAGGTCTGTTGGAGTGATCTTCACGAGCAGAGCAGTGAAGGTTTTCGGCATCCCGGAACGAAAGAGATTGCCAAATCGTTGCCAGAAAGAATCGAGCACGTAGGAACCTGGCGGCATAACCCCTATGTTTGCTCCATTTTCGAGCATCATTGCGTTTGTTCCAGGTTCAACGATGATCCCTTTTTTGAGCAGACCAGGCAGGTCTTCGGTTTCCACCCGCACAGCGAATTCCTTTTCCGAGGTACGCCAACGGTTGTGGATCAGCTCCGGAGCCTCGCTTTCCTCCATGGGGCGTCCGCATTCCTGGCAATAGACCGCATTAGCCGGGTTCATTCGACCACAAACGCCGCATTCGCGCGTGCCGTTTCCTAATGGTGTGTTGCATTGTTTGCAATAATTTGCGGTGGCTGAGTTTTCAGTCCCACATTTCGGGCAGGTTTGTTTCCGAGCAAAAATCATAATTTCCTCCAATAATAATTATCAGTCTATCGTTGAATGTAATAACCGCTCTCTGCCAACAAAGGCGTTGGCGAGATCGTCGAGTTTCGTTTCGTATTCAATCAAACCGGTTGAAATTTGCCCAGCATTACCAGCCAGAGCCTGCAGCGCCTGGGCTTCATCCGTTAGCAATGCTGCCTTAACCAACAAAATTTCTTCCTCGTCCATGAGCAAATTCCAGCCCTGCCTGGTCAGATTCACTTCGTCCCGCAGGTATACCGGTCTGCCGATTTTGGTATCGCTCACTTTGGGGAGGATGCTTTCCAATTTCCGTTCAACCTGTTTTATCTCAAGCGCCAGGTCTTCATCGCCCTGTCGGTAAACCCTGGCGCGCAGCTCATTGAGCACATCCCTTTGCAGGGCTAATTCCATATTTAATTGTTCCCGCACGATCTGGTCGATGACTGCTTTATCCCGGGAATTAAGGTTTTCCAAGCCGAGAACGTTAGCTGGTTTTTCCATCTCTTCAAAAGACGATTCCCACTTCCTGAAGAGTTTGCAGGCAGTTCGGATCAGAATTCCAATCACGCCCATCCAGATGCCTACGTAAATCCATGGTTGACCGAGCCAGGCGACATGGTCGGATAATTGCCTCAAAAAATACGTTGCCGCGGCAGCCGCAAGCACAACCAGGATGAGATACACCATCCGAGAAACCCACCAGTTCTTCGGGAGCGGTTTTGGCTTGCCAACAGCAGCGTTTTCATCTTTTTTTGCCAACAACGACCTGAGCCTGAAGTTGTGACCTGGCTGGACTTCATCTTTGACCCCCCCGATCCAGTTCCTGAAGACATTCTTCTTTTTACCCGGTTGGAGTGGAATGATTGCTGCTTTTTTCGGAAGTTGAATGCCGCTTTCGTTCAAGAGCTGGTCGAGCTCTTCCTTCCCTTCCACTTCGGCAAGCTTCTTATCGAATTCCAGGTCTTTCATCTTCTGGTCGAGGACGAAAAGCTGTTCTTTAATCGCCAGCCCGTCTTCATGATTCCAGATACTTATCAGGGTTATGCCTTCAAGTTTGAGACCTTTGGCGGGAAGCATCAGCGTTAATAAGGATTGCGCCTTCGCGTTAATCGCCTCGTCCAACTGACCGGAAACCAGGTCTTCCGATGAATAATTCCTGACCAAAGAGGCGAAGGAAGTAAAAACCTCGGGAAGGTCAACTACCAGGCTTTGATTGGGGATCTCCCGACGGGGAACGACCACATCCAGAAAGAACTTTTCCTCATTTTCCACGCTCACATCGCAGAGGATGTTCAGATCGAGGATCTTTTCATCCCCACTGAGCAGGTTGGTGATCGAAACCGAGGCGTTGAAGTTTTCTGCCGGGAAATAACCAGCCCAAAATCCTCCGCCTTTGCCCATCAGGCGGTCCGGATTGCTGATAACGCGGTTGTCCCCGGGGGTGAAAAGGTCGATTCTGCCATCCCTGAAGACTGCGACACCGGTTTTTCCCGGGGGCACAACCAATTTTTTACTAATCCTGCCCTTCATTTCGTCGATTGGGTACGCCGCGGCGAGCAGGTTCGAATTTTGTTTCGAGGATTCCATTTCATCTCTTTTTTTCATTTACCCTCCTTTACTTTTCTATTTATAAAATGTTGGTACTGGCAGACTGTAATCTTCTTCGCACCTACGCGCGAATTCGTTGACATCGTTTAATTTTTCCAGCTTGATTTTACTGATCATTGCCAGGCGTGCGTCTGCATTGAGGCGGGGGTCGGTATCCAACAAAACCGTCATATCTGCCAATCCAGTCTGGTTCACATTCAGCTTGAGATTGCCAGCAAGTAACGCGGCATGCGGCACGCATTGTGTTCCAGCCCTTAGTTCAACTTGATACATCAAGATATGACCCAGGACATATCTGAGTGGCTGGGAGAGCAAGCCCATTATTTGATCGTCAAAAATCCTTGATGCTCCTTTTACAATTTTGATTTGCTCGAGCAGTACTTCGGGTTTATACGAGTTTTCGTCGATAAGGACAGTGCAAGCTGCAATTAGTCGTCTCTTAATTTCTTTCTCTTCGCTATTCTTAAAATTGAGTGCTGATATAGCGTTTAGCAGCATAGCGAAAGTGTACTTTGGATGTTTAGTGGTTCTATTAATTAAATTAGCACAAAAATAACTCTCTATCCAGACTGACCAGCCTTCTTGTTGAATAATACTGCTCGAGAGCAACGCCTGGTGCTGGTTATAAGCCAGCCTGTGAGCAGGGTCAGTATAAACATCCAAGCCGATCAAGTCTGCATCCAGAATGGTTCGCCCCCCAAGAGTATGCATTTCCTGCCCCAAAGTGCTGAACATGGTCAGAAAGCCATGACCGAGTTTCTCATGTACTGCTGTTTTAAGCACATTTTTCGCTAATTCAGGAATTTTCAACACATCTTTTGGGGGATGGTTGTGCTTTTTTCCAAACGCCCATCCGTTCAGATAACAACCAACACCAGAGATATCCATGCCCCAAACATAGCTGCCCCTGCGGGATTCCTGCTCGTACTCCTGGACCAACTTACCTAGCAATTTATTCTTTTCCTTCTCAGAAAGCTTGACATCCATCGATTGTGCTTCAACAAACTCCTCAATGGTCTCACAATAAATTACAGGATAGGAAAAATGCGAACTGGGAAAATAATTATGTAAATTGAACCGTTCAAAGAAAAACTCATCCAGTATTTTCAGTTGGTCATCCTCGGTAACTTCAATTCTCGCTTTTACCTCTGTTGATCTATGTCGTACCTGGTCTTCCAATGATTGTTGTTTTTGCCAGACATTATGGCAGTTTTCCTGCCCCTGCTTTGTTTCCGGGTCATACCAACTCAGGATCTCATCAAGAGTTTTCCTTTTCATAACCTCCTGTTCCTGCCTGATTCGGTTGACTTTTTTTCTATAATCGTTGAGTCTGTCTTCTAAATCCATCGCAAAACCTCCCTTATTCCTTCGTGTTTATTTTTTCTTTAGTGGTGGTTGTTTAGCCCCGCAGCTGGCGCAATAATTGGCACCTGGTTCGAGGAGTTCATCGCATTTCACACAATTTTTCAACGTTTTTTCAATGATTCCAGCCTGGGATTGCAAATCCAGCAGTTCATCAAAATCTTCGATCCCATCTCCAGGCAAAATGGAGGTTTCTATCGATGCTTTCTTGAGGAGATTTTCAGTATTAATTTCAAGACCGGTTGGCGTAATGACATCCCCAAGGATATCCTGGATTGTTTTGTTATTAATCAATACAGTTGGAGTTTCATCTTCAGGATAATCAACATCTCCATCTCCGGCAGAGGACATCTGGCTAATTTGTTCAGGGGCAGCTCCTATAACGGTGCTGACACTGATATTGTCGCCTTTTTGGGTCACCAGGTCGCCATGAATATCCTGGAAAGTGATGTTGATCGGCTGGGGTTCTTCTCGTTGTCGTGCCACTGGCACCGAAATGCTGCCTCCGTCAATGATCGTGTTTTCGTCATTATCGTTCCAGCTCCAGTTGATTTGCAGCGGGACTCCACCTGTCTCATCGCGATGCGGCTTTATATGGATCGACTGGTCTTTAGTCAGCCCTGTTGCCAGGTTGAATTCATTAATCAAATCGCTTTCCTGAACTTCGAACCGTTCTTCATCCAACCAAAAACGAACATTTCTTGCCCTGCCATAGCCAATGTTCTTAATGGTTAAAGTCAGGGCAGACCACTCCATTTCTCTCAAGCCGATCGTCGACTGAACAACCAAAACAATTACTTTAGGCAATTTCTTAAACTTGCGCACCATTTCATTACAATGGCTTTCACAATCAGCGATACCCTCCTCATTGAAGGCATCAGCAGCAAGCTGGAAATATTCAGCCACTTGCAAATGCTCGGGAGTCGTATATCCATCCGGATTCAGAAGCACTTTGGCGGCAAGTTGTTCAGCATATTTCTGATATTCATCGCCGGCACGCCCCCAATGGTCTAATTTTTTCCATGCCAACGCTGCCACCAGGTGATCTTCCAGATTACTCGCCAGGTCCGCGACACGCTGCCACACCCATGGGTCTGCCTGTTGGTCTGACTGATCAAGAAATAGTTTGAACGCTTCAAGTTCTTTCTCGAGATTTTTCGCTTCACGAAAATCTTTGGCTGCTTCCAGGTACTGCCTGTTTTGCAATTCCCAGTTTGCGGCAACTTCATAATTCCCCTGTTCCCGCAATACAGCAACTTCAGATGTGTCAATTCTTGTCCTGGTCACAAGCCGGAGGTAATCCGCCCTCCGACCGGCATCTCTGTACATTCGCGCTGCGATTGAGAATTTTCCAGCTTGTTCCATCAATTCGGCAGCCTTGACACCATCTCCCAAATTGTTAAACCGCCTGGCAGCTTCTTCGATGTCTCCCATTGCCAACAGGGTATCTGCCTCTCCCCTGGTATCGCCGGCAAGCCGATAATATTCGAGCGCTTTCGAGTAACGATTGTTGTCAAAAGCCAATTTTGCTGCCAAATCCCAATGCTTGCCCTCTTCAAACAAGCGAATGGCTTTGTCGATGTCGCCAATTGGGCTCACATATAACTGCCCGGCTTGATCAAAGTTACCTTCCAGGGCATATAATGCCGCTGCTTTGACAACGTCTCCTTCAGCAAGTGAGCTTTCTACGTCCCCCTGTGCCTCTTGCGGCTGATACATGGTTACCGAGTAAACTTTCCCCAGATAAGTTCCATACAACAGCTGGTTATCAGCATGGTGCAAGGTGGTAAGGATGACATCCTCTTCTTTAGTTGTCAGGCTCCAGATATCACTGCCATCGTTGGCAGAAATCGCGCGAATATTTGAGTTGTAATCGGCAAGATAAATTACATCTTCAATGATTACTGGCGGGATCACCACTTTTATCCCCAGGTCTTTTCGATACTTCAGGTTGAACTTTTCGCTATCATACACATGCAGCTGATAATATCCCCCCGGACCGATATTCGAACCTCTTGCCGTGTAATACAGCTTTGTTCCGGAAAGAACCAATTGACTGTATACTCTCGGGAGCTTAATATCTTTTACTTGCTGCCCGGTTTTGGTATCCAGGATGACGATCTTTTTATTATAAATAACAACAAATATATAACGATCATCCCCCACCAGGTGCTGCGAGGGTCTTGTGGGCAGTGTGTGCGTCCAGGCAACCGAACCAGTTTCTTTTTCCAGGGCGATTACTTCCGTCGCTTCAAGCATCGGATTTCCATCAACATAAACGATATAGTCACCAAAACAATTCAAAGGCGCAGGCCACCAGGATTGACATTCACGTTCCCAGATTGGTTCCTCTGAAAACGCGGTTAACCCAAGCACCTGGGATTCTGCTGTACGGATGAAAATCATCCCGTCATCAAACAACGGCGGGGTCAGGTCGTGGCTGGTGGTGGTCCAGATTGTTGTCAGCTCCCCATCTCCGATGTTCAGCCTGCCAATATAACCGCCTTTGATACCTTCAATTAACGAATGGGTATCCTGCACGATTACATAAATTTCATCATTATGCAGCTTCATGCTCGTCGCTCGCTGGGCTTTTGGCAAGGCTCTTCGCCAGAGGATGTTACCCTTTTCCAACGAAATACCTGCCAGTTCATTGTTTTGAGTTGAGACGACCAGGATGCCATCGTGGCTTACGAATGATGTCAGGCTTGAGCGCGACACTCCCCCGATTGGCGTGTTAAACTCAATTGGCGCCCAGAAAAGCGTACCAACTGCCCCCTCCACAGGACGCCTCCAGCCGCACTTGGGACAAGCCTGGCTCGATAACATCAGGTGATTGTTTGGGCAAAAGATATCCATGATTACCAGGTCACCTTATCAAAGATATCTTTACTATCTTTTCCTGCTGTTTGCCCTCTTCCCCATTGTTCAAGCATTTTTCCCTCTTGTTACTTTCCTTTCGGCGTCTCGATCACATCCGTTTGCCAGACCTCATAACGCTGAACAACTTTTTTGTCTGCCAGTGGTTTGATCTGCGAAAAGGCGGTCTCAAAATCCGAGCTGGTTAATGGCTCAACCCTTAATTGATACGCGGACAACTCCCCCAAACCCTGGTCAACCACGCTAAGCAGATCTGGGTTTACCCTGCGGATCATGTTATTGATCGCGATTTGTCCCACCTGTTCCAACTCCCTGCCGGCGAAACCGTCGGTGCGGTCCACCAGCTCCTTGATGCCCACCTGGGAACGATGCCCTTTTCGCTTCAAGTGAATATCCAGAATCGCTTCGCGGGCGTCCGGGTCGGGTAATGGTACATAAATTCTGCGCTGGAAGCGGCTCAAAATTGCCAGGTCGAGCATCCAGGGGAGGTTTGTGGCACAAATGGTCATCACAAAACTGTCGTCGTCTTTCCCCTGAAGCCCGTCCAGCTCAGCCAGCAGCGTTGAGACAATCCGTCTTTCCGAGCCGCTTTCGCCAGACCCGCGCGAAGGGGTAAGCGATTCAAACTCATCCAAAAAGATTACCGCCGGGTTTAGCTTTCGTGCAACGCTGTATAGCGCTGAGATTAATTTGGTGCTCTCACCAAAATACTTGGAAAGCAGGCTGCTCACCTTGACATTAAAGAAGGTCGCGTCCAGGTTTCCGGCCGTAGCCGCTGCGAGCAGGGTCTTGCCCGTTCCTGGAGGGCCATAAAGCAGAAGGTTGCGCCAGCTGCTGACCTGCACGCCATCCGGTTTCTTTGCCAGAGCCAGGGCATATGAGGATTTGATTGCATCTTTCGTGTCTTCCAGCCCGCCAATTTGATCCCATTTCACATCACTTTTGTGGATCAACTGCAGCACTTCTTCTTCGTAATCGTCCTCCCCAGCCTGGGGTTCCGGCTGTGCGGCTGGTTTGCCAACCGGCTCGGGTCTCACACTTTTAGCCGGGGCAGGCGCCTGCCCTGCCAACCCCCGGGCTAATTCCATCAGTTGGTCTGCCCTCTTCAGGCGTTCCTTACGAATTTCTGGAGTGACTGCGCTATCTGCATACGAACGCAGCCAGCGCGCGGCAGAATAATAATGCTTTGCGGCTTGTTCATCCGCCCCGCGCTTGCGCGCCTTGTCCCCCTTCTGCCGGGCATCTTTATATAAGGTATAAATAGAACCGCTCAGGTCAACGCTCATTTTTCACACACCCGCGCTGCGCTGCCTAAAGTTCTTCGAATTCGAGACTGTCGAGGGAGTCATCCTCCTGGGCTTTTTCCAGCCCGGTGTTCATCTCCTGGTAATATGGCTCAATCATGCCGTCGCCAGCTTCGCGTGCCATTTGCATCTGCTTAATTACATCCAGAACATCCTCATTATCGCTGTACCCCAGGCGCACCTCGCTGGTATGGTCCAATTTATCAGCCAGGTTCTTCAGCATGGTCATGTTCAGGTCGCCGTCTTCCATCGCCTGCTGCATGAGTACAACCAGGTCATCCAGCTCAATGTCTCCGAAAACAGAACCCAAGCCCATCTCTTTGTTTAGCGATTCCTGCTCCTTGAGCATAATAAAGCTATCAATCACACGCAGTTGCACAAAAATCGCTTCCATTGTGTGGTTGAGGTTTTTCATGCGCTTATCCAATTGGACAATTTTCGACGCCAGGATTTTTTGCTCCATCGCGCCAGCTTTTTGCACACCTTCGGTAAACAATGCCCGCTTTTGTTTTTCAACATCGCGAATCTCGTTCAGCAGCATGTTTTGCTTGTGCTCAAGGCGAATTTTCCCGCGCTGGGCGTCTTCCATCTTGATGTCATTCAATGTGGCTTTTTTGACCTCTTCGGTCTCAGTCATCCCCAGCAGGTCCTGGGCGACCTTCAACCCATAGCCGAAAAGGGTTTTGGGGTCGATCCTTCGCTTTGTTTTTCCTGTTTCTTGCTTATCTTTTGCCATCTTATCTCCCTGTTTTCTGAATGAATTATTTTTTTAGGATTGCCAGGCCGATATCTTCCAATTCGACCAATTGGTAATTGCCCTTTGCGGTCATTCTCTTGAAGGTTTCCAACAGTACCAATTCGGAGAATGGTAATTCCTTAGCAGCGTAAAGCAAAGTAAGGCTGGAATGTCCTTTTTCCAGCATCAGGTTTTCGATTTCCATTTCCGCGTCCAAGGCTTCTTCGCTTAGTAATGCCGGGTTGAACAGCTCGGCGTATTGCACGGAACGGATGTCTTTCAACGGATAGATGAGATTGTTGCTCTGCATGTCAAATAAATAAACCAGCAAATTTTCATGTGCAAACGAGCTTTGGGTTTTCGACCCGCTCACGATCTCCCTGGCAGCCTGGGTCCAGCCGGTTGGTGAGGCGATCACCAGCAGTTTGAAGCTGCCATCGTTGGGCAGGGAGTCGCTGGCTTGAATCAGGGCTTGTTCCAGGTCTTCTTCATCCAGTGGGTAGGTATCCAAACCAGCAGTGACCATCACACCCAGACGGCTCAATACCCTGATTTCGATAATCAATGGATCAAAATCTTCATCTTTTGCCGGTTTATAAAGGTATTGGATCCAGGCGTTCAGCGGTTGCTCGCTGGTTTCGCGTGTATCCAACATGACTTTCCCCTTTAATCGTAAAACTGTCGCCCGCTCGTCGCCGCTTTTGAGCAGATCTTCCCAGTTGTCGATGGTAAGCAGCATCCCATTTTGTGGGTGAGCCAGGGATTCGATCTGGCGGATGCGCGAACGCAGCCGGTTGAGATAGTTGATCTCCCGCAGCCTCGCCTGGCTGGCGCGTACCCGCACCGGACCGTCCTGGTCGGGTTTTTGCCGCAGATCGACCAGTTCGATCAGGCTCTGATGCGTTCGACACCTGGTTTTACCCTTTGATAAACAATCTGTGCAGATTACTTCAAAACAGCCTGCACTGCTGCAGCGCTGGGCGATTTGTTCCGATTCTCGCAATATTTTCAGGCAGGAGCCGCATTTTACAATCTTCGGAGAGACGCTTGCGGATCTGGAGTTAACTTGCGGGCTTTGCGTAATGATTTTCTGCAGGTCAACCTGGCGAATGTAATAGAGACCGCCAATTTTGGCTGCTGGCAGTTCGTTTGCCCAGATTCTTCGATAAACCGTGCGTGTGCTCACCCCCAGCATTTCAGCGACTTCCTTGAGGCGATACAGCCTTTCTTTCTCGCTCATCTCACTCCCCACATGGTGATTGATTGTCCATGAATGTACATGATTGTACACTTTAACAGTGAATTGTCAAGGGTGGAATCTGGGATGTATGCGTTTCAAAAGTCCGT
>DHRN01000002.1 GCA_002411175.1 Anaerolineaceae bacterium UBA5311 | reverse complement strand
TTCCATATTGAGAATTGCTGCTGTCATTCACAAGGCGAAACATTTTGCTTTTCCACTTGATTATTGTTTGATAAGATCACCTGGTGATGTTAAAATCAGTTCGGGAGAGCAATGGCACAAAAAACAAACACTACCAAAAAAGGGTATTTTATCCCTGGTTTCCTGAAGATGAGAAAGCATCAGTACCTGGTTGTATTTCTAGTGATGATCCTTGGTTCGTTGGCTGGGTTGTTGGTAAGTTTTGTGTCACCAGCGATGTACGAAGCTGAGTCCTACCTGATCACGAACCTCGAATTAGTCCAGAGTACGAATATCACCGAGATCATGGTAGATTCCCAATTGGAGTTGATCGGGCAAATTCTCTATCACCCTGACATTACAGATGCTGTGCTAAGTCGGGAGAGGCAAGCAGGAAATCCGTATACATTAGCAGAACTAAAAAATAAGAGCCTGATTGAACGCAGACTGATGACTACGGTGATCAAAGTACGGGATAAGGATCCGGAAATTGCGGCGAGAATCGCTACAAACTGGACGAAAATTGCCTATGAGCGGCTTACCCAGGCGTATGGTCATGCGTTGCTCGTCTCGGAAGCTCTTTTGACAATTACCTTTATCGAAGATTGCCAGTCCGATCCACTGGTGGTCGATACTGAATTCTGCCAAAACCTGACCCCTGAAGAGGCAGCCAGCCTGGCTGAGGATGCCCAGGAGGTTATCCTCGCTGAAAGTCCCCACGCGCTCGGTCTGACAAAAGACCTGCAGATCAGCCAATACCAACCAGCTGCTGTTCCCGTTGAGCCAATCCAGGGCGGCAGGGCTACCCTGATGTTGACGGGGGCACTTATTGGTCTGGTGTTTGCTCTAATTTTGTTTGAGCTGCCTGGTTTCGAGGATTTCAAAGAAAAGGCATGACCCTTTCAGAGCGCGTTTTTGGTTTTTTGTGGAAATTACTTCTGGTGGTTCTGCCGCTAAGCAGTTTCCCCCTGCTATCCACAATTTTTGGCGGCACAAGCGTAGCTCCGCTTGCCTTTGTACCAATGGCTGTCATCATTATTTTTTGGTGGCTTCCCAACTTTTTCCGTAACGATCGAAAACTTCCCTACCAGGTAAAACCGCTGCTGGTATTTTTCCTGGTCGGCATGCTTTCAACACTATTCTCCTTTTTTCATCAGGTACCGACCTTCAGGGATGTGCCCTGGTTACAGAACACCGCGGAGACCCTGGTTACCTTTGCCATGGGCTTGGGTTTCTACCTGGTCACCATTTTTGCGATTAAAAGTCCGGAGAAATTGAGAACCACGCTGGTTTGGATCAGTATCGGCGGAATGGTTGTGATTGCTTCCTCGTGGATTCAATACGGGTCATGGCTTGCCAATAATCATTTCCCCGAATGGATGCATCGCATCCAGGAACTGGTCTCATCAAGTGGGGTGCTTTACAGAGGTCGCGCAACCGGACTTGCTTATGAACCTTCCTGGTTGGCACACCAACTGAATATGGTTTACCTCCCCATCTGGCTGGGGTTGAGTTTGAGTGGTCAAAGCGCTTTTAAGAAGAAACTGTTTAACAATATCCAATACGAGAAGGTCCTTTTGATAATGGGTGTAGTCACCTTGTTTATCAGCTTCTCCCGAATCGGTTGGATCACAATGATTCTCCTGGCAACCTATGTTATTTATCGGTTAACGAATACATGGATAGAAAAGCTTTCTCATAAACACAGGGAACAAAATATCCAGGTCAGCCTTGCCCGTCAAAGCATATTCCGGCTGGGTATTTGGGTCGGATTGATTGTCGGTTTTGTGGCGGTTATTTTGCTGGCTGGTTTTCTCATGACAAAATTTGAACCGCGAATGGCAAGGCTCTTTGATATTCAGCGTTTCATAGATTTTGGCTTCATGGGATGGGCGTCGACCCTGGGATTTGCTGAAAGGATTGTCTTTTGGCAGGCTGCTTATGCTGTTTTTCAGCTTTACCCACTGTTGGGTGCCGGGTTTGGCATCCCAGGTTATTACTTTACCTTAACCGTGCCAAATTTTGGTACTCGCCTGCCGGAGATAAACAAAGTTGCGCTAACTCAAAACTTTATTCCAAACGCTAAAAATTTATGGGTCAGGCTCCTGTCAGAAACGGGCATTACTGGATTTGCCCTGTTTACGGCATGGCTTGTGGTCCATTGGCGCGATGCAAACTGGCTTGAAAAGCATTCAGAGTCAGGGCTGTTGAAGGCGATGGGTCTGGTTGGTAAGCTGATCGTAATCGCTATGATCATCGAGGGTTTTAGCCTCGACTCATTCGGGTTGCCCTATTACTGGGTCAGCCTGGGCGTAATTTCAGCAAGCTGGCTGATCGCACAAACAGAAGCAGAAACTACAACAAGCTCGGGGCAAACATTACCCTCAGCAGATCGATAAAAGCCTGCCCGTAGGGGTTTAGGGATGGTGAGGTGGCTTGACCGAGAGGGTTATCGTGTTGTGCGGGAACTTGTTCCCTTCCTTGAGCCCACTCCTTCGGTAAAACAGCCGTCAGACCATCTACAGATTCCTGGTAATAATTTCTGGCAAGGTTGATGGTTGCCTTTTTCGCGCCACACTCCTCGAGCGCGGTTTTCATTGCTATCAAACTATCTTCGGATAGGGCTTCTTCAGATTTTAACAATTTTCTGAAGACCTCTGATCGCTGCAGACCAATCAACGCAGGGTAGGTCTTTTTTCGAGTGAGCAGGTCGGTGCTGACCGATTTGCCAGTGTTAACTGACTCACCCCATATCCCAAGATAATCATCCTGAATCTGGAACCCAAGCCCCAATCTTTCACCAATATCATCCAGCTTCGCCTCCAGTTCGGGATTCAGATCTTGCAGCCTTGCTGAAATGGTCATCGCTGAAGCGAATAGACGAGATGTTTTCAGACGGATCATCTTCAGATATTCGTCCACGCTTAGCTCGGAATAGCTTTCATAGGTAATATCCAGCTGCTGCCCCTGGATAACCTCGAGGGAGGCTTTCTGAAAGGCTTCAATGGCTCTCTGACGTGCCAAATATGGGTAGACTTCTGGCAATTTGCCCATAATGGTATGGCTGAGGCTGGCGAGATAATCGCCGGCGTTAATTGCCAGCGGCATGCCAGCTTTAATCCACAAAGCGGGTTGTCCGTGCCGGGTTTTGCCGTTATCTTCAATATCATCATGAATCAGGGTGTAGTTATGCAATACTTCCAGTGCCACTGCCGGGTTATAGACATGATGGGGCGCTCCACCGAAACTGGAATAAGTCAGCAGCAAAAAGATCGGACGTAATCGTTTGCCCGGCACCCTGGCAGTCCCTTCCCAGCCAAAATGGTAGGAGATTAAATCACGAAGCCCGGTAACCTCCCTGGGCGTGTGGGCAAGGACGGTCTCTTTGAAATATTTTTCAAAGTCGTTTCGTAATTCTGTCACCAGGTTCATTTTTTATCCTTCTGCTAAATGCCACTTTCCTGTCAATTGTTCCAGGGTTTTGCTGCCTGAGCAAAACATGGCGATTTTGAGTTCTAAAATCAATTGTTCGATTGTTTGGTGAAGTTTTACTTCGCCTTCATTCGCCGCGCGGATAAATTTCAGGGCAAAACCAGCCAGATCGGCAGCGACTGCGATCGATTTGGCAATATCCAATCCGGTTTCGAGCCCACCGGAGGAAATAAGCAATACTTCACCAGGCAGATTATGCATCGATCGGATGCAATCCACAGTCGGAATTCCCCAATCAATAAAAGTTCTGCAGACATTTTTTCGCATCGGGTCAGCCTGGCGGTGCATCTCCACAGCAGCCCAGGAGGTACCACCCAAGCCAGCTACATCAATTCCCAACACGCCAGCATCCGCAAGGCGTCGGGCAGTTTGCCCGCTGATTCCGCAGCCGACTTCTTTTACCAGGACAGGAACGTGCAATTGTTTAGTCAGGTTTTCAATTTTTGGAAGCAGTTCGTTGAAATTTCGGTCACCCTCAGGCTGCAAGACTTCCTGCAAAGCATTCAGATGCAGGTAAAGCCCATCCGCCTCGAGCATGTCAACAGCTCGCTTGCATTCATCCACGCCAAAGCCGTAATTCAGCTGAACAGCTCCCAGGTTCGCGAACAGCAGAGCACCTGGAGCTTCGCGGCGTACAATCCTGAAAGTGTCTTCCAATTCGGGGTGAACGATAGCGGCTCTTTGAGAACCGACAGCCATGGCGATGTTGAATTCTTTTGCTGCCCGTGCCAGCATCTGGTTGAAATGTTTGGTCTTGCCGGAACCTCCGGTCATCGATGAAATTAAAACAGGAGCCGCAAGCCGTTTGCCAAAAATAACCTTGCTTGTGTCTACAGAATCAAAATCAAGCCCCGGCAGGGCGTTTACAGAAAGCTCAATCTTTTCAAAACCGGCAGATCGGTTTGACCGAACGTTTTCTTCCAGGCAAATTCGCAGATGTTCATCCTTCCGGTTTGGAATCTTAGTAACTTGATCGTCCATAACGTGTTATAACTTTCGTATAATTATTTTCAGCATATTGGTATAATCTTAACACTAAAACATGTGAGGAAAGACAATGGAGAATACTTTTGAAGCCGTAAAAGAAGTCGTGACAGACGTTTTGAAGATAGATGGTGACGATATCACCATGGAAACCCGCTTTATTGAAGATTTAAAAGCGGACTCAATGGACCAATTCTTCCTGATCGATGGGTTTTGCGAACGTTTTGATATCAATATCACCGACGAAGCAGCTCGCGGTATCCAGACGGTCGGAGATGCCGTCAAGGCAATCGAAGAAGCAACCAGGTGACCATCAGAAAATAGTAGAAAAAAACTGCCGCCCGGCAGTTTTTTTTTATCTAAGTAAAAGCGCTGGGATTTCCTCCAGCTTATTTGCCAGCAACACTCCGGCATCGATCAGAGCATCAGCCTTTTTTCCCACAGAATCCAAAACCAGGTCTCCAGAGTGTGAGAATAGCGGACGCAGGATCGAAGCAGCCAGGCTTTCACCCACAAGATAAGATATGACTGGTTTCGTTATATGTTCCATGATATAACCGGCAGCAGTAAGCTCACTGACTCCCCCGGGACCACCGATCATCACGATCTTTTCTGTGTGCGGGTCTGCTTCGAAGAGTTCAAGGCAGGTCTGAAAATCGACGCCGGAAATAGGATCATCACCGATTCCGACCGCTGTGCTCACGCCGATGTTTGCCTTTTTCAGCGTGTCAAGAACTTCATAACACAGCGTCCCCGACCGGGATACAACACCTACACTACCTGAAAAGCCAATCCCATCGGGAAAGACTCCGGCGTTTGCTATTCCCGGGACTAAAACACCGGGAGAGTTCGGTCCGATCAGGAGAGAATCGCTTTCTTTCAAAGCGGCTTTTACTTGCATCATATCGTGCACTGGTATTGAACCAGTGATTGAAATGATGGTTTTTATTTTGCTATCTATCGCCTCGATGATGGCATCTGCAGCAGAGTGGGGCGGGACGAAGAGTACGCTGACATCGGCGTTTGTGGCTTCCTTGCAATCACGAACAGTGTCGAAAATTGGAAGGTTTCCTTCAAAACACCAATCCCCACCTTTGCCCGGAGAGGTACCTCCGACAATGGGGGTTCCGTTATTGATCATACGCATTGAATGAAAACGCCCATGTCTGCCGGTAATCCCCTGGACCATGATGCGCGAATTGGAATTAAGCAGGATGCTCATGCCTGGCGCTCCTTGAGGTATTCCAGGGCAGCCTGGGTCAGGCTCTCTGTCGTGTCAAAAAAACGAAGGTTTTCGTAGTTTTTGAGCCTTTCAATAGCTGTTGCGTCGTTGGTGCCTTTCAAGCGGATAAAGACAGGCTTTTTTTGTTGGTTATTTGTTGCTGAGGAAATTAGTCCATCCGCGACTACCTCGCAATTGGTCATCCCACCGAAAATGTTGATCATAAGCGCTTGTACCTGTGCATTACGAAAGAGAATTTCCAACGAAGAGGCAATTGAGGTAATACTGGCACCCCCATGGATGTCGATGATCGCGGCAGGCAGGCTTTTCATTGTGATCAATTGGTCCAGAGTCAGATAAGCCAAACCCATCCCGTTGACAACACATCCGAGTTCCCCGGGAAAACGTAGATAGTTAACGTCATATTTCAAAGCCTGGCGTTCGATCCAACCAAAATACGCGGGGTCATAAGCATCAATAAATTCGTCCTGCCTGTAGAGCGCGCCGCTGTCAATGTCGATTTTTGCATCCAGCGCGAACAATTGCTGCTGGTGGGTTACTACCAGGGAGTTCACTTCAGTAAGCGAGGCGTCTTTCTGGCGATAAATATTATACAGTTTCAGAGCAATTGAGATGAACTGTTTCCACAACGACGGATCGATATCAACATTTGTCAACAGGTTGCGAATTTCGAAAGCTTTAAGACCGCGATTGATGTCTACCGGCTGCTCAACGATCCTGGCATTCAAGAAAGATTCCGGCTCCAGGAAGGTAGCTCCGCCTGCTTCGGATACACGCAGAACCGGGCAGCCTTGGTCGAGGTCGGTGCGTATACCCAGGTAATATTCCTTGCTAAATGTGAATGCCTTTTCAACCAGGATCGACTGCACCGGCTGCGCATCAAAAACCAACCTGAAAACTTCATTGGTGACGTTTTCGATATCCCCTTCCGACTGAACGAGGCGTACCCCTCCAGCTTTTCCGCGACCTGTTTCCAGGGTTTGTGCCTTAAGCAACACAGGGTAACCAATCTCTGAGGCGATTCGCTTAACCTGAACGGCATTACTCGCCAACATGGATGCTGGAATCGGTATTCCGGCAGTTCGAAGGAGCGATTTTGCCTGGTATTCCTGTAATTTCATGAGGAGTCCCCACACCATTATAACAAAAGAAAAAAGGCTGAGCTTGTCCTCAGCCTTCTCCTGGAAACCAATTTAGCCGTTGAGATAATCCTGCAAGGCTTCCCTGGACAAACGGAAGGCGCTGCCGATCTTACGGGCTTTAATCTCGCCGGCGTTAATTGCGGCAATTACATCTTCCTCTGAAACCTTGAGAAACTGAGCGGCTTCAGCAGGAGTCATTACGTCAGGCATGACAGCTGGTGTTGAAGCTGTTGGCTGGGTTTGGGATTGTTGTGGTTGTTGGGTCATTCCCGCAAGAGAGCCTGCCAACACGTTGCCCACGCCCATACCGGCGCCAATTCCAGCGGTCAGACCGGCGCCACCTGAAGGGTTTTGAGCGGCATCGCGCATGGCGTCTGCTGCCTGAAGCTGAGTGTAGGTCTGCATATCGAGCATTCCCATCTCACGCAGTTCTTTGGCAGATTTGTCGGAAGGCTTCAGGTTTCCGATATAGAAAGATTTTAAAAGCAGACCGATCGCCAGGAAATCATCCTGCGACTTCGCCCGCACTGCAGCTCCAAGCTCATCCGTGAGCCCGATCAGGTCGAGCACATTTTTCTCAGCAGTAGTTTCGCCTAATACGTCCTGCAGTCTCGAAAGCAGCATGGTGCGCAAGCGATTTTCGATATCCGAGGTTTTGAATCCGCCAAGCTGACCGACAATCTGGGTTACAAACTGCTGAGGGTCAGAGACCTGGAAGCTGTAGGTTCCAAAACCTTGCAAAAGAGCGATTCCAAGCCCGACACCAGTGTTGCGAACGATGATGGGTTGTGGGGTGCCCCATTTGCGATCGGCAAATTCGCGCATGGAGACGAAGTAAATTTCTGCAGTGAAGGGAGTGCGATCGCCAAAAAGCTTGCCGAGCAAATCGGTCAGAATCGGCACATTGGCAGTGCTGATCGTATGACGTCCCGGACCAAGTACATCCAAAGCGCGACCATCACGGAAAAACACAGCTGCCTGCGATTCACGTACGATTACCTGCGAACCCAGTCGTAAATCGGCGACACCTGTCTCAGGAAAGCGGTGGACGATTTCATCGACCATCTCACTTGGATATTCAACAACATCAAAAACTCTTGCCATATTAAACCTCCTGTGTAATCAATGACTAAAGCGCAATGCCCTTGAGGGCGTCAGAGCGTTTGTTAAAGGCATCCAAAACTTCCTGGGAAGCGGAAATAAGATGACGGATGGATGCAGGTAAGCCGTCAGTCCCGATCGAACTTTCGATATTATCGATCGCTTTTGAAATTACATCTACGTATTCGAATAACGTCAGATCGTATCGATAGATATCTGTCAATTCTTCTTCTTTTATTTTTATGGCATCAAACAAACCAGCATAACCATAAGAAGCGGTCTTGATGCGGTCGATAAACTGCCTTAGCTTGATGGCAGCGTTTTCGAGGTCATCAATATAAGCAAGTCCGCCGTGTGAAATCAAATCTCGCTGTAATGAAGATATCCGTTGGTATTGCGCCTCGTATTCTTTTGCGATCGTTTCCCGCAAAAGCTTGTCTGACATTCTGCGGTCGCCCCGCTCTACATAACCCTTGAAACCAGGGATCTTGGCGAGCAACTTTTTGATCGGATCCCGATCTTCACTGACAATGTCGTAAATATCACTCATCTTTCTCCTTTTCTATTAGACCAGTTAACCAAATGCTATCATTTTGAACAGATACATACCGTAGAAAATATAAGGTTATTGAGCTTTCAGTTCTTAATTATAATATATATACACTCAACCAGTAGAGGAGTTTGCCTATGAAAAACGGTCCGTTCAAGCGTTTTGGACCAATCGAGTACTTTTTGATCATCATCCTTATCCTGATGGTGCTCTTTACGCTTTTTACGATCTTCTGGCCAGCAATCGAACTCTTCTATCAGAATACCATCCAGCAAAGTTATGCGCTCAGATCATTTTAGCCAAAAATTCGAGCAAATTTCGCTTAATCTCCTGGACTGGTTGTTTCCGCCTGCCTGTTTGGGCTGCGGCGTGGAAGGCCTAATTATCTGTTCTGATTGTTTTACCAAAATCGAGTTGATGCCGGCTAATGTATGCAATTTATGCGGGTCATACACCAGCAGAAGGGGGTTTTGTCCCCAATGCGCCAGGCAAAAACCACTATACTCCGGATTCAGAGCCTTTGCCTACTATAACGGGACGATTCGAAAGGCAATTCAACAGCTAAAGTATCACAACGACCTCAGTATTGGCCGCTATCTTGCCGGCATGCTCGAGATTACTTTCGCCCGCACTGGTTGGGAGGTTGACCTTGTCGTTCCGGTGCCAATCGGAGAGCTCAAACGTGAACAGCGTGGATACAACCAGGCGGAACGGCTTGCCAAACCGCTGTCGAGAAAATTAAACCTGGCGTATGACCCGGGCGCGTTGACCCGCATTCACGAATTATCATCCCAGGTTGGACTGGATCATTACGCGAGGCACGAAAATGTGCGCAACGCCTTCATTGCCAGCTCTAACAAGGTCAGGGATAAGAAAATACTCCTGGTCGATGATGTCTTCACCAGCGGTGCAACCATGCAGGCTGCCGCGGCTGAATTAATTTATGCCAGTGCTGAAAAGGTTTTCTGCCTCGCCCTGGCAAAGGTTAAGCATGAATCTGCAGAGATTGATTTTTCCATGCCGAATAATGTATAATTTGTAAAAATCCCAGGAGGCTACCATGGCATTAGAAATAGGAATTTATACGAAAGACCTGGAACTCACAGACCGAATCCAAGATTATGCGACAAAAAAAGTAGGTAAGCTGGAACGTTTTTTGAGTGAGATCGGTGAGTGCCGCGTTGATCTGAGCTACGTTAAAACCGCAAGAAATGCGGCTGACCGGTATATCGCACAAATCACGATACGCGGCAAAGGCTTTATCTTGCGCTCAGAAGAACGTGCCGACAATATCTTTGCTGCTATTGATGCAACTGTTGACAAAATGACCCGCCAAATTGAACGGTTTAAGGGAAAGCACTGGCGTAAACGAGGTGCCGAAGAGGAAGTTCAGCCGGTGGTTGAAGATTTGCCTGAAGAAGATGTCACACCATTAATTGCCCGGCGGAAGACCTTCACCCTCGACCCCATGGACGAACATGAAGCGATGGAGCAGCTTCAGTTGCTTGGTCATGAGGCATTTTTTGTGTTCTTTAACGTTGAGAACGAACGAATCAACGTGCTCTACCGCCGTCGTGATGGAAGTTATGGTTTGTTGGATCCACGCATCCGGTAACAGATTTCGAGAGAATATAAAGCAGCCTGTTGTTATCAGGCTGCTTTTTTGATATAACCAAAGCAGAATTGGAGTGAGATGGAAACAACAGATCAACTAAAATCAAATAAAACCGAAAAACCGATAAACAAAAAGAAAATCATGAAAGCCGTCGGGCTCATCCTTGAGGGAATCGGGGAAGACCCTGCCCGGGAAGGATTAATCAAGACGCCCGGTCGTGTTGCCAATGCTTATGAAGAAATTTTATCCGGATATTGGACTGACCCCGACACGTTGATTAATTCAGCTTTATTCACGGTTGATTATGATGAGATGGTTGTCGTTAAAGACATCGAATTCTACAGCCTATGCGAACATCATATGCTGCCTTTCTTTGGTAAGGTCCATGTGGCTTACCTGCCGCGTAATAAAGTGCTCGGTTTATCCAAGATACCTCGAATTGTTGACATGTTTGCGCATAGATTACAAGTCCAGGAACGCATGACCCAACAAATTGCTGAATTCATCCAGGACTCGATCAATCCACTGGGTGTGGGTGTAATTATTGAAGGACAGCACCTTTGTATGATGATGCGTGGAATTAAAAAAGAACAAGCAAAAATGACGACATCAGCCATGCTTGGAGGCTTTCGCAACAGGCTGGAAACCCGCATGGAATTTTTGAATATGGTTGATTAAAAATCTGACCTTTCGCGGTAAAGCTCAACACCAACTCTTTTTGTTTTCGATACGAAGTTGGCTTTTTCGATTCTCATTCTGATGGCTTCAGACGGGCTGTTTGCAAAAATAGTTTTGATCAGATGGGTACATAAAGCTTCGAGTGTGTAGAAGCTGGATTCACTAACCGCTTTTCGGACCAGGTTGGCGATGAAAGAGTAGCTTATCGTGTCCTCGATCGAATCACTTTCACCAGCCTTGTCCAGCGGATAAGACATTACGATATTTAACAGCAATTCCTGGGGAAAATCCCGTTCGGGATGCTTGACCCCGACAATTCCGGTCGCGGTCAGTTCGCTAATAATAATTTTATCCATGTTTCCTCAAACAATATTTTCCCCGCCATCGACTTTGATGATCGATCCGGTCATAAAATCTTGTTGTAAGATATGCAGGACATTTTGAGCAATAATCTCGGGCGAGCCGATGCGTTCGAGCGGGATCCTGCGCTCAGCCACAAGTTTCATGTCAATATTCTCGTAGCCTGCAAGTGGCAACATGATTCCGGGGGCGATTGCGTTTACCGTGATTCGTGGTGCCAGCTCCAGTGCGAACATGCGCGTGAGTTCGCACAACGCCTTTTTGGTTAGGCGATAGGCGAAATGATCGGTCGCTGTTCGGAATATCCCCGCGTCACAGATATTGACAATCCTTCCCGGGGCATCCTTATCAAGCTGGTTAACATATGCCTTGATCAACCACCAGGGGGCAAAAAGGTTGAGGTTAAAGGATGCTTCCAGGTTTTCCTGCGTGGTTTTCAATCCGCTGCCGCGTTTGTAGTTACCCGCGTTGTTGATCAGGATATCGACCATCCCCATACTGACATTAATCTCTCCGAAGAGCTGGTCTGTAGTCGAATAGTCTTCGAGGTTGAACCGGAAAATCTCGGCTTTGACACCGGAATTCCGTGCTTCTTTTTGCACATCAAGGGCATCCTCTTCGGAGCTATTGTAATGGATCGCAAGGTTACAACCATGAGCGGCAAGGGCTAAAGCGATTGCGCGCCCCAAACGGATTCCTCCTCCGGTTACCAACGCAGTTTTTCCATGTATGTTCATGTTGTTCCTCTACTGAAATCGTACTTTTAACAAAAAAATCGCTATAAAACGAACGATAGGCAAAATCGGTTGATGGTAAAATTTTATCATCAAGTGTCAGGACATAATCGCATGTAGAGATGATGCTGGCTTTTTCAGACCAATGGTACCTAAAGGATTTTTTCAACTGGAGCGCTATGAATACATCAAAGAAAATTAAAGATTTTGGACAATCAGTTTGGTATGACAATATTGAGAGGGATATGCTCAACGACGGACGCCTGGAAGCTATGGTCGCAGACGGGATAATTTACGGCGTTACCTCGAACCCAAGCATATTTGAAGCCGCGCTTAAAAACAGTGCTGCTTATGACGATGCTTTGCAAGCCATGTCGTGGGCGGGTCTTGACAAGGAGCAGAGCTACCTCGAACTGGTTAAAGAAGATATCCAGAAGGCAGCAGACTTGTTCGTTGATGTCTATAATCGATCAGCGGGTCAGGACGGATTGGTGAGCGTTGAAATCAACCCGTTTTATGCTCATGATACTGAAAAGTCTATCGAAGAAGGCAAAACGCTCTGGGCGGACTTCAACCGAAAAAACCTGATGATCAAGGTGCCGGCTACAATTGAAGGGCTCGAAGTAATTAAAGAATTAATCGCCTCTGGAATCAACGTAAACGCTACTTTAATTTTTTCAATCGAACGATACCAACAGGTGATGGAAACTTACTTGAACGGGCTCGAAAAACGACTGGCTGAAAACCAGCCGATCGACAATATCGCCAGCGTTGCCTCTTTTTTCGTTTCCCGGATTGATTCTGCGGTTGACCAACTGCTTGAAAAGATCGCCACAGCAGATGCCGCAGATTTGAAAGGCAAAATCGCTGTCGACAACGCCCGCCTGGCATACCAGGTTTTCCTGGGTGTATTCCAAAGTGAACGTTTCCTCACATTGAAAGCCCAGGGCGCGCATGTGCAGAGACCCCTGTGGGCGTCAACTGGCACAAAGAACCAGGATTATTCTCCCACTTTGTACGTAGACAATTTAGTCGCTCCCGACTCAGTCAACACAATCCCACCGGCAACCCTGGCTGCCTATCTTCAGGACGGTAAAACCAGCTTGAGCATAGAAACTGACCTCGTTTTTGCCAGGCAGCGCCTGGAGCGTTTGGCAGAGCTCGGTATCGACTTCGCTGTCGTTACTCAGAAGCTTGAAGAAGAAGGTGTCGGCAAGTTTATGCAGGCACACTCAGATTTGCTTGAACTAGTTGAAAACAAACGAAAACTTTATGCCAGGGAGCTAAATGGTCTGGTTGAAAGCGTGCATACCGCAGCAGAGACAGCGATTAGGGAACAAAGTGTTGGTAGATTGTATGCCCATGATCCGGAGTACTGGACAGATGATGTAAGCACACACGAGGAGATTCGCAATCGCCTCGGCTGGCTCGATCTGCCTTCACAGCAGTTATCAATGGTTAAGGAACTGGAAAACTTCAAAACTGAAATACAAAACAATGGCTATACCGATGCGTTTGTGCTGGGGATGGGCGGTTCTTCGCTCGCTCCGGAGGTAATCAGCGAAGTGATCGGCACCAGGCTTGAGCCAGGCTTCGGATTGAAATTGCAAATAATCGACACGACTAATCCTGAAGAGATCACTTTCCGCATGCAGGGCATTGATCTGTCAAAGACCCTCTTAATCGTCTCCAGCAAAAGCGGGGGGACCAGCGAGACCATGTCTGCGATGAAGTATTTCTGGAGCGAACTTGAAAAAGCAGGCGTAAAAGACGTCGGCGCTCATTTTGTTGCGATTACTGACCCGGACACCTCTCTACAGGCTTTGGCACAAGCCAAGGGCTTCCGGAAAGTATTCAACGCGCGCCCGGACGTGGGCGGCAGGTATTCGGTTTTCACGAAATTTGGACTCGTTCCGGCTGCGGTGATGGGCGTGGATTTAAAGAAATTCCTGGGTAAAGCCATTGAAAGTGAGCGGCAAGGCGCTGAGACGACCCCTTATCATGCCAACCCCAACCTGATGCTCGGAATCTTTATTGGGGAAGCTGCCAAAGCCGGCAAAGACAAGTTGACTTTTATCGCGGAATCCTACATGAGCAGGATCGTTCCCTGGCTGGAACAGCTGATCGCTGAATCCAGTGGAAAAGCAGGCGTAGGGATTTTGCCTGTTGAAGATGAGCCAATCCTGGCTTCGCTTGAATATCCACAGGACCGGATCTTTGTTTACTACGCAGTCGATGGTTCAAAAAACGAACTGGTTCAGACGCTGATCAACAAGGGATATCCGTTGATTAAATTCCAGATCAGCGATCCTTATGACCTTGGAAAAGAGTTTTACCGATGGGAATATGCCACGGCTGTTGGCTGCGCGACCCTTGGTGTCAGCGCTTTCGATCAGCCAAACGTTCAGCTGAGCAAAACCATGACCAAAGATCGGATTAGCGAATACCAGGAAAGAGGTCGCCTGGAGGATGGGAAGCCGCTATTGGAGAACGACGAATTTGCATTGTACGGAGAATCGGTGGCAGGTTTGGCTGAGAATTCAACGCTTCGTGATGTTTTGAATGCCTATGCCCGGACAGTGCCTGAGAATGGTTATATCTGCCTGAACGCCTTCATCCCCCGCCTTGAAGAAAACATTGAGTTCCTGCAGTTGCTGCGGGGTGAATTGCTTAATCGTTTCAACAGAGCCACAACCCTTGGGTTTGGTCCGCGCTTCCTGCATTCAACCGGGCAGCTGCACAAAGGCGGGCAGTCCGGCGGATTGTTCATCACCTTCACTAAAGACAGCAGTGTCGATTTTGAGATTCCGGGCGAAGGGATGAGCTTTGCCACGCTGCAAAGAGCCCAGGCATTGGGTGATATTGAGGCGCTAAAACAAAAGGACAGAAAGGTGATCCGCATTCACCTGAAGTAGAATACTGAATTGTGAGAATTTTAGGGATTGACCACGGAAATAAGCGCATCGGTGTTGCCGTTAGTGACCCCCTGGGCATAACCGCTGCACCGCTAACCATCCTCGGGCATGTCGCCAGGGTGAATGATGCCCAGCGCATAGTTGAATTGGCTGAGGAATATGAGTGTGAATTGATACTGGTGGGCTTGCCGCTGGATAGTGACGGCTCCGTCGGAGCCAGGGCAAGGTCGGTAAACCGCTTTATAGAAGAAGTCAGAAACCAAACGAGCTTACCAGTCATCGCCTGGGATGAGAGCAATTCAACCAAAAAATCCATCCAGGCTTCAATCGACCGCGGCGAAAAAAGGAAAAAACGCAGTCAACCGATGGATGACCAGGCTGCCGCAATCATTTTGCAGGACTATTTGGATATCCAAAGCCACATAGCTGGAGGTCATTCAGTATGAAGGAAAAAAAAGGAATCCCAGGTCTGCTGATCCAATTCCTGCTCGCGTCCGCCGCGTTGGTCGCATTCCTGATTTATGCAAACAGTGCCAACACGAAAGTATTAGGTTCTCCTGGTGAAAACGTCAGCCTGATAAATAACCTGCGCTATTCGATCCGACTTTACACAAACCTGGATGAATTGCAGGACCCGGTTATTTTTCAGAATGAACCTGAGCGTAAGTTTACGATAGGGACGAATGACAGTGCCACCCAGGTATGCGAAAACCTCGCTGCAGGCAGCTTCGTTTTCTCCTCAGGAAGCGCTTGTGACTACCTGATCTACAAAGGCAAGGACAGGTTTCTCAGCCCGGGCACTTATACGATTCGGAGTGGATTGAACACCATTCAAACCATGGATCTGATATCAAACAATGCAAACAGAGATATCCAGTTTACGATTTTTGCCGGCTGGCGTTTGGAAGAAATTGCAGCGATGATCGATCAGCTGGGGTTCACATTTTCTGGTGAAGAATTTTTGGAGATGGCTGAAAACCCACCTTCGGAAATCTATGCCGCGTATATGATTCCAGAGGGACGCTCACTCGAGGGTTATCTCGCTCCAGGTTTCTACAGCCTGAAACCCACCATTGATATTGACGGTCTCATTTCCGAGGCAACATTGGGTATGCAGAATTTACTCTATGAGGTCAATACTGATCGGCGGTATCAAAGCGAAACTTTAAGCCAGGATGAAATTATGATTCTCGCTTCCATTATCCAGCGTGAGACGCTCGATGAAGCCGAAATGCCTCTGATCGCGTCCGTCTTTTATAACCGTCTGGCGATCGGGATGAAGCTTGAGACTGACCCAACCGTTCAATATGGCATTGGGTTTGATGCAGCCAGCCAATCGTGGTGGAAAACCCCGTTGACTTTTGCTGATTTGGAAGCATATTCAGACTATAATACTTATCAGAATCAGGGTTTGCCACCCGGTCCGATTTGTAACCCGGGAAAAGCAGCCATTTCTGCAGCTACCCACCCAGACCAAAGCGATTATTTCTTTTTCAGGGCTAAATGTGATGGGAGTCTGACGCATAATTTTGCTAAAACGTACGATGAACATCTCGCTAACGGGTGTGATTGAGAGGAGAGATCATGATCATTTTAGGTATCGACATCGGGGGGTCCGCAACCAAAGGAGCGCTGGTAAATACTGATACCGGCGAATTGGTTTCAGAACGGATCCGTTACGGCAGTAAGAAGATCCAAAAACCCAAACAGATTGTCGCAAATATTGGCAAAATTGCAAAAGAACTTAACTATTCCGGCATAATAGGGTCAACTTTCCCTGGGATCGTGAAGGCTGGAGTGATCAAATCGTCAGCCAACCTGCACAAGGACTGGATTGGCGCAAACCTGGCAGAATTGATTACAGATGAAACCGGAAACAACGCTTATGTTCTCAACGACGCAGACGCTGCCGGCATGGGAGAAATGCGCTTTGGCGGGGAAGATATTCGCAATGAAAGTGTCGTGCTGTTTTTAACGATTGGCACCGGAATCGGATCGGCACTCTTCGTGGAAGGCAATTTGTTGCAAAACACCGAACTTGGTCATATGCTGGTGAACAAAAAAGAAGCCGAAGAATACGCTTCTGCCGCAGTGAAACGTATTGAGAAATTAACCTGGAAACAGTGGGCGACCCGCTTCAACGAAGTTCTGTTAGCGTACGATTTTTTGCTCAATCCCGATGTTTTTATCCTTGGTGGAGGGGTGAGCTCCCGATTTGATAAATTTGAACGTTATTTTACAGTGGAAACCAAGGTTGTCCCTGCCAAACTGGAAAACCTGGCAGGTATCATCGGGGCTGCCATGGCTGCCAGGGAAAAACTGACCTGAAAAACCACTACGGGAGAGGTGATGGGCAGGTGTTGTTTACAACGCCTGCTTATTAATATGTTGGCAAAACGGACCCTTCACGAAAAGCCCTTGATCCTGCTGCTTGTCGGAGTTCTGGCGGTTTCTACAGCAGCCATCCTGATCAAGCTCGCCCTGCCACATGCCAGTCCGCTCGCTATTTCTTTTTACCGGTTGCTCTTTTCTTCGATTATTGCTTTTGTGATTTACCGTTCCAGACGCTCCCGTCCAGAAGTTTCCCTGTCAAAATCGAATATCTTTTTGATGATCTTGGGCGGGGTGTTTTTAGCGCTCCATTTCACCAGCTGGACGTGCTCACTGGATATGCTTTCGGTGAGCAGTTCGGTGATTTTTGTAACCACAACGCCTCTGTGGGTCGGCTTGTTATCTCCATTGATTTTCAAGGAAAAGGTGCCTTCAAAATTTTATCTTGGCGTTGGATTGGCTATTCTGGGCGGAATATTGATCGCAACGCTCTCTACTGGGGAGACGAACGTAAACGGGCAGGAAAGCTCGCTTTTGGGCTTGTTTTTAGCCCTGGTTGGCGCCTGGATGGCATCGGCGTATTTTATTATCGGAAAGAAGCTGACCGGCGCGCTTCCCACAGAGCTTTATGTGACCACAGTCTATTCAGTCGCGACAATCGTATTAGGCTTGTTCCTGGCAGTTGAACAACGGGGAACGCTGGCAGTTTATCAACCTGCAACATACGGTCTGTTGCTGTTGATGGCGGTGATCCCACAAACCCTGGGGCACACTTCCTTCAACCTCGCGCTCAACGCGCTTTCAGCCCGAACGGTCTCACTGTCATTGTTGTTTGAGCCGGTGGGCTCAACAATTTTGGCGATTTTTCTCTTAAAAGAAATACCGTCAGCGGTCGAAGTAGCTGGCGGTATCTTGATCCTGACCGGATTGGTAGTCGCTCTGAAGACAAGCCCTAATGTGGGCTGACCTGATCTCCCCGATGAGCAGCGACCCAGTTGGTATATTTTGTTTTTTCAGCGGGTGATAGCCGGCTGTAGAGCAAGTTCATTTTTCTGATCCTTTTTGCCAGCTCAACCGAGATATCCTGTGAAGTCATGCGCCATTTCCAGTTGCCATCCATCTTTCCTGGCAAATTAAAGCGGGCTTTTGAGCCTAACCCGAGAAAATCCTGGATTGGCGCGAGGGCGTAATTGGCTACTGATTGCCAAACACTTCTGATCATCGCCCAGGCGGCTTCGTCTTCGGAGTCAAAGTTCAGGTAATCCCGGCAAAATTGCTGTTCGAACTCAGTCGCATCGTCATACCAACCTCGGGCGGTGTTGTTGTCATGGCTGCCAGTATAGGCAAAGCAATTTACAGGGTAATGATGGGGCAGAAAATCATCTTCAGGATCTCCGGAAAAGGCGAATTGCAGGATTTTCATCCCAGGCAGGTCAAACCCGTCCCTCAAACTTTTTACATCAGGGGTAATCACGCCTAAATCTTCAGCAATGATTGGCAGACTTGGGAAGTTGCGCTTCAGCTCGGTGAACAACTCGACCGCGGGACCTGGGATCCATTCGCCTTCGATTGCAGTTTCATTGCCGTAAGGCACATGCCAGGCAGCGGCAAAGCCTCTGAAATGGTCCAGCCTAACCATGTCAACCAGCTCAAGGATCGACCGCAGCCGCGCTACCCACCATTCGAAATTTGTCTCCAGGTGGAACTTCCAGTCGTAGAGTGGATTGCCCCACAATTGACCGGTCTCGGAGAAGTAATCAGGCGGCACTCCAGCAACAAAGGTCGGGTTGAGTTCTTCATCCAGCAGGAAAAGCCCGGGGTTTGCCCAGACATCAGAGCTGTCCAGGGAAATCACAAAAGGCATATCTCCGATAATCTGAATTCCCTTTTGATTGGCATAAGCTTTCGCCCGTGCCCACTGCCGGAAAAAGAGAAACTGGTTGAATTTGTGTTTCTGAATCGTATCTGCCAGCTGGGTTTGCGCTTCGCTAATTGCACCTGGCTGACGGGTTTTGAGCGGTTCTGACCATTCGATCCATGAATGTAAGTCTTGTGATTCCTTGATTGCCATGAACAAGGCAAAATCATTCAGCCAATTTTTTTGTGTTTCGACAAAGGCATCAAATTCCTTTTCGAGAGCAGGTTGTGGTTTATCACGGAATGCCAGGAAAGCCTTATTCAATAACAACGTTTTCCATCCAATCACCGCACCAAAGTCAACTTCGTCTGCTGGGAAATCTGGTCGTTCTTTCAAGTCCTGGATTCTGAGAAGCCCTTCTTCGAAAAGAACTAATGGGCTGACCAGTAATGGATTTCCCGCAAAAGCGGAAAAACATTGATAGGGCGAATCACCGTAACCGGTCGGTCCGAGCGGCAGAATTTGCCAAAGTTGTGTACCTGAGCTGTCAAGAAAATCAATCCAGCGGTAAACCTCGGGTCCCAAATCCCCAATGCCGTCAGGACCTGGCAGGCTGGTTGGATGCAGTATTATTCCGGATTTGCGTTCAAAACTCATTTGAGACATCCTTAAAATCAGTTAGTGAATGATAGACGTCCAGGTATTTTCCGGCAGAAGTTGTCCAGGAGAAATCTGTATTCATGGCATTTAATTGCATCAAGCGCCATTGTTCTTTATCCTTGTAAACACGCAAGGCAATCTTCAGCGCGTCAACCAACCCTTCCGTGTTTTTCTGCTTGTAAAGAAAACCTGTCGCAGACTGTGGAGCGTCAGAATAGCCCACAATTGAATCCGCCAGTCCGCCTGTAGCCGTAGCAACGGGAATATTCCCATAACGCATGGCAAACATTTGTGAGAGACCGCAGGGTTCGTAGAGAGAGGGCATCAAAAAGATATCTCCCGAGGCATACAAAACCCTGGCAATTACATCGTCGTATTTGATAAAACCAGCCATGCGGTCTGAATACTGGTTAGTGAGTTCGCGTACCCAATCCTCCAGCTGCTGGTCTCCTGAGCCAAGCAGTATAAACTGCCACTTCTCATCAATCAACTGGGGGAGCGCTTCCAGGATCGCGGGGATCCCTTTTTGTTCCGTTATCCGGGTAACGATGACTAGCAGAGGTATATCCTCTCCTACCTCGAAATCGAGAGCCGTTTGCAGGTCCAGTTTATTCTGGATCCGTTTGTCAAGTTCCAAAGCGGAAAAGTTTCGGGAGATCGATTCGTCTTCCGCGGGGTCCCAGGCGGATTCATCGATGCCGTTCAAAATGCCCATGACCCGGTCCGAATGCTTTCTGAGATAACCTTCCATACCGCAGCCGTATTCAGGTGTAAGAATTTCCCTGGCGTAACCTGGCGACACAGTGATTGTTTTGTCAGCTGTAGAAATGCCCATGGGCAGGGGAGTGTACTTTGCCCAGTCGGGCAGGTCAGCATCGCTGCTGGCTTTATAACCCAGGGCAGCCATCGCGTCCTGGGAGCCCCAACCGTTGTAGGGCAAATTGTGGATTGATAAGATCGTTTTTACTCCGGCAAAGATTGGGTCATCTTTATACATTGTTTTCAGCGCATAAACCGAAAGGGCAGTGTGCCAGTCGTTGGCATGTAGAATATCGAGGCGCCAGTCGAGGTAACGGACTGCCTCGAGAAGCGCTAAAGAAAAAGTGGCATACTTTTGCCCATCCAGCAGCCAGTCTCCGTGATAGATCGGGGAGTCATGGTTGATATCCTGGCTATCCAGCAGGTAAACTGGCACGCCATCGCTCTCAGCCACGAAAAGATTACAATCAATCTGTCTCTCGTTGGCGTTAAAGCTGAAATCGCCAATTTTTCGCCTTTGCGGATTCCTGTTTTTAACTGCGGCATGGAATGGCATGATGATGCGGATATCAAGCTGATCTGAAAAATTTGACAACAGTGAAGCCGGCAAGGCACCAGCAACATCACCGAGTCCGCCAGTTTTTGCAAACGGGGCAACTTCCGCGGAAGCAAACAGGACGTTAAGTTTCTTGGTCATTGTTTTAGCTTTTCCTTGTTTCGGTTAATTTATTTTTTGCCATCTGAAGATAATCATCAGTTACTAAAAGATCAGTTGAAATACCCAATTGCTTGAACAATTTTTTAATCAACGCTGTTTTGTTGTCAGCATCCTCGCGGCTCCAGGTACGACTCTTGATCTCGATAAATTTCCCAAGATCGGGTTTTGCCAGGGTATCAAGGTTTACGAAAAATTCGGTACCTTCAAACTCAATCAGGTAGCGCAAACGATCTTTCTCGATTTCAATTGACTTTTCTGGTTTGAAATACTCAGTATAAAAACGCAGGCTGTGGGTCGCGGGAGCAAAATAACGTGTTCGCGAGAGCAGCACATTCTGAATATCTCCATTTTTCTCGTCTACTCGCTCTCCGATCTGCGTCAGACGTGAACGGACATTCTCAATCTTTCCTTTTTCATTAATAAACTCGTCTTCGCGATAGCGCAAGACGCCCTGTTCCTCGTCTTCAAAGGCAAAATAAGTGTCAAATTGATGATAATGGCGCATGCGCAGGATCTTTATACCCTGTTCGTGCAAAGCGTCGATAATTTTGCTGCGATCGTCAATGGCAACTTTTGCCTGGACCTCAAAACTCTCTTCTTCCGCAACCCCTCCGATGGCAATCAGTTTTGAGTGGACAGATTCTTCCCGTCCGCGCAGGAATTTGTCAATCTTCCTCGCGACAATGTTCGCTTCTCTAATCAGTTCTTCTTCGTCCAGCGTGGTCAGGATATTATCACGCATCAACCATTGTCCATTGACCATGACATCGGTAACGTCAGTTGACTTGGAGGCATAGATTATCTGAGCATAAACACCTTCAGGGTCGCGCCTGAAGCGTGGTTGATTGTGCAGGGGATTGAGGTCTACCAGGATCAAATCTGCCCGTTTACCCGGTTCAAGACTGCCGATACTATCGCCCATATGAATTGCCTTCGCGCCCATGATCGTTGCCATTTCCAAAACCTGCCTGGCAGGGAGGGCGGTGGGGTCTTCAGCGATCGGTTTGGCGATTAAGCTTGCCAGTCTAATTTCTTCGATAAAGTCGAGGTCGTTGTTCGACCCTGAACCATCTGTGCCTATACCGACATTACAGCCCAGCTTGATCATCTCAGCGACCGGGGCAAACCCGGAGGCTAATTTGAGATTTGAAGACGGGTTGTGGGCAATGCCGACACCGGCATTGCGCAGGGAACGGATCTCGCCATGGTCCAGGAAGACACAATGAGCGGCAATCATCCTGGTTTCCAACATGCCAAACTTCCGGATGTAGGGGACCACGGGGATGCCATGTTCATCCCGCAAATTCTGGACTTCATCCTGCGTTTCTGAGACGTGGAAGTGGACGATGGTGTCTTTTTCTTTGGCTAATTCAACACAAGCGGTCAACACCTCAGGCGGACAGGTATAGACGGCGTGTGGAGCTATCGCAGGGACGATCAATGGATGACCGGTCCATTTTTCTATTAAATTTCTGCAGAGTTTGAGTGATACCTCAAACGAAGACGCGTCAGGTGCGGGGAATTTCATAACAGTCTGACCGACCACAGCTCGCATACCGGCTTGGGCTGTTGCTTCCGCTATGTCGTCTTCAAAATAATACATGTCGTTGAAGGTAGTCACACCCGATTTTATCAGCTCAGCGCATGCTAATTTGGTGCCTAATCTGACAAATTCAGGGGAGACAAACTCACGTTCAACCGGCATCATGTAACCCATCAGCCAGACATCCAGGCGCAGGTCATCCGCTAATCCCCGTAACAGGCTCATCGGCACATGGGTGTGGGTGTTGACCATTCCTGGCATGAGTACTTTGCCTCCACAATCGTGGACGGATTCGCTTTGATACTTTTCCAAAATGTCTTCTTCGGTACCGACCGCGACGATATGATCGCCCTGGATTGCCACCGCGCCGGGTTCATAGATCGAAAATAGAGAGTCCATACTCAGGACAATCGCGTTCGTTAAAATTAGCTCTGCTTTTTCCATACGAATCCTTTCTAATCCTCTTCGATAAACTTGTTTCTGACCAAATCCAGGCTGACATTCAGAGCCCACCTCTTCGCGTCTCCGGGAGGACCGGCATAAATGCGTTGGTACTCGGTCACGTCATCATCATCGAGCAATGCCACGTATAATTCCTGCTGATCATCCTGTGTATTGAGCATCAACCCTAAGACCAGGTCTGCGTTTTTTCTTTCGCGATATTCCTTCATCAGCTTGTTAAAAGTCGAATGACTGATATTGACATTCAGCAGCTCACCACTCAGATTTTCTGCAGTCAGGTGTTCCGCCAGTGCTTCGTAAACAATTGCATCGGTGCCTGCTTCAATCACCGTGATCCTCAGACCTGCATCCTGTATCATGGAAGCAACGACAGACTGGATGGTGTCTTCATTTTCTCCAAAGACAAATTTGCCTAATTTCTTACGTATCTCAGCCAAAACCGGTTCCATCATGCGCTGCGCTTCTTCAGCCGAGTGTGCTTTGGCGGTCACCCGGACATCGGTTTGTCCCGGGCTTGCCACAAGTCCGACAGTCGGGTTACTCAGCTTTTCCATCTCACCGATAATTTCATCGATGCTCGATTCGCCGAGGGAGACTGTATGAACAACCCAGGGCAGGATAATCTCATCCTGCAAACCATAGCGCTTTTTCAAGTAACCAACCACGAAATTATTCATCAAATGTTCCATTTCGCGGGGAACACCTGGCAGAGAGATAAGAGTTTTTACGCCAAGCTCAACGGCGAAGGCGGGGGCAGTACCAACTTCATTTCTGATGGGGATCGCATTTGTGGGAATATATGCCTGACGTTTGTTGTTTTCGCTGGGTGTGCGCTGGTAGAGCTTGAAACGCTCCAGAATCTGCTGCCAAAGTTCTTCGTTAAAAACCAGGGGAACATTGAACGTATCAGCAACCGCCTGGCGGGTTGGATCATCAAGCGTTGGACCCAGCCCTCCGGTGGTGATGACGATATCAGCTCTCATCAGGGCTTCCTGAAGTGTGAAAGTGATCCGTTGAACGTTGTCACCGACCGTTGTTAGGCGATAGAGGTCAATGCCGATATTTCGCAAAGCAAGAGCGATGAACTTGGAATTGGTGTCATGAATTTCACCGAGAAGCAGCTCGGTACCGATTGTGACTATTTCTGCGACTGCCATAAAATCCTTTATTGGATAAATATCCCTCGCGAAACCGCGCGTGTCGGTTTATTTTATCTTATATTTACAAATTTTATACCGTTTGTTTGAACAAGCAGCAATTCTCAATATGG
>DHRN01000038.1:14904-30454 GCA_002411175.1 Anaerolineaceae bacterium UBA5311 | reverse complement strand
CATTCATATTGAGAATTGCTGAAGCACAAGACCTGATTCCCACGATTTCCGCGCTCTGGTAGAATGGTCACGGCAAATTGTATATACCACTCCGGCAGGATACTTGTAGGAATTTTGAAGATGAACAAAACCAACCTAAACGCAAAGATACAGCGCTCATACCGGGCTTTGATCGGACTTTTTTCAACGTTTACGCTCATCGCACTGGTTTTGACTGGCTGCAAACGCCAATCGAAAGATTTTGACCCCTACATCGCGCCGACTAATGACGGAATTATTTCGTTTTTCACGCCATCACAGCAAACATCCCCATTCGAAACGCCAACGGCGACGCCATACCGGGAACCGCGTCTCACGATGACCCCCGCACCAATGTCCAGTACACCTACGGCGAAAGCTGCGCAGTCGCTGCCCACCCTGCGCGCGAATGAAGAACTTTACACGATCCAATCCGGTGACTCATTGGCGGGCATCGCCTTGAGCAACCAGGTTTCTGTGCGCCAGATTGTTGATGCCAACGATATCGAAAACCCGAGTCTGATTCATCCCGGTCAGATCATAACCATACCTCCCGCCAGTGCCAACGAACTCGCCACTGGTTTTCGCATTATCCCCGATTCTGAGATCGTTTACGGTCCTTCGGTAAAAGATTTTGATGTTGAATCGATCGTCTGGCAATTCAACGGCAAACTGAATTGGTATGAAGAAGAGTTGGATGACGGGACAATTCTGACAGGGGTTGAGATCGTGCAGCGGGTTGCCAACGAGCAATCGGTTAACCCGCGCACACTGCTTGCTCTGATTGAGCATCAAAGCGGGTGTTTGCTCTCGCGCGGCGAAGATTGTGACCTCGAAAAGTACCCAATGGGGCTGATTAACAGCCAGCAGCAAGGGCTTTACAAGCAGCTGAGCTGGGCTGCCAACGAGCTTTTGCGCGGGTTCGGCTTGTGGGAAAACTCATTATTGGCGGTCTGGACGCTGGCGGATGGCGATGTTTTACGGATCGACTCTTCAATCAATGCCGGCACTGCTGGCTTGCAGCACCTTTTTAGCCTGATTGAGGGAAAACAAGACTGGAAACACACAGTCTCAGAGAATGGTTTTTATAAGACCTACAACGAATTATTTGGTTATCCCTTTGCTTTTTCTGTTGACCCGCTATTGCCAGAAAACCTGGAACAGCCCGAATTGATTCTGCCTCTCGCTACAGGTGATGTCTGGCTTCTGACTTCAGGACCCCACTGGGCATGGGGAACAGGCAGCCCTTGGGCAGCGCTCGATTTTGCCCCTCCCGGCGAAGACGACGACTATGGCTGCTATTTTAGCGATGCACCGGTTTTAGCTGCAGCTGATGGTTTGGTTGTCAGATCTGAAGGCGCCGCTTTGGTGATCGACCTGGATGGCGACGGCTATGAACAGACCGGCTGGACACTGAATTACTTCCATATTTCCGAAGCCAGCAGCATCCCTGTGGGCACATTAGTTGCAACAGGTGATGTAATTGGCATCTCATCCTGCGAAGGTGGTATTACCAACGGAACCCACTTTCACCTCGCAAGGCGATTCAACGGGGTTTGGATCGACGCAGGAGGAGAGATCCCCTTCAATTTAGGAGGGTGGATTGCCAAAAGCTACGGAATTGTTTATGACGGGAGTTTGACGAAAGACGGTGTCACAGTTGAAGCCTATAATGGTCGCTCAGAGATCAACAAGATCAGCAACCCTTGACCGGGGTGATAAACGCCTGGGCAAATTACAACGCAAACGTAGAAAAATTACGCTTACCATCGGAATGGCAGCTTTGCTGCTTATTGTCGGTATTGGCTTGATGGTCTCCGGTGCATTGGATTTCAGCGCCAGGGCGGCAGCCGCTCAACCAATGAAAAGTGATGCTGTGACTTCGGAGACTGAGCAGGCTGCCGATCCATTTGAACCGCAGGTCAGCCCCCCTGTGAATCCGGCTTTGATCATGGTCGGAACCAGCGATGCTAATGAAGAGGTAGAGGAATCCGAATCCAGCCAGGAACCTGCCTGGCAGGAGGAGCTTACCGGTACTGTAAGCCCTGAAGCCCTGCCTACCCAGGCACACCTGATTCAATATGAAGAAAACGCGCCGATCCTGTATTATGCCCAAAGCGGCGACAGCATCGGTGTTCTGGCTGTCCGTTTTGGAGTGGAAACTGCCGAAATTACTTCAACAGCCGAATTGCCGGCTGAAGGCTTCATCCCCCAGGGGCAGTTGCTTCTGATTCCCAACCGGCTAAACCAAACCAGCTCCAACCTGAAGCTTTTCCCGGATAGTGAGGTGGTCAATTCTCCATCTTCGATTGGGTTTGATACCCAGGCTTACCTGGATTCGGCAGGAGGGTATCTCGCGACCTACCAGGAAACGGTCTATGCCAACGGAAGACTGAGCGGGGCTGAGATTATCGATAAAGTAGCCAGGGAATTTGCGATCCATCCGCGATTACTCCTGGCTCTGATCGAGTATCAAAGTGAATGGGTTTATGGACAGCCTGCCAACAGTTTCGAGAAAAAGTATCCGCTCGGGATGGAACTCAGTGATACACCAGGTCTATATAACCAACTGGTGAAAGCCTCCGGCATTATTGAAAGCGGCTATTACGGTTGGCGGGAGGGCACGGTTGTCAGCATCGAATTTGCAGATGGCTGGGAACTGCGCCTGGCTGCAGAGCTAAACTGCGGTACGGTTGGCTTGATGCACTTCTTCTCGTCAGTAAATCAATTTGAGTCATGGTCGCTTCACCTCTATGGCGAAAACGGATTTTTGGATACCTACACACGTATGTTCGGAGATCCATGGGTGATCGCCCAGCAGCATGAACCGTTGTTTACACCCAACGTTTTGCAGCCGGAATTGATCCTGCCTTTCGAAGAAGGCGTAAAGTGGAGCTATACCGTTGGTCCGCACGCTGCCTGGGGTGCGGCAGATGTGCGCGCAGCATTGGATTTCTCACCACCTTCTGCTGAGCCGGGCTGTGGACAGAGCTGGTCGTGGGTTACTTCGGTCGGTTCCGGGCTGGTGGTACGTTCTGAAGCCGGCACGGTGGTGGTCGATATGGACGGAGACAGTTTCGAGCAAACTGGCTGGAATATCATTTATTTGCATATTGCCACCGATGGGCGCATTCCTGTTGGAACCTGGGTGGAGGCTGGTGATCGCATCGGGCATCCATCCTGTGAAGGCGGCATTTCGACAGGAACTCACCTGCACATCGTGCGGAAATACAACGGCGAATGGGTGCCAGCGGAGGGACCGCTTGCTTTTATGATGAGCGGCTGGAAAGCCAAAGGTGGTTCCGGTTTTCTGGAAGGGTGGCTGGTAAAAGGCGATTCGGTTGTGACAGCGAATGTTTTTGGTGCCAGTTCCTCCCATATAAAAAGATGAAACGCGGAAGATTTCGCTTCGCCCACGATGACCACCCTCTGCTCACCCCTAAAGTGGGGGAACAACCACGGCCCCCTCTTTAGAGAGGGAATTAAAGGGGGTGAGAGAAAAACGAATCAAAATCGTCAAGTACGGAAGGGGCTTTCTCCTTCCGTAAAATTCACAAAAAAATTATCGGTACAGACGTCTTGCCCTATCAATTACCGCGTTTGCAGTGACAATCTTCTATTTGCGATAACAGAACCTAATTAGTGGCTAAATGCTGAAAAGCATAAACAATCACCTCTAAACGAGGGTTAACAACCATGGTTTTGAGTCGGTCTGCCTTCCCTCCTGTAACACCATTTCCAACAACCTGGCGCCTTCCCACCAAAGTCAAAAAAAACGGCTTTGCCAGTCTATGATATAGTTTTGCGTGACCCTGAATTTGTGGGTAAAGTATGAAAAACCAAAAACTCTTTCTTTTCGCCATACTTGGCGCAATCGTAATTTTATTAAGCAGCTGCGGTTCGAAGCAGGAATCTGGATACATTTTGCCAGAAACCGAAGAGGTCGAGCCAGCTGCCACAGCCCCGGCAACCACGACGCCGTTTTCAAGCCGTCCGGTTTACCCTCCGGGGACGCTTGTGGATTACATCGCCCAAAGCAGCGACAGCCTGGATTTGCTGGCTGTGCGTTTTGGCGCATCCCCCGAAGAGATTTTGTGGGCAAATCCCGAAATTCCGGCGGACGTCACTACTCTTCCCCCTGGATTTCCGATGAAAATGCCAATCTACTACGAACCCCTCTGGGGCACTGAATTCCAGATGATACCGGATGCCGCTTTTGTCTACGGACCGGATTTGCTGGATTTTGACCTGAAAGCTTTCCTGGAATCAACCCCGGGCTGGTTCAAGAATTACCGAGCCAGCATCGGCGGGAATACACTGGATGCTGCCGGGGTGATTAACTATTATTCCTTGAACTACAGCCTCAACCCAAAGCTGCTGCTGGCATTGGTTGAGTTCCAGACTGGCGCGCTCACCAATCCACAACGAACCCCCGCCATTGAAGATAGCTTTTTGGGTTTCGAAAACTACCACAGGGGCGTTCATCTGCAGATATCTTATGCTTCTGACCTGTTAAATGACGCTTTTTACCGTTATTTCAACGGCGAAATGACCAGCATCGAACACCTCGATGGGACCATTGAAAACATTGACCCCTGGCAAAATTCAGCGACGGTCGCGCTGCAATATTACTTTTCGTTGATTATGAATAAAGAAGAATATGCTCGCGCGATCGGACCGGAAGGCTATGCCAAAACGTTTTTTGATTTGTTTGGCGACCCATGGCGCAGGAATACGACCGTCATTCCAGGCAATTTGACCCAACCCACCCTGATTTTGCCCTTCTCACCCGATACGATTTGGGCATACACTGGCGGACCGCATACCGGCTGGGGGACGAGAAAACCATGGGCAGCGGTCGACTTTGCCCCTCCAAGCGAAACCCAGGGCTGTGTCGAAACCGAACAATTCGCCACGGCAATCGCAGACGGCGTTGTCGCTCGGATCGATGTTGGCACGGTGATGCTCGATTTGGATGGAGATGGTGATGAGCGTACCGGATGGGTAATCCTCTATCTTCATATCGCTGAAGAAGGACGGGTGGGTCAGGGTGCCGTGCTTAAGCAAGGCGACATCATCGGGCATCCCTCCTGCGAAGGTGGCAGCGCGACCGGTACCCATGTTCACATCGCGCGTAAGTACAACGGGCAGTGGATTCCAGCTGCTTCGAGCGTGCTTCCATTCAAAATGAACGGCTGGATTCCGGTGGAAGGCAACAGACCCTACGAGGGGCTGCTGGTCAGAGGCAGCCAGGTTGTTCGCGCAAGTGTACTTTCAGATTCACAGAGTATGATCCCAGCCCAAAGATAATCTATTCCTTAAAATATCGGGCATAGACTTCCTGCAGGTTCACATTCGGATTGGCAGCCTGGAATATGCTGACAAAATCTGTTTTCGTGGTGATTTTTAGGTTATTCAGGGCAACGTAATCCTTTAAGGCAGACATAAACGCCTGGTCTCCCATGGTAATCCGCAGATCGTGCATAAAAATTGCACCGTTAAGATAAACAGAAGAGCGATAATTTTCATACGAACCGGCATCGTAGATACTGTTGTTCACAAAGCCCGTATGGGCATGGGCATAAACGCGGTTATCCCACCACCAATCGGCAAGCTCAGGGTAGTAATGTTCGTAAAACAAATATTCTGAATAAGTAGCCAGCGTCTCATCCAGCCAGGGTTCCAGGGCATGGTCATTGCCAACCTGGCTATAAAACCATTGATGAGCGAGTTCGTGCGGCACCAGAATGGTCAGATTGTTTTCGGGGGTATTATCGTAAAAATCGACCACACTGCTGGAGATTAAAACTATGCCATCCAACTCCATATTATGTAAAAAATCTGCCGAAACAATACTGACCTGATCGTAGTGATAGGGTCCAAAAATTTCGGCATATAAATCCATAGCCTGACTGGCAATCTGCAAAACTGCTGGAGCTTTTTCGCTTTGGTACTGGAAAACATACGCCTGGATCAGCAGCCCGTTGTGTTCAACCTGTTGGTGGTGATATTGGTTGGACAACGAGAACGACAAGCTTCTGGCGCGCTCCTGTGAATAACTCATCCCATCTGGTATTGGCATCGCCTTTGCTCCGCTGGCAACCAGAAGATTTGGCAGGTTTTCAACCAGGTGCAGGGTAAGATAAAAATCTGCGATTTCATTGACCACATATTCGCCCACCATTATGTTGGCTTGGTCAATAAACGGATCATGGCTGATCCAGCTTTGGTCTGGTTTGAGCGGGGGAATATAAGGGTACCAGTTGCTCAGGTTAAGCTGACGCTGAGACCAGCCAAAACTGCCTTCTCGTTGTGGAATTGCGAGATTGAAAGACAGATTGATGGTAAGCCGTTGACCAGGTTCGAGCGGTTGGGCAAGCTGAAGTGTGGTGCGGATGCCTTCTTCACTAAATCCTGTGATATTTTCACCGGCAAGCCCGGTTTGGTCGTAGCTGTTGCCGAAAGCGCGCGGAGGTATAACCAGCAGTATGGAAGGCAGGCTGAAGTTTGTTTTATTGATGTAATCGATGGTCTGAACCACCTGGGCGGTGTGCCGGTTGTAATCAAGCGTCATTTCAAACCGATATTGTGTAAATTCTTCGGGAGCTGGTGTTGGCTCGGGCGTAGCTGTTGGCTGGGGCGTGTCGCTCGGAAACGTAGTTGGAAGGTCTGTGGGGGCAGGAGGATCCGGGTTGTTACAGGCAGAAAGTATCAGCAAAATCATGATGAGAACGAGAAGATTGCGTTTCATAGTGAGCTCCTTGAATAGGATTTTACCAGTTTATCAGCCGTCCCTCGGGATGGTTACCATGCCCTCTGTTCCGGTGTGTTAATTGTGAGGTTTGCGGAAGGAGTAAGTCTCTTCCGTACTGATAGCCGAGTATACTGTGTGTCACTTCGTTCAGGATGACATAGGTTTTGTCATCCTGAGCCTCTTTTGCGAAGGATCTTAGCTGTTCACGGGCAAGATCCTTGCGAAGTGCATTTAGGAAGTATTAATCCCCTTCAGTTTCCTGGTTTGTTGATTCTGAATTTTACAGAAGGAGCAAGTACTGTTCGCTTTGCTCACAGCATCATTACCGCCTTCCGTAATGATATTCAAAAACGCAATTTTTTCGTGTTGAACGAGGTACCGCCCGATCTGGCGGAGCCATTATTTCGTTATTGAGGAAACCTTCTGGGCGCTAAAATGCGAAACTCAGCAGACAGATGGTCCCTCCGCTGCTACAATCCGTAATTATGTGGATTGACAGGCGAGCCATTGTAGCGCAATTCAAAATGTAAATGTGGACCGGTTGAATTGCCTGTTGAACCCATATAACCGATTAGTTGCCCTCCGGAAACAATAGAGCCGCAACCCACGCTAATCCCACCTTCCATAAAATGAGAATAAAGCGACAAGTATCCATTTCCATGGTTGATGACAACGGTGTTGCCATATCCTCGGTCTGACCAGCCGGCATAAATCACCACGCCCGTGTCTGTTGCATAGATATTATGACCCATCCTGCCGGCATAGTCCAGACCATTATGGACTGGCGGGTTGAATTCATAACCACTGATCTGACTGGTGTCAGTTGGCAACCGGAATATTCCTGATCCAACTGCCCAGGCAGTGGTATTGCAGGCATACGCACCAAGATAAGCAACACTTGGATGTCTTCCGGCGGGGTCGTCGGGGTTGGTGATCACACCTACCCAGGTCGGAATAGAGCCTTGACCACCTGGAATGTAAAGAAAAGTGCCGGTTTTAATCTTGGGCAGGCTGTAATCTCCTATGGAAGCGACGTCAATAGTATTCATCGGTTCGTTAAGAATATCTTCAGGAGTGACTCCGTATCCTCTCGAAACGCCATTCAGTCCTTCTCCATAAAGCCAGGCATGATAAACGCCGTCTTCGGGCAGAATAATCAGATCCTGACCCGGGTAAATACCATCCGGGGTATCACCAATCAGGTATCGGTTTGTCCACAGAATCGTCTCAGGTTCGATGCCGAAATCTTCCGCAATGGTAAAGATGGTATCGCCCTCAACAACGGCATAAGCGATGATCTCGGATCGCGGTTCAGGGTGGCTCTCCGGGGTGCCCTTGGGAAGACTCTTCAATTTCTCGACTGCCGCGTAGTATAGCAAGGTATCACTGGCGAAATAATTCGGCAGGGTGCCTCCGGGCACAATCAAGCGCGTGCCCGCGGTAATATTGGGGTTTGCGTACGAGCCAATCGTGGCGGTGTCGAGGTTGTTTGCTGGATAATTGATGATGTCTTCAGGAGTGACACCATAGTAGCTGGAGACAGCTCCCAAACCTTCCCCCTGCGACCATACGTGGTAAACACCATCAACGGGCAAGATGTAGATAGAGATGCCGGGGGTGTACTTGCGCAGGTCATCCTCGAGCTCATAGCGATTAGCCCACAAAATACTCTCAGGCCACAACCCGTAGAGAGAAGCGATGGTAGAAACGGTTTCACCCTCCTGGATGACATGTGTGATCACCTCGCTTCGGGGAACAACCGTCGCTGTCTGGGTAGCCAATACAGTTTCGATCGTTGCCATCGGCACAAGCGTAGTCACCGACTCAAAATCGTGTGAGATCACCGGTTCCGCGAGCTTATCCGTTGCTTCGGGGGTCTCCGTTGTTTCGGATTTAGCGTTAGACCGGCTTTGAACCTGCCAGACCACCAGCAACACCAGAGCAATCACGACCATAACAAACGCGGCGATCATGCCGCTTTTTTTTATCAGTGAATGCTGAGGCTTTAGCTGAGGATTACCTCGGCGGGAATTATCTTCCGGGCTATTTTTTTCATTTTCATCTACATTGAGTGGTTTTTCTTCCATAAGTACTCCGTTTCGGCATAATAATCAACAAATTGAAGGTTGTCAAGTTGGAATGCCAAGCAAGATATCAAACTTAGTTTTGAAAATACTTCGCAATAACTGGGGTTAAGTCCGTCTGGGTGTGACGCGAAAAAGCCTCAAAAAAATCCTGGCGGGTGGCGATATTGAAGGTATTGGTATAGGCATAATCCTTTAGCGCTTCGAAAAAGACGCCTTCGCCGACTGTTTGTCGAATTTCGTGCAAAAATTGAACACCTTTTAGATAAACAGCATTCCGGTAAGGTACATACCCACCATCGATCCATATATCCGAGTCGACATAACCGGCTGGCGCTGGGCGGTAGATGCGTACCTGCCACCACCAGTCGACATAATCGGGATGGTAGCGCTCATAGTAGAGCAATTCAGAATAGGTTGCAATCGCTTCGTCCAACCAGGGCTCAAGCGCGTGATTGCTGCCGATTAAGCCATAAAACCACATATGGGAGAGCTCGTGGGAGGTCATCAGGGTCAGGTCAGTGTCGGGATTGCCATTGTAGAAGTCGAAGATGCCGTAGCTAATCATGATTAAGCCGTCCATCTCCATATTATGTAAAAAATCACCCACGACGATCGAGACAAGCTCGCGGGGATAGGGGAACCAGATCTCTCCGTACAGTTTCATTGCCTGCGCGCCGAGTTCGACAACTTGTTTGCCCTGCTCAATTTGGTTCATGAAGACATACGAGCGAATCCGCACCCCATCCTGGACAACTTCGTGCTCGAAATAGCTATCGCTGATTGAGAAGGTGAAAGCACGCGCGTGTTCGAGCTTATAACTATATCTCCCATCCGATCCCTCGGCTGGGGCACTGGCAGCTACCTCGATCAGATCCGCGTGACTGACCAGGGTCAGATTGACTTCAAAATTGCTGAATTCGTTGACGATCGACTCGCCGACGATGATATTGTTCTCGTCCACTACGCGCGGATAGGCTAACCAGCCTTCCACTTCGTCGAAGGGCGGGATAAATGGGTACCAGTCGGAAATGTTTGCTTGTTGATTGGTGTAGCCGTAAATCCCTGGGTGTTCGGGGAGGTAGATGCGAAAACTGAGATTGATTGTAGTCGTATCCAACGGCTGCAAGGGTGAGGTGAGACTTAGCCAGGTGAAAATGCCCTCCTCTCGAAAATTCGCGACACGGTCTCCAGCCAAACTGTATTGGTTGTAACTGTTTTCGAAATTTTTAGGAGGCACTACCAGCAAAATCTCACCCATAGGCTGGCTGCTTTTGTTGGTGTAAGTTATCTGTTGGGTTACGGAGCCAAAATGGGAGTAATAATTGAAGATCAGGTCGAGCTTGTAGTGTGTCGGGTTGAGCGGGGGTTCAGGCAATGTGTAAACACGGGGAGTTTCTGTCGGGGTTGGTTCGGGTGGGTCGGTTGGGATGGCGATTTCCACAGATGTGGGGGATGGCTCAATTACTGCCTCGGTAGGTGCCTTTCCACAACCAGCCAGGAAGGTGACGAGTATGAGTGAGAATAACAAACGCCATTTTTCCATGTTTCCAACATTGTACCAGTAACTGGTTACCACGTAATTTTCGATGGTTCGGTCGCTTGGAGAGCCTGCCATCAACCCTATCACGGTTCATCATCCCTGGCTGCAGGGCAAGGTTGAAAGCAAGGGAGCGGTTGTTGACCGAGGACCCGGGCAGGCTTTCAACCTGTAATTTGACCCGGCTCCAAAGTTAAATTGAGAGCAGCATACTTCCGTGTAATGCAAGCTGCATGCTGCCCCAATACACTGCTTCGCCGGCATGGGACAAGCACAGCTCGCCGCGCTCCTGGCATCAGGACCGCGACCCTTTCTGGTTGGGACGCAGGAGTTATTCCTCAATAATCGTGATCGTGTGGACAATTTCCGCGGTTTTGGACATCATCGCGATCGCCTGGCAATATTTTTCTTCTGCCAGCTGCACGGCGCGTTCCACATCCTTGCGCTTTATGTCTGTCCCTGTAACGATGTATTCAAAATGCATTTTCGTGAAAACGCGGGGGTGCTCCTCCCGTCTTTCCACATGCAGCTTGCATTCATAGCCAGTAAAGTTTACTTTTTTCTTGCGCAAAATTGAAACAACATCCAGGCTGGCACATCCGGCTGTCCCAACTGCCACCAACGCAATCGGGAGGGGTCCTTTATTATGCCCGCCGCTCTCCTCTGAGGCATCAATGGTCAATGTGTGACCACCTTCCAAATATCCGGTCAGTTCCATTTCACCTTGCCAAACAACACTTAGATCCATTTTATTTCCTTTCTATTTGCGAAACCAGCGGCATGTTTGCCTGTACATCAAAATCCAGATCATGCACCTCTCCCAATGCGAGGTGGCGAAACGCTGCGGCTGCGATCATTGCGGCGTTATCCGTGCAAAGCCGGATGTGAGGAATATGCACACGGAATTTTGTTTGCGAACGGAATGCTTCACGCAGCACACGGTTGGCGCTAACCCCACCGGCAACGATGATTTCCCTGGCTTTGAATTCTTCAGCAGCCGCGATGGTTTTCTCATAGAGGGCATCAACAACTGCCTGTTGAAAACTGGCAGCGATATCTGCCACTGGTAATGATTTTCCCGTTTTTTGGAGCTCTTCAACAGTTCGCAGCACCGCGGTTTTGAGACCGCTGAACGAAAAATCGTACTTGCCTTCCAGGCGGGCTTTCGGAAAGTTGAAGGCACGCGGATTTCCTGACTGGGCAGCCTGCTGGATGGACGGACCTCCGGGATAAGGCAGTTTGAGCAGACGGGCGACCTTGTCGAAAGCCTCTCCGGCAGCGTCATCCATGGTGTTCCCAAGCGTTTCGTACTGCAAATGCTCCTTCATCAACACCAATTCCGTATGTCCCCCTGAGACCAGCAGGGCAACGACAGGCAATTTCGGTTCGGAGGTCGGTTTTGAATCTGCCGGGTAAAGCCAGGCGGAATACAGGTGCCCTTCAAGGTGATTTACCCCAATGACGGGTAATTCTGCTGAAAAAGCCAGCGCCTTCGCCATATTGACACCAACCACAAGCGACCCTGCCAGCCCCGGACCCCGCGTAACGGCGATGGCATCCAGGTCGTTTACCTGCAGGTGAGCCTGTTTCAAGGCTTCGGCGACAACAGCATATATCGCGCGAACATGTTCCCTGGAGGCTAACTCCGGGTACACTCCGCCAAACTGGGCATGGAGGTCCACCTGGCTGGCAATAACATTGCTCAAAATCACGCGACCGCCCTCCACGACAGCTGCCGCGGTTTCGTCGCATGAGCTTTCGATTCCCAGGATGCGAAGATACTCATTTTTCATTTCAACTGCCTTTCATCGGAACCACCAGCTCCATCGGGTAATCGATAAACTTGTGAAAACTCCCGTCCCCGGCAACATACCAACTGTCTTCCAGGCGAATACCAAAACCCCTGTCGGGGTAGTAGAGCCCGGGTTCAATCGTGAAAACCGAGCCAATTCTTAGGGTGTTTGTCGGGTCTTCTTTGCGTCCAAACCAGGGTTTCTCATGCACATTCAAGCCTAAACCGTGACCAAGACTGTGGATATAACCTTCTTCGACGGCAGGGTTCTGGCGAATAGTCGCATGCCCCATACCTTCAAACAGTTCGCAAGTGCGCTTCTGGTAACTGGCTGCATGTGCTCCCAACTCCAGCTCAGAGGCGATTTGATCGTAAACGGATTTGACCTGATCATATGCGTTCTGAACCTCTTCAGGTGCAAAGCCAAGACACCAGGTGCGGGTGAAATCATAGAAGTAGCCACCGCCAGCCTGGCAGGGGAAGATGTCGAAAACGATTGGTTTGCCCAATTCGATGGCGTCACCGGGGGTTCCAGCGCTGTGAGGGATTCCGCCATCTCTGCCGATCGCGAAAATGGTCGCTTCCGGGTTTTCCGCGCCGGCTTCTGCCAGCCAGAGATTAATTAAAGCCTTTACATCACGAATGGTGAGCGCACTGCCGTCATCTTTAACCAGGATATTTTCAACAACTTCCTGTTCACTCAGATATTCCTGGACTTTTGAGACCACATCCACGGTAATCCTGGCGATTTTCCTGATTTCTTCAATTTCAGCAGCATCTTTGGTCGCACGGGCTTCCATGATTACCGCATCGTCAAAATCACCTTTGATGTCCAGCTTGGGGAGCAATTCCTGGAGCCTTTTTACCAGTGAGTAAAAGGGTCCGACTTCACGGGAACCATACAACAGGATTGTTCCCTCAGTTAATCCAATATCTTCGAACATTTTTTTATAACGCAGCGCGCTGGCTTCAAGTAAGTTCCCCGGAGCATGCCTTTGGTATTCACTAAGCGGGTATTTGGCGTAAGAGATTAATTGAAAACCAGTTTTGGCAGCTTCTTCGCGCTCCATCATGCCGTGAAACAGGATCGGCGTCCTGCCCGGGATGATGAACAGGTCTGCAGCGGTGACGTGAATACTGCCGGTAAAATAAACCATCGAAGGGTTTTGCTGGGCGGCTCCGCTGATCCAAAGTGCGTCAGCCTGGTTGTCTTTCATTAATTGCTCAAGGTCTTTTTTCATCTAATCCTCTTTAATCGCTATTGATAGGTGGTTTAATAATATATCTTCTTCAGCGGGCAAAACGGTGCGTGGGTCGAGCAGCACCAGCTCGTTTTCGATCCTTGCAATGATTGGCGGGTCAAAATGTCGCAGGCGGGAGGTGAAGCGCATGGCTGATCCGGGGGTTATTGCCAGGCACCAGGTTTGCATATCCTGCTCAGGCAGGCTGCCTCCGCCAATCGTTGAGCGGCTTTCGATCACCTCGCCGGCACCCAGCCGCGCTTGCCATCTGTTTGCCCGCTCTTTCAGCTTTTCGGGGGTTTGGGCAAGCATGGCAATAACAGGTACGTTTTCTTCCGCTTTGCCCTTGAGATACTCGAGCAGGGTCGCATTGAGCGCTGCCAGGCAAAGCTTGTCCGCTCGCAGGGCGCGATAAAAAGGGTGCTTGCGGATTTTTGCAATCAGGTCAGCCCTGCCAACAATCAACCCGGCTTGCGGACCGCCAAGCAATTTATCGCCGGAAAAACAGACCACATCCGCACCCTCCTGCAGCGCTTTTTGGACGGTCAGTTCATTCTCAAGTCCAAACCTGTTCATCTCGAGCAAGGCGCCAGAGCCAAGATCGCAAACTATCGGAAGTAAGCTGGCTTTCGCCACGGCTGAAATCTCGGTCAGCGTTGGCGCGCTGGTGAAGCCGACGATTTTGAAATTGGATTGATGCGCAAGCAGGAAAAGGCTGGCACCTTCTTCAACCGCGTTCTGGTAATCATTGATATGCGTTCGGTTGGTGGTGCCAATTTCGAGTAGTTTAGCCCCCGAAAGGCGCATCACTTCAGGGATACGAAAACCTCCGCCAATTTCGACCAGCTGTGAGCGCGAGATGGCAACCTTTTTGCGGTTCGCCAGGGCAGCCAGGATGAGCATTACCGCGCCAGCGTTGTTGTTTACCACCAGCGCGCTTTCAGCGCCGGTTAGTTTCCTCAGTAGATCAGCAGCGTGGAGGTCTCGCTTGCCACGGCGCCCTTTGTCGAGATCGTATTCAAGGCTGGAATAGCCATTGCTGATCTGACGGACTGCTTCGAGCGCGCTTTCACTGAGCGGCGCGCGCCCAAGATTGGTGTGTAAAATCACCCCGGTGGCATTGATTACCGGTCTCAGAGTCAGCTGGGTTTGTTCATTAAGCAGCTTTTCCACTTCCTGGAGGATGGATTGGTTATCAATGGCTGCTTCAGGTTCTTCCCTCAATCGTTCCAGGACGGAGCGAATCGCGCTAACGCACCAGGTATGACCAAATTCACCCAATAACCGCGCCATGTCCGGTAGCTTTAGCAGATAATCAACCGAGGGAATCGAGCGATACCGGTCCATATTAATCAGTTTGAGAAGGTTTCCAGCGGCTGCGCTCCCAGGTGCGAATCAGAAATTCGACCAGAATCAAGGCGATTCCCAGGATGATTCCGAGAGAAAAAGTGAGCACACGACCGATTTGCAGCCAGCTGAGCAAAGCCGCGTAAACTCCAAACCAGACTGCCTGGCGAATGACCACCTGGGGACCGGCTGGTGGACTGGAGCTGAAACGGCGATTAAAGAACCATGTTGCCGGTAAAAAAACACCCGTCACAAGTAAAAGCAGGAAAAAAAAGAACAACCATCGCGGACCGATAGTCGGTAGCGTCCTGGTCATGACCAGGTACAGCCCGCCTCCACCTGTTAATATCAAAACAAGCACAGCAGGCAAGTAATATCGGAAAGGCTGATGTGAGGGAGTTTGCATAGGGAAATTATACATGATTTAATCCCCCCAGGCGGCTAATAGAAGCAAGCATCTCTCTTTGCAGCAATACTCAAAATGAATGTATATAAATTAAAAAACGCAGTATGCAGGTGTAATCGAACTCCGAAACGGTAGCGGTCGGTTCAGGACGTGAGCAGTGAACGGGGAACAGGGAAGAGGGAGCTGGGTTTGGTCATCCTGAGCCTCTTTTGCTAAGGATCTTGTCGATTGGAATAAGAAGACCCTTCTGAATTACATTTACGAAGTGATTGTGCCGTTCCGGCGAAGCCATCTTTTCGTAGGGAACGCGGCTTGTCCCGTTCCGGCGAAGCCGTCCCCTACAACACATACGGGACGGCGTGGCAACC
>DHRN01000038.1:360-14805 GCA_002411175.1 Anaerolineaceae bacterium UBA5311 | reverse complement strand
TACACCATAAACTCTTCGTTGAAGCCGGTTTCAACTTGTGATAAACTCGGGAATGGAATCAATGCTGGAATCTGCCCCGATGAGGCGTTTTTATTATCGCGAGGATTTGTGGAAAAACATATCAGAAAAAACAACTCTTACCTGGACGCACTTGATCGCGATGTCCTGGTTTTCGACGGGGCGATGGGCACAACGCTACAATCGCAAAATCTCAGTGACGACGATTTTGGCAATCCTGAATGGGTCGGTTGTAACGATGTCCTGGTGCTCACCAGACCTGATGCAGTTTTGTCGGTACATCGTGCCTTTCTCGAAGCAGGCGCGGACGTAATCGAGACCGACAGCTTCCGTTCCAATCGCCTGACCCTGACTGATTATGGGCTGCAGGAGCGCGCGTTTGAACTCAACCAGGCTGCCGCCGCGCTTGCGCGCCAGGCTGCGGATGAATTCTCCACGAACGAGAGACCGCGTTTTGTTGCCGGAGCGATCGGTCCTTCCGGAAAGCTGATCTCAACCGACGACCCTGAAATGTCAGACACCACCTTTGAGGAGCTCAAGGACGTTTTTTGCGAGCAGGCTGCCGGGTTGATCCGCGGTGGTGTTAATTTGCTGCTGATTGAAACTTCCAACGATATCCTTGAAGTCAAGGCTGCGATCAACGGCATCAAGCAAGCTTTTATCGATGAAGGAATAGAACTGCCGGTTCAAGCCCAGGTCACGCTGGATGTGAACGGCAAAATGCTTCTGGGTACGGATATCAGCGCAGTTGTTGCCATCCTGGAAGGGATGGGCGTGGATGTGATCGGTCTAAATTGTTCGACCGGACCGGAACACATGCGCGAGTCGATCCAGTATCTGACATCCCATTCAACTTTGCCCATCTCCTGTATTCCCAATGCCGGTTTGCCACTGAACATCGAGGGCGAGGCGGTTTATCCGATGCAGCCAGACGATTTCTCGCGGCAGCTGGGCGATTATGTTCAAAAATTTGGTGTGCGGATTGTCGGCGGTTGCTGCGGTACCCGCCCCGAGCACATCGCCGCGTTGGCGCACAAAGTGAAACAGGTTAGCGCGAAAAAAACCGATCCCGAAAGTGAAGCAATGCTTGCCTCATCGGTCGGAGCCGTTCAGATCAAGCAAAGTCCGCCCCCGTTCATCATCGGAGAACGCCTGAACGCGCAGGGTTCCAAAGCTTTCAAACGCTTGCTTTTGGCAGAGGATTATGATGCCATCATGCAGGTCGCCCGTGATCAGCTCGATTTTGGCGCCCACGGGCTGGATATCTGCGTCGCGACAACCGAGCGCGGCGATGAAGCTGAGCTGATGAAGAAGGTAGTCAAACGCCTGAGCCTGGAAGTGCCGGTGCCGCTAATTATCGACACAACCGAAGTGGCTGTGATGGAAGCCGCTTTGCAGACCGCCCCGGGACGCTGCCTGATCAATTCAACGAACCTCGAATCAGGTGAGGAAAAAGCAGGAAAGGTTTTCCGATTAGCAAAACAATATAGCGCGGCGGTGATGTGCCTGACCATCGATGAGCAAGGCATGGCAAAGACCGCCCAACGCAAGCTTGAGATTGCCCGGCGCATGGCGCGGATTGCCGAGGATGAGTTCGCGTTGAGAGCTGAAGACCTGGTCTTTGACCCGCTGACTTTCACGCTTGCCACAGGCGAAGAAATTTGGCGCGATTCAGCGGTTGAGACGCTTTTAAGCATCAAGGCTATCAAAAAAGAATTGCCCGGTGTGCATACCTGTCTGGGTGTCAGCAATATCTCCTTCGGGCTTTCACAACCAGCCCGTAAACTGATTAACAGCGTTTTTCTGCACCATGCCGTTGAGAACGGTCTCGACATGGCAATCGTAAACCCCGCCCATATCCGCCCATTCGGAGAAATATCTGACGAGGAACAACTGCTGGCAGAAGACCTGATCTTCAACCGCGCTCCTGACGCGCTGGAAAAGCTTGTCTCCTGGTTTGACACGCACGATGCTAAAGAAGGTGAAGGTAAATCCAGGGCGAACCCGTTTGAGGGCATGAGTACCAGGGAAAGGGTTTATCAACGCATCGTCCTGCGTCAGAAAAGCGGCATGGAGGTCGATATTGACCTCCTGCTGGAAGAATCGGACCTGGAGAAGTCTGATGCCGCTGTTGAGGTGTTGAACCAGGCGCTTTTGCCGGCTATGAAGGAAGTTGGCGAAAAATTTGGAACCGGTGAGCTTATTCTGCCTTTTGTCCTGCAATCGGCGGAGGTGATGAAACAAGCCGTTACTCATCTTGAGCAGTATCTTGAAAAACAGGAAGGGCTTAGCAAAGGGAAACTGGTATTGGCAACGGTTTATGGTGATGTGCATGACATTGGCAAGAACCTGGTTAAAACAATTTTGTCCAATAACGGCTATGAAGTGATCGATTTGGGCAAGCAGGTTCCCGCTGAAGAAATTGTTCAACGTGCCATAGATGAAAAGGTGGATGCGATTGGTCTGAGCGCGCTGCTGGTCTCGACCAGCAAGCAGATGCCGCTGATTGCCTATGAATTGCAGCGTCGCGGAGTGGAAATACCGATTTTGATTGGCGGCGCAGCGATCAACGCCCAGTTTGCGGAAAGAATCGTAGAAGGTGGTGACCTGGGCAGGTACAAGGCAGGCATATTTTATTGCAAAGATGCTTTTGACGGGCTGACATTCATGGATCAGCTGGTCGATCCACAAGAACGAGCTAATCTATTCAGCGAACGTGAAGATGGAAGCAATACAAAACCTCCCACAACTGTTGAAATCGAAATTGTTGAACCCTGGCAATCAAGTGTGCCCCCGGCAGCGTTTATTCCAAAGGTCAAAGCCTTTGGTATCTATAAACCAGAAGGGATTCCCTTTGAAGAAGTCGCGCGATTGATCGACCTGACCAGTCTCTACCGCCTCAACTGGGGAGCAAAACAGCTGCGCGGTCAGGAATGGCAGGAAATGCGTGCCGGGTTTGACCGAAGGCGGGTGCGCATGCTGGCAGAAGCCCAACGCGAGGGTTGGATTCAGCCGCAAGCGCTTTATGGCTATTTCCCGGTTTGGGCAGATGGAAACGACATTGTCATTTATGAAGCCGACCGGGAAAGAATCCGGCTGAATTTTCCCAGGCAAAAAGACGGGGAAAGATTGTGCCTCAGTGATTATTTCCTGCCTGTCGGCAGTTTGCAGAAGGACGTTTTGCCCCTGCAAATCGTTACGGTTGGTCAGAATGCCACCCGGCGAATTGACCAACTGAACCAGCAAAACCAATATTCCGAAGGTTATTTCCTGCATGGTCTGGCTGTTCAGATGGCGGAGGCAACCGCAGAATATATCCACCTGCACATCCGCAGGGAATTAGGGCTCACACCTGAGCAGGGCTTCCGTTATTCCTGGGGTTATCCGGCTCTGCCATGGCTGAAGGAACACCGCAAAGTCTTTGAATTACTCCCGGCAGAAAAGGAATTGGGCATGAACCTGACCGCAGGTTTCCAACTGGTGCCGGAACAATCTACAGCCGCAATGGTCGTGCATCATCCTTTAGCCCGCGCGTTCGATGCCGGCATCAGCCGGATGGAACTATTGACTGGTGATTAAAATGGTCAGTGCCTCTTACTGATCCAAATTATTGAATGCCAAATGCTGTTTGAGGTAAAATTGAGGGGAACAAGGAAGGTGACATGAAAACCAGAAACCTGTTTCTCATTCTTTTTAGCCTGGCATTCGTTCTTGCTGCCTGCGCTCCCACACAACCTGGTGAGTTGACCTCGGCTCAACAAACCGCGATCGCCGGCACAGTAACCGCTATATTCGTAGAGTTGGAACAAACCCCATCAGCTACACCAGAACCGACCCAAACTCCATCCCCTGAGGCTACCGAGGAACCAACAGCGACACCGATACCTGAGCCTGTAATTGTTGGTCCGGATAGATATCCTGAAGGTGTTAACCCACTGACTGGCTTAACCGTGGCAGACGCTGCATTGCTGAACCGCAGACCGGTGATCATGAAAATATCCAATCACCAGATCGATTCACAGCCTCATTATGGGCTTTCTTCTGCAGATATTGTGTTTGAATATTTTATCGGTTACGGAACCAATCGTTTCGCGGCACTTTACTATGGGCAGGACAGCGACATGATCGGTCCCATGCGCTCGATTCGCCGTGTGGATGGTCAGCTTGGAAGCCTCTACGAAGCGATCGTTGGCTCGACTGGCGGAGACCGTGTTGATGTTATCCCTTACATTGAGTCTTACATTCCTGGTCGCTATTTTCTGGATAAGTACCTTTGCCCGGGTGTTTGTGATGACGGGCGGAATATAGTTTCCAGTGTGCGTGGAAATTCAGCCGCTCTTTCCGATTATTACATCCAGCGCGGTTATGGAAAAGAAGATCCCGATTTGAATGGTATGGCTTTCTCTGATATTGCCCCGGAAGGCGGGCAAAAGGGGGAGAGTGCCTGGGTATATTTCTCTTCTTCGGAATACAGCCGCTGGGTTTTCAACCCTGAAACCGGCAAATACACCCGCTGGGCTTATGGTGAGGCAACCAACGACGAGTTCAAACCGCTCATCGATCAAAATAACAACTTGGAACTCGAATTTTCAAACGTGGTTCTGCTCCAGGCTCGCCACACAGAGTTGAAAACCACCCTTTTCAACATCGATCTGGTTGGTAATTTGGAGGGTCAAAAAGCGACTATTTTCCGGGATGGAAGCGCATATGATGTCACCTGGAAAACTCCACAGAGCACCTCACCGATCCAATTCTTCGACAATGCAGGAAATCCTTTTTATCTCAAACCTGGCAATACCTGGATGGTGATATTTGGGCTAACTACGCCGATCTCAGTTGAGAATGGAGACTGGAGCTTCAGCTTCAGCATGCCCTGATCGATGCGGACGCTGGTAATTTCTGACATACATGCTAATCTGAACGCTCTTGAAGCTGTATTGGCGCATGCCGGTACAGTCAACCAGGTCTGGTTTTTGGGGGATGTGGCAGGATATGGGCCAGACCTGAACGAATGCGTGGAGTTATTACAAACACTGCCAGGTTTGCGGGCATTGATGGGCAACCATGACGCGGCATTGATGGACTATATCCCTATTGATCGATTTAACCGGGAGGCGGCTGAGGCGATAAATGTCCAGGCTGGGCTTGCCAGCCAGGAATCCAGAGACTTCCTGGAATTGCTTCAGCTCAAACTTGAAATCGGTGAGATCACCCTCGCGCATGGCAGCCCGAGAAATCCAATTTGGGAGTATATCCTGGGCGCGTCCTTAGCCAGGGTCAATTTTGAACACTTTGAAGGGATCGGCTGCCTGGTCGGTCACTCGCATGTGCCGCTCATATTCATCCAAAAAAAGAATGGTTCAATCGAAACGCTTTTACCCAGGCATGGTGATCGCTGGAAAGTAAATGGACGTTTTATTCTCAATCCGGGTTCGGTAGGTCAGCCGCGCGATTTCGACCAGCGTGCGAGCTACGTGATCTGGGATGACGAAGAGCAAACATGGGGTTTTTATCGCGTTGAATATGAGATCGCCAGCGTCCAGGACCGGATTATGGCACTCGGCATTCCACCCAGGCAGGCTACCCGCCTCTGGACAGGTTCGTAACCATCTGAGTAGTTAATCCTTTCCATAGTTTCCATCAGGCAGGGAACAATTACTTGTCTCAGAACGTCTACTCAGTGAAGAATTTATCCAAAGGAGAATGAAGAATGAAGAAGAGAATCGCAATCCTTAGTTTGGTTTTGATGCTCGCATTGAGCGCTTGTGCCTCTACCGCCAAGGATGTTAGTGCACCATCGGGAGCCATGGTTGATACGAACTATGGTAATGAATCATATTCGGAAGCCCCAATGGAAGCACCTGCTGTCGAAGATCAAGGCGAAATAAAAGGAGCCGGGCAGGAGCGCATGGTAATCCAGACCGCATCCATGGAAGTGTCGGTTGCTGATACCGTCCAGGCGATGCAAGCCACGTCTAACCTGGCAAGACAATTGGGCGGCTATGTGGTCAGCACAAATCGCTGGACCAGCACCTCCTACAACAATGTAAGTTACGCCCGTACAAGCGTGACTATTCGTGTTCCAGTTGAAAAACTTGAACAAGCCATGGAGGCTATCAGGCAGATGTCTGCGATTGGGAAAGACGGTATCCTTTCAGAGAGACTGTCCGGACAGGATGTCACTTCCGATTTTGTCGATTCCAGCAGCCGGCTGCGCAACCTGAAGGCAGCCGAAGAGCAATTGGTCGTACTGATGGAAAACACAGAAGACCTCGAAGCGACCATGAGCGTTTTCCGTGAGCTGACTGATATCCGCAGCCAGATAGAAGTGCTTGAGGGGCATATCAAGTATTTGCAGGAATCTTCGGATCTGTCATCGTTGTCGGTCGAGTTTGTGGCAGAGGCATCACTGCAGCCGATTGAGATCGGCGGTTGGAAACCCCAGGGTGTGGTTCGGGAATCGTTGGAACGATTGGTGCGCTCCTTCCAGGATTTGGTCGATTTCCTGATTCGCTTCGGAATCACCTGCCTGCCCTTCCTGATCCCGCTGGGAATTGGGGTCTACTTCGTCGTTCGCGCAATCCGCAAATCGAATGCCAAACGCAGGGCAAAGAAAGCGATTGTTGAGCAGGGCGAGGTGGTTGAAATTGAGGCGGAGCCCAAAGGGTGATTAATTGAAATAATTTTTAGAAAAAGAGAACTGGTTTTGAAGAAAGCCAGTTCTTTTTTGGTCTGCCCGCATAGTGGATGGAATCCGGTCCTGGGGTCCCCACAAAAAAATTGCGTTATCGACAATCAGTACGGAAGGCGATAATGATGCTGGGAGCGAAGCCAGCAGAACTTGTTCCTTCATCAAAATTCACAAGCAAGATAATGGAAAGATCATCGCATTGTGATCTAATAGTAATTCACACGGATACGAATCGGGCTGGTTGCATTCAGCCTGACAGGTATTTGGAGAATATGTTTGTTCAATACCTGAAAAGAATCAGGGCTGCCGTTTTGGAGCACCTGCCTGGCATTCTCCTGCATCCAAAGATAACAGTTCCCGTCAGCTTTTCGGTCTAATTCCAGGCTAAACCCCAGACCAGCTGGTTCGAGCTGCCATTGGGTCAGTTCCATTCCCTGTGAAATATGCAGGTCTGAGCCAACATATACCGCTCGATCAAGCGGTTTCACTGCAAACAATCGGACGCCATGCGGTGGAACCTGCTCAAATCTATGCTCACCCTGGAAGAGCGCGATTTCACCGGTCCAGAACTCCCGCATCAAAGAGGGCTCTGCTCCAAAACCCCACTCTGCGGCATCGAAGATCAGATCCGCCGGGTGATCCTGCCAGTTAAATAAGGCAATCAACTGATTTTGACCCCCGACATTTTGAAGCTTCTGACCAAGTTTGCCAGGAAGGCTGCTCATGAACAGGTCTTTGACTTCAGGATTTGGCGGCAATACTGGCAGAAGACTTTGAGAGATACGCAAGCTTTCCGGTCTGAGCCTGGTCATATCATCAGAAATCAGGATGGCTCCGCCGGTTATGCCAATGGCTGTCGCCAGCGATTGCACCTCCGCAAGACTTAGGTCAGAATCCTCCCGCACCAACAGGCAATCAGGGTCGTTCACCCAAAGATGTGGATCGAGGTTGGCACGAGTGATGATGTTTCGGATCGCGTTGCGGACAGAGGGCATGTTCGGCTCGTTTTTGAAGGCGAATTTAACCCCATAAGCTTTCGGTTCCCAATCCGGGGCGACATCTGCGCTGACGCGCATCATGTCAAATACTCCCATGCCCGAACCCAGTGGGCAGCCGCAGCCAAGCAGGATTGCCTCTTCCCCAGCTTCGTGCCGGATCAACTCAAGCCCATTTCGCAAAATTTGGGCACGGGTGAGGGTGGGGTCGTGGTGTTTGCCTGGCAGTGCTGCAGCGTATAAAAAATCGAGTTTGAGATAAGGATAACCCCAGTCATCAACCGCAGTCCTGATCACCTCGCGCACATATTCCTGGACATCCGGGCGGGTAAGGTCGAAGGCGTAGCCAAAGTTTTCCCACACAAAGCCGCTATTCACGAGCTTGCCAGATTTCTTACGCAAAAGCCATTCAGGATGCTTCCGTACCAGCTTGGAATGCCTTTCGACAATGAAAGGGGCGAGCCAGACCCCCGGAATGTAACCCGCAGCTCTAATTTCTGCAGATAATTGCGAGAGACCATCCCGAAACTTGGCATTGAATTCCAGCCAACTGCCAACATCCTGCTCAAAACCATCGTCGATTTGAAAGAATTCGAGCGGCAAAATGTCTCGCATTCCGGTGATTGAATCCAGGTTTTTTCTAATTTCCCAGGGTGTGATTTTCTGAAAGTAGTAATACCAGGAACACCAACCAAGCGGAGTTTTCATCCTCGGTTTGACCTGGTTTTCTTCCGCGACCTTCTCCATATACAATGTAAAAGGTTTCGGATCTTGCAGGTCGAAAAATTGCCAGGCGAGCCGATCAGTTCCGAGCGTTTCGCCAGGGCGAAGCTCAACCCGGTCGCAATTTGCCCAAACCATCAGATCAGGTTCAGGGTGAAGCGTGGAGACAAGCGAGCCAAATTGCTCACGCTGTGAGAGGAATCCGCAGACCAATCCGACGTTGGCTTCGTGGTCGAGCAGCGCGGCAAACATATCCGATGAAAACCGGGATTTGCGCCAGGTAATTGGCGTGCCGTCGTCGTAGAGCATCGGATGGGAAAAAGGGAAAAGGAGGCTGCGGGTCTGGCGCTGTCGATATTGCCAGGTGCCAGCTGGCGACCAGCTCTGCCAGCCATTGCTGAAAAACGCGGTTTCTGCAGCCGGGTTTTCTGAGAAACGCAAACGTTTTTGTTGAATATTAGCGAAATGGAATCGTTCAACCTGAATGGTTTCGTTGGAGTTGTTGACCATTCGCATGCTTTGGAACAGGAAGGGAGCTTGACGGGGCAGATCGAATTCCATGAAATACCCGACACCGGAGGGATCCTGATAGTGGAGCGTTATCAAATTTTCAGCCGGATTCTCAACAACAGACTCCAGGCTGAAATTTAACCTGGAAGGCGATGCCAGCTCCGGACCAAAACTGGCACCCTCAATAAGTGCGCCTGGGAATTTGGTTGAGGTCAGGTTAAAGGTAGATAGTTCCGGGTTAAGGGAGAATTCGAGGAAGGGATTCGAAAGCCTGATCACGCAGCCTGCCAGGTTTTTTCGACAGCTTCGAGCGGAATGGGACCCTCACGCAGCAAGAGTGGAACATCGCCCTGGCAGTTGATAACCGTCGAGGCTTGTCCGCCGGGATGGATGCCGCCATCGAGGATCAACGCCGCACGGTCCCCCAACTGCGCATGAACTTCCTCCGCTGTGGCTGCGTTTGGATTTCCTGAGATATTGGCACTGGTCACAGCGAGTGGTCCTGTTTTTTGAAGCAGCTGCAGCGCGAATGCGTGATTGGGCATGCGTATAGCCAAACCTGGATAAGGGGTAAGCGAAGGGGGCAAACCGGCTAATTTTGGAAGCACGAGCGTAAGCGGTCCGGGCCAAAAAGCACGCACAAGAGCCAGTACCGCGGGTCGCGGAGGGGGTGTTAGCAGGTTGAGCTGCACCAAGTTTGCCACCAATACAGGGATAGCCTTTTCTTCCGGGCGCTGTTTGGCTGCGTAGATCTTATGCAGGCTGGTTTCGTTGATCCGCCCGGCTAATCCGTAGAGCGTTTCGGTTGGGAAAACGATCAATCCGTCCGCTTTTAGCACAGTCATCGCTATTGGAATGGCATCAGGATCAGTGATCGGGAGAATTCGGGTGTTGCTCATCGCAGCTCAATTGTAACCAGGCGGTCCCTCTTCGAGAGGTCCTGACAGAGGGTAATTTCAGCAGCGGGAAAATATCTGTGTGCCAGTTCCACAGTCTGGTTGCCGAGTGTTTCTTCGGTCTCGAGCAGAATCAAGCCTGGGGAATTCAAAATCACTGGCGAGCGTACAAGTAACTTTTCGATCAGGTCCAATCCTTGTTTGCCGCCGTCCAATGCCAGGCTGGGCTCCCAGGGCAGGCTGTTCACCCCGGGTAATTTTGCGGAGGGGATATAAGGCAGGTTGGCACAAATCAAATCCACTTTCTCAATCGTTGCCGGCAGAATGTCGGCGGCAACAAAACTGATTCGGTCAGCAGTGTTGTGATTTAGGGCATTTCGGGCGGCAACATCGAGCGCGTCGGGGGAAATATCGGTTGCCACTATGGTCAGATCAGGGCAGTTGCTGACCAGCGAGACAGCAATGCAGCCTGAACCAGTGCCGACATCGATGCCTTTTCGTGCCGTGGGGTTTGCTTTGAGCCATTCCAGCGCTACTTCAACCAGCAGCTCGGTCTCAGGACGGGGGATCAGCACAGCCGGGCTAACCTCAAACTCGAGCCCAAAAAAAGCCTGCTTGCCAAGCAGATAAGGTAAAGGCTCACCTTTTTCGAGACGGTTCAGCAGCGAATCCAATTGGCGCGCCTGGTTTTCGCACAGGTGCGTTTCTGGGTGGGCAAGCAGCCAGGTTTTCGGTTTTTGGAGCACATGCGCAACCAATGCCAGCGCGATTTGATGGGGTTGGCTGATCTCCCTCAGCTGGTCGCCAATCCTGCGCTCAAACAACTGATCATTTTCCATTGCTCTCAAAGTTTGCCAGGCGATCAGCTTCTTCGGCATGCTGTAGCTCTTCGATGAAGGTATCCAACTCGTAACCGTCCATAACGCCTGCCATGTTATAAGAAGAAACATTGATGCGGTGGTCGGTGACGCGAGACTGGGGATAATTGTAGGTGCGGATCTTTTCAGAGCGTTCGCCCGTGCCAATTTGCGACCGGCGGGCAGCGTCCAGTTCACTCTGGCGTTTTTCCTCTTCAATTTCATAGAGACGCGCCTTGAGCACGCTCATCGCGCGGGTTTTATTTTGCAGTTGCGAGCGTTCGTCCTGGCAGGCGACGATAATGCCGGTTGGTTTGTGGTGGATGCGCACAGCGGTCATGTTTTTCTGCACATTTTGCCCACCCGCGCCAGCTGACTTGAAGACATCGATTTCGATGTCGGAGTCGGGGATGTCGATTTCGATATCGTCCACTTCAGCCAGAACCGCCACGGTAACTGTGGAGGTGTGGATGCGCCCCTGTGATTCAGTCTCAGGAACACGCTGCACGCGGTGGACACCGGATTCAAATTTGAAGCGTGAATAAGCGCCCTTGCCTTTGATGGTGAAGGTGACTTCTTTATATCCGCCAATGCCGGTCTCGTTTGCGGAGATGATCTCCGTTTTGTAACGGTGGATATCGGCATATTTAAGGTACATGCGCAGCAGATCAGAGACGAACAAACCTGCTTCGTCGCCGCCGGTGCCGGCGCGGATTTCGACGATGACGTTGCGCTCGTCGCGCGGGTCTTTTGGCACAAGTTTCGCTTTTAGCAGGTCTTCGAGCTCAACCTTACGCGCGGTAAGGTCGTCGAGCTCCATTTTTGCCAGGTCGAGCAGCTCCCCTTCTGAGGCATCAATCAGATCCTCGGTCTCGGCAGTTTTTTCCAGATTTTCTTTATATTCCCGGGCAAGCGTGACAATCGGCTCCAGGTCTGAGCGCTCCTTGGAGAGCTCAGCCGCGAGCTGGTAATCCTGCCCAACCTCGGCAAGCTTTTTGTCGAGATCGTCAAAATGTTCAAGAATTGAGTCAAGTTTATCAAGCATAGTATTTTCAAGTATCCCATTAAATTCGGTATGAGATTATATCACCCCACGGGCGGCATTTCGGGGCAAGTGTAGGGTAATCAGCAACTCTCAGCATGGAATGATATACACAAATCCCATTCTAAACCCGCCCCCTACGCCACATTCTGAAGACATTCGCTGTAACAATCCTATTCACCGGCGGTAAAGGCTTTAGCGAGCATGTATAATCTCTGAGGAGGAATTATGAAATTATTTTTTATTCGGCATGGACAATCGACCAATAACGCCAATTGGGAAAATAAAGGCAAGCAAAATTACGAGAGGTCATCAGATCCACCCCTGACAGCATTGGGCGTCAGGCAAGCTCAGACTCTGGCAAATTATATTGCTTCTAACCGCTCCCCAGCAGGAGGTCCGAAGAACACCGGTGAGTATCGCCACAACATCAACATCACGCACCTTTATTCCAGCCTGATGATTCGTGCGATTCAGACCGGCACTATTCTCTCCGAAAGCCTTGGTGTGCCTTTGCATGGTTTGCCCGAAGTTCACGAGATTGGTGGCGTATATCGGGAGATTATAACGGATGGACAGCCATCCACAACCCATGAACATGGCGTTTCACCAGGCTATCTACAGGAACATTTCCCTGCTTTCAGGCTGCATCAACCGATTGAAGATAAAGGCTGGTGGCAGGGCGGCGTGGAGCCGGTCACTTCTCCGCTGTTGAGAGCAAAGGCAACATTAAACCTGTTAAAAGAACGACATCTTGGTACAAACGATCATGTAGCCATCGTTACTCATGGCGGTTTTTTCAATTCCATGGCACGGATAATTTTTGATGTCAGACCGGAAGAACCGGAAAACCGCAATTTGTCCACCTGGTTTTCTTTTTGTAATTGTGCTGTAAGCAGAATTGATTTCACTAATGATCGGATTATCTGGATCTACCATAACTTCACCAACTTTCTGGATGATGAAATGGTGACCTGTTAGGAAAAAATGAGAATCGCAATTGAAGTTTTGGTGATCTTCCTGTTAATCTTAATCAATGGCATGTTCTCAATGTATGAGCTGGCAATGGTTTCTGCAAAAAAACCGAAACTGGAACAGGCAAAAGCAAGTGGAGACCAGAGAGCTGCCAGGACGCTTGAACTCCTGGAAAACCCCAACAAGTTTCTCTCGACGGTTCAAATCGGGATTTCTTTGATCAGTATTCTCTCAGGAGCCTTTGGGGGCGCCAGTATCGCTGCAACTTTGACCAGTTGGCTGATAACGAGGGGAATGCGCCTCGGCACAGCGAGCGCGCTTTCGTTAGCAGTTGTTGTCCTGGTGATTACCTATTTTTCAATCGTGATTGGTGAGCTTATCCCCAAGCGGATTGCATTGAACAATCCTGAAGGCGTCGCCAAAAGCCTGTCCGGGATCATGGGTTTTATTTCTAATCTTAGTAAGCCGCTTTTCAAAATCCTGGACTGGTCGACCGAACTGGGAATAAAAATCCTGGGGATAAAAGTCAGCGATGAACCGACAATCTCGGAAGAAGAGATCAGGATGTTGATTGCCGAAGGGCGCACGATGGGCATCTTTAACAAAGCCGAACAAGATTACGTGGGAGGCGTTTTCCGGTTTACAGAACGGCGGGTGGATGCCCTGATGACACCCCGCAGGGATATAGACTGGATCGACCTTGACGACCCACGGGAAATGATGGTCCAGACAATTCATGACAGCAAGTTTTCGCGTTTGCCGTTAGCCGAAGACAACCTGGACGAGTTTGTGGGAGTGATCGATACAAAAGATTTGGCTGGGCTGGATCTTTATTCCCCTGATCTTGATTTCAGAACACTCGCCCACGATACCAACGTCATTCCAGAAAATACATCAGCACTGAAAGCTTTTGAGCAATTTCGTGATACGGGGGTGCATGAAGCCCTGGTGATTGATGAATACGGCAGTGTAGTTGGCATGGTGACGCTTTTTGATGTGCTCGAATCGATCGTTGGAGATATCCCACTGGACGAAATGGACACAGATATCGAAGTGGTCCAGCTTGACGAAGACTCATGGTCGCTGGATGGGATGCTTCCGATTGATGAATTGAAGGAGATTATCAATATTTCCAACCTGCCCGAAGAAGATAAGGCTGGCTACCAAACCCTGAGTGGGCTGGTGATGTACCAGATGGGCAGTATTCCGAAAATCGGTGATAGATTCGAAATCGAAGATTTTTCTTTCGAGGTTACTGATGTCGATGGGCTGCGGGTTGACCGTGTGGTTGTGACCCGCGTCGTGCCGGAAGGACCCCAGGCAGAGGCGTAGAGCTTGCCTGCCTGCAGTCCCGATCGGGGAACAGGGAGCTGGGAGCTGGGAACCGGGGCAGCAACGACCCCCTCTTTACTGCTTGCGTCCAGCTTTGCTGGAGAGGGGGAATTAAAGGGGGTGAAGGGATTTGTTCGACAAACAGACTGTCATTCTGAGCCTCTTTTGCGAAGAATCTTAACAATACAGTTGAGCGTTCGTTGTGGTTGAAATGTCAAAATCCATACGAGGTACACTGTGTGTCACTTCATTCAGGATTCCAGGGACCAGGGAGCGGGGATCGGGGAACCGGGGCAGCAACGACCCCCTCTTTAGAGGGGGAATTAAAGGGGGTGAGAAGAACGGGGAGCAGGGAGCTTTGAGATTGTAATTCTCTTTTCAGAGGTACAAGCAAAAAGATAAACTG
>DHRN01000038.1:0-157 GCA_002411175.1 Anaerolineaceae bacterium UBA5311 | reverse complement strand
AACTGCGGATTGCTTCGCTTTGCTCACAATGACAGATTACAGATGCGTCACTGCGAGCCCCCGTTACACAAATGGCGGGTACTATTGATTAACGATAAGGGGGCGCGGCAGTCTGCTTTTATTCTCTCGACTTTGGTAGAAGCAAAAAGATAAACTG
>DHRN01000049.1:83411-95444 GCA_002411175.1 Anaerolineaceae bacterium UBA5311 | reverse complement strand
ACCTCATCCACCACTTCGTGGTCCCCCTGCTCCAACGGAGAAGGCTAACTCAACCCGCCTCCCCACCCACCACCCTGTCATCCTGACCGCAACATTGCCGTAGGGAACGCGGCTTGTCCCGTTCCGCCATCGGTGATTTGAATTTTGTTCGTGCGGAAGGGGTCAAGTTCCTTCCCTACTGAGCCTTAGCTGCGAAGGATCTTATCGATCAACGGGTAAGATCCTTCGTTTCACTCAGGATGACAATTACGCGTTCAGATTAGCCATCATTCCGCAGGCAACGCGATTACGATCTGGGAGCGAATATTTGCGTTGGGAACACGGTCATGATGCTGGGAGCGAAGCGAGAAGTGCCTGGAGAACAAGAAGCGGGGAACAGGAAGCGGACTATCCTGCTCGTTCCGCTCCCGGGGTCTACGAGCTTCTCCAGGATACGTGTTTTGGCGGGGGGTCGCGGCAGTCTGAATTCATCTTTCCGTTTACTGTGTAAAAGTTAAATCCCCGCGCCGCTTTCTCTTGACTCCGGCGCAGGCATAATGCCCACACCGGGAGATCGCGATTTATGATCGTTCGCATGGGCTTTTGATGACAGATTTAAGGGAGGGGTTTGGGTCGCCTGGTTCCCCGCATGGCGAAATATGGCTGAAAGGATTATGTGGCTGAGAGGAAAAATAAAGTCGGCTATTCCTCGGAACCATCCGCGTAGAGAAACCATTCCAGCTTGGAGGAAGGGGCGTGGGTGGGTTCGCCGGGGATGAAGACGATATCGTCCCGATAGCAGTAGTAGACCTGGTCGTAACGCTGGTTGGCACGGGCGAAATTTTTCTTCAGCAGGGCGAGTTGTTTTTCATATTCCCGGTTGTATTGGTCCAGGTGGGAGGACCAGCGGGAATCATTCAGCTCGTTTTGTTTTTCCCATTCGGCGACCAGTCTTTGCTTGCCTATTTGAAGCAATCCTTTTTCTTTATGCCGTCCGAGTAACCAGAGAATCGCGCCGGCGAGCATTGCAAAGAAGACGAGGGAGATCAGGGCGGAAACTGCTATGGCGATGGCTTCATAATCTTCAATTGCGTTGACAAGCAGGCAAGTAGCAGGAACAAAAAAAGCTGCGGCAGCGATCGTGATCGCTTTTCCGAGCCTGGTGAGTTTATGTTTTTCGGTGTTTTCGACCTGTTTATAGTTTGGCAGCGGTTTTTCACCTGGGCGGTATTCGAGAAATTCTTCAGGGTTTCTGGGAGGGGCAAGTCGTTCTGAAAAGGCATCGCCGCGATAATGGATCACGCGGGCTTTTTCGACGCGATCGTTCTTTTTACAGAGGGGACAGCTGCCAAAATCTTCGATTTCTTCCTTGGGAACGCGGTGGCGCTGACCGCAGTAGTCGCAGGTGTAGGTGGCGGCGCTGGCTCTGCGGGTGAGATGACCTCCACAGGAAGGGCAGGAAATGGTGATGAAATCGCTCATTGAAAAAACCTCCCACGGGTTGCTGATAGGCTAATTATAGCAGGAAGCGGGGAACGGGGGAGCGGGAAATGGGGATATATCGTCACCGCGAACCACTGGTAAAGTGGTTCGCGGTGAGCGATAACTTATGAGCTATCAGTTGTCTCGTGTCAACCATTCCCTTTTACTCAGCGGCATTGTCCCAGTAAAAGGTTCGGATGGCAGAGGCAGGTTTTGCGCGGGTGTCGGCGCGGCGGAATTTGACATGAAGACGTCATCCAAATAGACGTTGCTATTCAGGCTCCCGTCAGTAGTGATACTGAATTGGACGGTCTTATTCGCGCCGATATATTTAGACAGGTCCAGGATCTTTTCAACCCAGCCGTAGGTGTTAGTGCTTTCGCAGAGGACTTCGTTGTGGAAGTATTCGCCATTGACACCCACATAGAAGTAATCGTAATTGCAGATATCTTCAGAGGCTTTATAATACCAGAAATGCAGATATGGAGCTGCCGCGGAAATAGTAATTTTTTGCGAGAGAATTGCCATCTCATTGTTATCGCCACCCAGCCAGACAAGATATATTCCAGAATGAGCAAACCCGTCCAGGTTGTAACCGATCAGCCACCAGTCGTTAGCTGAATATTCTGTCCAGTGTGCGGAGCCTTGTTCAAAATCGTGATTGAGAAAGGGATTTGGAGGTGGATTATCGGGCATGCGCTTAAAGATGACGGGCAGGTATTGGCGCGTTATGGCGTCTGGTTCCTGGCTGTCGATATTTGTTGCGGCTACGCTGCCAACCAGGGCGAGGGTGATGATGAACGCCAGAAGGGCTGAGATAAAGGTCTTGAAACTGCTTGGATTCCCCATGGTTCTCCTTTTATCTATGTTGTGTTGTTAACGATTGGGCAATAATAGTATTACGAGGAAAATTATAACAGTATTTACGAAAATGATGGTATTTTCCAGCATGCGGATTGGAAATGTGGAAATAGTTCTTTACCTGGTGATTTTTGGCTGGGTTCCATCCCGCTTTCGGGGGTGTCCTTGTTGTTGACTACATTATGGCACGATGTAGCAGATGGTGTAGAGTTGACAGGAATAGATCGGACAAGTATTTAGATGATAAAAACCTTCGCGCTATTTGGGAAACAGAACAACTGTACTATCGTGGCAGCAATTTTATATGTGACTGGAAGAGGTTATCAATGCAGCAATTCTCAATGTAAATTCGTTTAGGTTTTAGATGCAAAGTGCAGGGTAATCGGACTCCGAAACGGTATAGGTGGGTTCAGGAAGTGAGCAGGCAGCAGGGAACAGGGAGTAGAAGCCGGGTGCGTCTACGAAGAAAACGGCTCGTGCAGGAAACCGCGGCGGAAGGGGCTTGCTCCTTCCGGCGAAGCGGTCTTTCCTTAGGGGACGTTGTCATGATGCTGGGAGGGCAGAGAAGCAATTTGAAATTTTGGCATTCTGGGCTTTTGTTGCGAAGAATCTTGTAGGGCAGTGGGTAAGATCCTTCACTTCGTTCAGGATGACAACCACCAGTACAGCCAAGCCATCTTTTCGCAGGCAGCATGACCATGGTCTCCCTAAATGAAGACTTTCCGCGGGCAACGTGGTCATATTGAGAATTGCTGAGCCTCTCCCACAAAATACAAAAACATCCGTTACCTACCCCCTCATGATAGAATTGACCTACCTGTAGAATAACCAAACTGGAGTCATCATGAGCCTTCATCCACTCGCCGGAAAACCAGCCCCTATCGAGTATCTCGCCAATATTCCGCGCCTAGTCTCCGCTTATTACACCATCCACCCCGAACCAGGTGAACCCAGTCAAAAAGTGGCTTTTGGCACATCGGGTCATCGCGGAAGTTCGCTTGACGGCAGTTTTAATGACGAGCACGTCGCCGCCATCACCCAGGCAATCATCGAATATCGCCGCGGCGAGGGCATAAGCGGTCCGCTCTTTATGGGCATGGACACCCACGCTCTCTCCGAACCAGCACTCTACACAGCCATCGAAGTTTTTGCCGGCAATGGCGTCGATATCCGCATTCACCAGGACCACCAATACACCCCCACACCGGTCATTTCACACGCTATTCTGACGTTTAACCAGGATTATCCGAAAACACCCGCAGATGGCGTGGTAATATCGCCATCGCACAACCCTCCCGAAGACGGCGGCTTCAAGTACAACCCTCCCGATGGCGGTCCTGCTGACACGAAGACAACCAGCTGGATTCAAAACCGGGCTAACGAGATTATTGCCAATGGAATGAAAGACGTTCGTCGGATTCCACTTAACAAAGCCATGTGCTCGGGAACCACCACCGAAGTCGACTTGCTTATTCCTTATCTAAAAGACCTCGAAAATGTCATTGATATGCGAGCAATCGCAGACTCAAAAATTTACATCGGTGCCGATCCCTTGGGCGGCTCTGGTTTGGCATATTGGGAACCGATGGCGGAAATGTATAAACTGAACCTGAAAGTGGTCAATAAGCGTGTTGACCCGACCTTCTCGTTCATGACTCTTGATAAGGATGGAAAAATCCGGATGGACTGCTCGTCGCCCTATGCCATGGCAAGCCTGGTTGCGATGAAGGATGACTTTGATATCGCCATTGGGAACGATGTCGACTTCGACCGCCACGGCATCGTCACACCCAGCGTCGGTTTGATGAACCCCAATCATTACCTTAGTGTCGCCATCTGGTACCTGTTCCAAAATCGCCCTGAGTGGTCTGAAGATGCGGCAATTGGCAAGACGCTGGTATCCAGCTCGATCATCGATAAAGTCGCAGATAAAATCGGACGCCGCCTCTGCGAGGTGCCGGTCGGCTTCAAATGGTTTGTGCCCGGTTTACTGAGTGGAGAGATTGGCTTTGGCGGTGAGGAGAGCGCCGGGGCGTCCTTTTTGCGCAAGAATGGTAATACCTGGACAACCGATAAAGACGGCTTTATTCTCAACCTGCTGGCGGCAGAGATCCTGGCGGTCACTGGTAAGGACCCTGGTTTGCACTATGCAGACCTCGAAGCAGAATTGGGAGGCAGCTGGTACGCCAGGGTTGAGGCGCCTGCGGACGCAAGACAAAAAGCTGTGCTCTCGAACCTGTCCCCCGAACTGGTGAGAGCTGAAAGCATGGCGGGTGATCCTATTATTGAAAAGCTGACCTCCGCGACCTGCAACCATGCTCCAATTGGTGGATTGAAGGTGGTTACGAAGAACGGCTGGTTTGCTGCCCGCCCTTCAGGGACCGAGGATATCTACAAAATTTATGCCGAGAGCCTTAAAAACGCTGAGCACCTGGCGCAAATCCAGTCTGAGGCGAGACAAATCGTGGACGCGGCACTTGCGAAGTAAATAGTTTGATGATAAAAGGCGGATTTTGAGTAAAACCCGCCTTTTCGCGTTGTTGTCAATACTTTTAATTGTTTGTTAATTCAAACTTCCAAATACCAGCCATGTTACCAAACAATGCTTTTACTGCATGGTCAGTCAGCGACGCAAGTACCTTTTCATCCCCAGCAAATACTGAGCTTTCTTTGATTTGATAGCCTTGAAAGCCATCTTCCTGAAAACATTCCAACTCCAAACCAGGAAAATCAGCCTGCATGATTTTTTGAATGTGTTCAATGTTCAACACCTTACAATATTCGCTCTCACTTGGGAAAGCTTCCATGCCTGTGATTATCAGTTGGACCGATCGGCTCAATAAATCTCTCGGAACATTTGCAAAGACCAACCGATCAATCCTGTATGGTGTCTCTTTAAGCCAATCCTTCGAGCATTCATGTTCTTGAGACAATTGCTGCATATCTATTTTACAGGCGGTTCCATCAGAATAATGGAACAAGCCTTCAACCAGGTCAAAACCTGCATACGAATAACTTTGGGAGTCAATTTCAAGAACTGCATCATTAATTTTCCAATCTCTTGGATCTTTCAACTCCCAAAAAACATCTATTATCGCATCATCCCCCGAAAGGCTCATCTTTAAGACTTGCATTGTTAAGTTATCATATTCAGCAATCTTATCGTTGAATAGTACTATCTGAGGCTCGTGCTTCGGCTCTTCGCCTTTCGGGTTAACGTTTGCCATGTCAGCAAGCGGTTGTATTTCTGAAACTTCCGCTTTAGTGCTGCCCATAAATAAGCTTAAAAGATACGCCATTCCAACGATTACAATCGCAGACAATAGAATTGTAACCATTCGTTTTTTTGTTATTTTCATTTCATCCTCAATTGCTCTTCGTCATAAAAATTCCACAATTTGTGTAGACTGGGGCTGGAACCGGACTGGTCGGATTTGCCGTTCCGCATGTGCGGCTGGAATAGTAAGAACTGCCCATCAATGTGTAAACTAATAGTCCAGCGCTCAAAGGCACAGGACTCGAGATTGAATAATCTTGATACATTGTCTCATTCCGATCTAAAGTAGCACCGATGTAATAACTGCTGGCAGTCAACCTCGTTCGTGACCAGAAAGCTTTACAATTCGTCTGATATCTTAATTCAGTTATCCCAACATTATCCGGCAAAAGAATATATCTTGAACTAACAGTTGTTGGATTTACATCGCAGCCCCAATATCCCGGCGGATAACCATCACATCCGCTGCCTGTGCAACTCAACAACATTCGGGAATGATCCATTGCCTATGCCGGTTGTGTTTGAAAACTTACCGCCAAAATCAGGAATATGAACAAAACTGACACTACACTTCTAATTTGATTTGTTATACGAAAGACTGGATATTTATGGTTCATGTTATACCTCCTGTTCAACAATGAAAAACATCCTTAATAACAGTATACCCCCCCCGCTACGTATGTCAAATGCAAATAAAATAATCTGTTTAAATGAGGACTGACACCTTTTCTTAACCAAAGAGTTATTTACACATGTCCCGGCTTATATAAAGTAGCTGTGACACACGGGTTTTCATTTGGTATCGACCAGTGAAGCCAAAGAAAGTAATTAAACAACCAGGGTCATTGTTGGAAAATATTTATAGGACAAAGAATCTGGAAAAATAATAGCCTACTACCAATGCCCAGAGCATTGAATCGAGCCGGTCCAATATACCCCCGTGTCCCGGCAGAAGTTTGCCTGTATCTTTTATCTCTGCGGTGCGTTTGATCAGGCTCATCAGGGCATCTCCAAAAAACGCGAGCAGTCCCATGATCGCCCCCAATACTGTCCCCATCCAGGGAGTAATTTCCGGCAGTTTATCCCGCAAAAACCATCCCAACAGCAATCCTGAGAGCACACCAGTAAATAATCCTCCCAAAAAACCTTCCAGGGTCTTTTTAGGGCTGAGATGCGATAAAATCGCTGTTTTCCCAAAACGTGTGCCAACCAGGTATGCCCCTGCATCCACCAGCCAGATTAAGCCAATGCTCAGCAGCAGCCACCAGTTCCCTCGCAGCCAGCCCTCGTTCAGGCTGATGGCATAGGCGCCCAAAACACCGATGTAAAAAACAGCAAATACATGCAGCGTCAGATTAAGCAGCGCTTTTGCTTTGCCTTGTTCATATTGCCAGATCGCGTACGCTCCAAAAACCAGCAATACGCCCGGAAGCACGACGGGTTCCACTGCGAAACCGTAAAGCCAGCGCTGCATAGTAATAAGCACGATCGCAGCGACCAACAAGGGATAAGAGAGCTGAAATCCAGCCTTGCGCAGCATGCGCACAAATTCAAAGCCGGCAAACGCCAACACCCCGATCCAAAAGAGATTAAAGGCAGCGCCACCGAAATAAGCGAGGATCAATGACAGGGGCACAAAAACCAACGCCGAGAGCACCCGCTGTTTCAGCATCACTTTTTGCTCAAGCCGCCAAAGCGCCGGTCGCGTTTTGCATATTCCTGCAGCACCTGGTGAAGGTCATCTTCATCAAAATTGGGCCAATAGACTTCCGGGAAGAACCATTCGCTATAGACTGTTTGCCAGGTGAGGAAGTTGCTGGTGCGCTTCTCACCGGATGTGCGAATGACCACGTCGGGGTCCGGTATGCCAGCAGTGAACATCGCGGCGCTGAGCCGCTCAACATCGATTTCCTCAACAGGAGTCCCTTCTGCGATCAGTTTTTTCACTGCGCAGATGATCTCGTCGCGACCGCCATAGTTAAACGCGAGAATAACATCAATACGGGTGTTATTCTTTGTCAGTTCAATCGCGTCTTCGACCTTTTTGCGCAGTGAGGGTCCCAATCCTTCCAGGTGACCGATATGCAGCAACCTTGCTCCTTCAAGGTGAAGCTCCTGAAGTTCTGTTTCGATGAATTCTGCCAGGAGGTTCAGCAGCCCCTTCACTTCTTCGTCCGGTCGGTTCCAGTTTTCGGTTGAAAACGCATAAAAAGTGAGGTGCTTAATCCCGGCATCAGCTGCCGCACGGATCACCCGGCGCAGGTTTTTCGTCCCCGCGCGGTGCCCTGCCAGGCGCGGCAGCCCTCTTTCTCTCGCCCAGCGCCCGTTGCCGTCCATAATGATGGCTACGTGCTGCGGGATGTTTCCCTCAGTCTTTTCAGATACCATTAAAACTCCATTATTTCTTCTTCTTTACGTTTCCCGATCACTGCCACTTGTTCCACCATTTCATCGGTCAATTCCTGCAGTTGATTTTCGCCGATATGGAGCTCGTCTTCAGAGATCAATTTTTCTTTTTCGAAATCGCGCAGCTCTTTTAACGAATCCCTGCGAACGTTTCGGATTGACACTCTCGCGTCTTCAAGGCGATTATTGACCATCTTGACCAGATCCCGTCTGCGTTCTTCGGTCAGGGGAGGCAGGTTCAGCCTGATGACCTTGCCATCATTCTGCGGAGTCAGCCCCAGATCAGACGCGAGAATCGCTTTCTCAATTGCTTTTAGGGATGAGTTGTCGAATGGTCTCACCAATAATTGGCGAGATTCAGGCACACTAATGGTAGCAACCTGGATCAGGCTGAGTTCTGACCCGTAATATTGCACCTGCAGTTTCTCGATCAATGCTGGTGAGGCTCTTCCAGTGCGGATGCCGAGCAAGTCTTCAGTGAGCACGTCCAGTGTGTTCTGCATACGTCCTTTGGTGTCTCTAATCAATTCGTTTATCATTGCGTCCTCCTCGTTAACATGTTTTTCTTAAGCATACCCGATTTTTCTTCCGAGCAAGCATTTATATCTTTACGGTTTGCCACTGACACTGCCAATATTTTACATGAAATACGCTTGCATGTCTCTGCTTACTGTGGTATAAGAGGTGCTAACTACAGCCCTTGCGGCGCTCTTATCCAGAGAGGTGGAGGGACCGGCCCTATGAAACCTCGGCAACCAACCTGAAGGTATGGTGCCAACTCCGGCAGAAAGATCTGGAAGATGAGAGGCTTAAGCATGCCAAGCAGAATGCCCCTCACTTGCAGGGGCATTTTTTATAACCTGAGGAGGTATAAATGACAACTTTTATGAAATCACCTAAATATCTGTTTACTTCTGAATCGGTAACCGAAGGTCACCCCGATAAGATATGTGACCAGATTAGCGACGCAATCCTGGATGCCATGATAAAAGATGACAAAACCAGCCGCGTTGCTTGCGAAACCTCAATCAAAACTGGTTTCGTGCTTACTTATGGCGAAGTTACCACCAAAACCTATGTCGACATCGATGCCCTGGTGCGCAAAGTCGTCAATGAAATCGGTTACGACCGCGGTAAAAAAGGTTTCGACGGGAGCACTTGCGGCGTTTTGGTGGCTCTCGCAAACCAATCGCCCGATATCGCCCAGGGTGTTGACCGGAACGGTCAGGCTGAAATTGACACCACGTCGGACGAATATATCGCTGCCGGAGGTGCGGGCGACCAGGGTTTGATGTTTGGTTATGCCTGCGATGAGACCGAAACTCTCATGCCCATGCCCATTTTCTATGCACACAAACTAACCCGACGGATGGCTGAAGTGCGCAAAAATGGCACCCTTGCCTGGATGTATCCAGACGGCAAAAGTCAGGTCACCGTGGAGTATCACTTCGGCAAACCTGTCCGTATTCACACAATAGTAATCTCCAGTCAGCACGCAGACAAATTCGAAAATGATTTTTTGAGCAATGAGCGAATTCGAGACGACATCATTACCCATGTGATCAATCCGACCATCCCGGCAGAACTGATCGACGAAAAGACCAAAATTTATGTAAATCCCACCGGTCGCTTTGTTATTGGCGGACCGATGGGCGATGCCGGTCTGACCGGGCGCAAGATTATCGTTGACACCTATGGGGGTATGGGTCGCCATGGCGGCGGCGCTTTCAGCGGCAAAGATCCCACAAAAGTCGACCGTTCGGCTACCTACGCTGCCCGCTGGGTTGCTAAAAACGTGGTCGCAGCTGGTCTGGCTTCACGCTGCGAAGTTCAGTTCTCTTACGCGATCGGTGTTTCCGAGCCGCTGAGCATCAACGTGGAGACCTTTGGTACCGGAACTGTGGATGACGAAAAAATAGCTGAAGCGATCAGCCGGGTCTTCGACCTGCGCCCGCGTGCCATTATTCGCGACCTCGACCTGCTGCGCCCAATTTATCGTCAACTTGCCAGCTATGGACACTTCGGTCGTGACGACCTTGACCTGACCTGGGAGAAAACTGATAAAGCCGCAGCCCTGCGCGAAGCTGTTGGTTTTTAGAACAAAGCCTGACATCTTCATCAAGCCTGATCATTGATAAGGAGCAGACCTTATGCCTGCTCCTTTTTGTATAAACTCTTTTTCATTCCGGCTTGACATCAGTATATTAAAAAAGCTACTATTCTGTTAAATGGAACAGAAACAAAGACGCCTGGTTGTAGTTTTGAGCCTGCTTTTTGTGCTCTTTGCCGTTTTGACGGCTGCTATTGGCGCGCGGCGTCACTTCGAAGAGAGGCGCCCAATGCTGGAGGCAACCCAGCAGGCAAACCAACTGAGCACGCAAATTGCCAATTTTTATCTAACACCCACCATCCAGCCAAGCCCGACCCCGAGCCTGAACCCCACCAACCAACCAGCATTCCACACTGCCAAACTGCGCATCCCTACCCCCACAAAGACGCCCTCTCCCACACCGAATCCACACGCGGAGGAGCTTGAGCAGGCACTCGCTCTCGTTGATTTCGAATTCAATGCCTGGCAGAGCATAAACCCCCATGTCCAGGCATGGATTCAGAACGATTCAATTAAAGTAAACCATCCCGTGCTTGCATCGCCTGATAACGAATACTATTTGACCCGCGATGTTGATCTTTCAGCGAAGGCGATGGGTTCAATTTTCTTCGATTTTCGGAACAACACCGATTTCAGCGATCGGAATACCATTATTTATGGTCACAATTTTGATAATGGGCTCATGTTCAGCAATCTGGTTTGGTATAAAGACCAGCATTTCTTTGAAAATCACCCTTATTATTATCTTTATACACCAGACCAGGTTTATCGCGTTGATATTGCCGCGGGGATTGTTGTATCCGAAACTGACATCACCTATCTTGATATCGAATTCCAGTCTGATTTGGAATTTCGCAGCTTGCTTCAGAAGATAAAAACTAATTCTGTAATCAACAGTGAAATCGAACTTACCCCCAGCGATAAACTTGTGACGCTTTACACCTGTACCAACGACTGGCAAGGGCAGCGCTTCGTGGTGATCGGAAAGATCACCCCGCTCGGATCTTTTTCTGAAAAATAATTCCAAAACCGAGTTTCCAAATATTAACGAGGGGGCATGTACACACCTTGTACATTTCTTATTAAGTCTGATATTCAAGGCGGTAGAATCGCAGGTGCTTATGATTTCGTTAAGTTATTAGAAAGGCAGCGATATGAAAACGATGATGACTCTTCTGATTGCGGTTCTTTTGGTTGCCACCTTTAGCCAAGTAGACCAGCCTGTAAACGCAGGTCAACAATATCAGCTCAACCTCTCACACATAAAATGTATCGGGAATACTGTTCAAATCCACTTTGTGTTATTGAATACCAAATCAACGGATACAATCTCTAATCTCACTTATACGTATGGAACGATTTCACCTGGTAACCGTACAGGGAACGCTGTCCATTTTACTGACAACAAAGCTCCTGGCTATTACAACATCACCAGTGCTTCTGTAAGGGTTAACAATAGAACCGTTTATCTGCACAACCCTGGTGCATACGCCGGCAATTATTGCCAACAGCCAACAAACACACCCACAAAAACACCAACCAAAACACCAACCAAAACACGGACTAAAACACCAACTAAGACACCGACCAAAACACCTACTAAAACAGCGACTTTTACACCGACCTTTACACCAACCTATACCCCAACTTATACACCGACGAAAACACGGACAAAAACTCCAACCAAAACACCAACTAAAACACCGACTAAAACACCAACTAACACGGCGACGTTTACACCAACTTTTACCCCGACCTATACCCCAACCTTTACACCTACCTATACGCCAACCTACACACCGACCTTTACCCCGACCTATACACCGACCAACACGCCGACGAACACGCCGACCAACACGCCGACCAACACGCCGACTAATACACCAACAAATACGCCGACGAACACGCCGACCAACAC
>DHRN01000049.1:46537-83144 GCA_002411175.1 Anaerolineaceae bacterium UBA5311 | reverse complement strand
AACACGGCGACGAATACACCAACCAATACGCCTACTGACCCACCGACCAACACGCCGACGAATACACCAACCTATACGCCTACTGACCCACCGACCAACACGCCGACGAATACACCAACCAATACACCGACTAATCCGCCTCAAATTACACCTATAGACCCAGGTGCTACTCCTACCAGTACGCCTACAGATCCTCCTGAGGTTACCCCTACAGACCCCCCTGAGGTTACACCTACAGACCCCCCTGAGGCTACCCCTACAGACCCTCCTGAAATTACGCCTACAGACCCTCCTGAGGTTACCCCTACAGATCTTCCTGAAGCTACGCCCACTGTACCTATCTCAACTGCCACTTTCTCAGTGCCTAATACAGGCAGCGGTGGTAACTTCTTAGGTCCAGCCGTTGCTATTGCGGGAATGGTTACCCTGGGGTTGGGCATAGCCCTGAACATGACCTTGCGAAAAGCAAAAGTACCTATCAAAAAGCGCAAGTAAGCATAATTTGGTGATAACAAAAACAACCTCTAATGCTCAGAGGTTGTTTACTTTTAAGGTGACGTTGATTGGTTTTGGAAGCAGACAAATGTATCTACATACGTTATACATCCGATAGAAGTTCACATCATTGGGGTAGTACACTTGAATTCCTCTAATTTAGTTTTCTGAAGGTTACAAGAAAGGTTGCACAATGAAAACACTAACGACTATTTTGATTGCTGTCCTGCTGCTTGCGTCTTTAGGTCAGGTAATGGGAGAAGCAGCGTACGCCAATAAAGAGCCAGTATTGACTCTTTCAGGATTGAAGTGCACTGGATACCAAGTGGATGTCACCTTCGTGCTTAGGAATGTCTCAAGCGGTGATAAAGTTTCCGAACTTGTTTACAAATATGGCAAGATCCCACCTGCAAAGAGCGCTCTACCGGGCGATACCTACTATTTTGTTGATGTTCTCGAATCCGGCTATTACGACATAGAAGACGCTTATGTTGTGGTGAACAATGAAAAAATTTATCTCTCCAACCCCGGTGATTTCAAGGGAGATTACACTTGCGGCAAATCATTAATCCCCAGCCCGCGTTTGCCGATTAAACGACCTTTGAGCTCGGAAATCAAACTTATTAAGGCTGATGATTTTGCACTCGCGTTGATCAATCGATAAGAGTTTAGCGCTTCTCGGGAAGAAAAAAACAACCTCTGGTCATAAGAGGTTGTTTTTTTATTTATCGTTTTAGTAATCAAAACAAAGGCTTAAAGTTTGAATTTCAAATACCACCAAATCAAGCCAAATACCACCGAAGCAGCCAAAAGACCGATGCCGATCCTGGTTAGAACAGCACGATCAGTCTCGGCTTCGTCAACCGGCTGAGCGGTCTCTCTAACCTGCCCTTGCGGTTCAGGCGGGCTGGAATCGGGTTTTACCTCCAAAATTGTGCCTAATTTTTCCGGATCAACCCCATAAATTTTGGGGGTTTGCTGACCCCGGGTGAGTGGAGTTGGACTAACAGGCACTTTTGGTGTGGCTTCGATTTCGGAGTCTGATTCCACCTGGGGGGCTTCCATCAGAAGCTCCAAAGGGTCATCTTCGACAGCCTCTCCAGTTGCGGCGCTTTCAACCGCGGCTTCTTCGATGTAAAAATCGTTGGGGTTGACATAAATGTCGATTCTCACGCCGCCAGAATCTGAGATGCTTTCTCCACTACCAATTCCGCCGGCGCCACCACGCCCATAAAAACCATAATCCCAAGTTAACAAAAAAACCGGTTCGGATGCCATCGTTTTGATGCTGGCTTCGTTATTTTCCATCGCAAGCATGGGGGCATCTTCCAGCTGGCTGGCTCCCTCAGGCGCCGCAGGCGCTGTGAGGGATACATTTTGGAAGATAAACTGGCTGCCGAAGATCACCGCTACCAGCAGGGCTGAAATTGTACTTGCCCAGCCGAAAACTGGCTGCAAAAACTTTCCTCGTTTCGCCTTTTCCGCTTCGGCTCGAGTTAATGTGAAATTTTGGGGAGAATGCCGCAAGGGTAAATCAGCCAAAGCTCGTTTTAGCTGCTTTTGCTCTGCCAATAGTGTATTTAATTGCGGAGATTCTGCCAGGCGCTTTTTGAATTCGACTTGTTCCTCTGCGGTCAGGTCATTATCAAGAGAAGCGCAGAGCAGGTCAAGATCTCTCGCGGTTACATTTTGCTGTCTAAACATCATCATCCTCAGAATTTAGACGAAACCTATCAGGAATAAGTTCCCCGAAACCGCGCAAGCATTCCTGCATTTTTAAGCGTGCCCTGAAGAGTCGGCTCTTTACCGTGCCAACCGGGCTTTTGATCACCTCAGCCACAGTTTCATAATCCTGACCGGAGATGTCCACCATCACGATGACCGTCCTGAATTTTGCATCCAGGTTATTCAGGCAATGTTGAATGGCTTCTTCAAGCTGGGTGTTGATCAGGTTTTCTTCAAGCGTTGGGCTTTTATCGGCGATCCATGCTGGTGATTCAATGGGTTCATCTTCATCGGTTAATGGTTCTAACGGGATGGTCGGTCTGCGTTTTTGTTTGCGCAGCTCATCATAGCAAGCGTTGGTGACGATGCGTAAAAACCAGGCTTTGAACGACCCTCCGCGATATGTATCCAGCTTGCGATACATCGAGATAACGGCATCCTGGGTGGCATCTGCTGCCGCGGCATCGTCTGCCATGATGCGGTATGCGAGATTAAAAGCCATCTCCTGGTAGGTCAGGACAAGTTGATTAAATGCATCCAGGTCTCCCCGCATTGCTTTTTCGATCAGAAGCGTTTCTTCCATAAGCTGTTTGTTGCAAGTCTTGCGCCATTTTATTAAGTTATCCATATTCTAATCCATTGGGTTGTTTTTATTTCTTTGGTACTATGTTCACCAATTTCCAGTACCCTTATGATCAATCTGTAGTAAGCTTTGCAAGCAAATGAAAAGGTAAAAATTCTGGATTGGAGGAGAGAGAAATGAAACAATTGCCTGAATACTTATTGGGTCTGACTTACGAGATAGATGGCCGTACTCCTAATCCTAATGAAGTTGAGATCAAAGCTCGCCTGGTTAGGTTTAGAGTAGGATGGGCGGATGCACTAGAGGGTGAAGAATATGAGGCTTCAACGTTAAGTGAGCTAAAATGGTAAAATTATGGTTACAGATTGGGTATGCTCGAGGGCAAAGTAGATCTTGATATTCAGGAGGAATTGTTTGAAATTCTGTTAGAGAGTCAACAGAGACGGCTTAATCAGGAAACGGAAGTATAGGACCTGAGTTTCTGATATTAGTGCCCTGAAAGTTTCTTCAAAACAAATTAAATTGTTACTGGGATTACTGGTTCGGCGGCTAATATATAGGACTGAGAAATAGAACGGAAGGGGCTTGCTTCTTCCGCAAAATGCACGTTCAACATACCGCAAAACCGAACGTTTTCATGACCGTGTTGCCTGCGAAAAGATAGCTTCGCCGGAACGGGACAAGCCGCGTTCCCTAGGGAAAAAATTGCATTATCGACTATCAGTACGGAAGGGGCTTGCTCCTTCCGCAAAATTCATAACAAAAATATCGGAACGAAACGGGGTGATACACTCCCATGACCGTGTTCCATACGATATCACTGATCAAGGCTTCCTGACATCTTGATCAGCATCCCTTAAATGCGGGAATAAGATTACTTCGCGCAAAGTATGCTGCCCGGTTAGCAGCATCACAAAACGATCAACCCCAAGCCCCAGCCCGCCATTGGGCGGCATGCCATACGCCATCGCGCGCAAATAGTCCTCGTCCATTGGATTGCGTTCTTCTTCATCTTCGCTGTAGGTATGCCCCATCTCCAAAAAACGCTGTTCCTGGTCGAGCGGGTCATTCAGCTCGGTGAAGGCATTACACAATTCCATCCCGCCAATATAGCCTTCGAAGCGTTCCACGGTTGTGGGGTCTTCAGGTTTTGCCTTTGCCAGGGGGGAAATATCACGCGGATAGTCATACAAAAACGTCGGCTGAATCAGGATCGGCTCCAGGAAGGTGTCCATAAGGGTATTGATCAATTTACCCCTCGAGATTCCCGGTTTGAAACTGATATTCTTCTCTTTCATCACAGCTTCCAGCGATTCGGCATCAGGGTATCCCTGGATATCAATCCCGGCATGGTCAATCAACCCCTGACGGATTTGCATTCGATTCCAGGGTGGGGTCAGGTCAATTTCCTGTCCGTTGTATTGGATTTTCATCGTACCCAACACTTTTTGGGCAACCTGTGCGACCATTTGCTCGGTAATTTCCATTATTTTCATGTAATCAGCGTAAGCCATATAAAATTCGAGCTGGGTAAATTCGGGATTATGCTTGAAAGATACGCCTTCGTTCCTAAAGTCACGCCCGATCTCATAGACCCGGTCAAAACCACCCACCAGCAGGCGTTTCAGGTAAAGTTCAAAACTTATGCGCAGATAGAGCTGTTGGTGCAATTGATTGTGATAGGTGGTAAACGGTTTCGCAGCAGCTCCGCCATAAATCGGCTGCAAAATTGGTGTTTCGACTTCCAAAAACCCTCTCTCATCCAAAAATTCTCTCAGGGCTTTAATAGTCTGAGCGCGAATTTTGAAGATCTCGCGCACATCGGGGTTGACCGCCAGGTCAACGTACCTCTGGCGATAGCGCGTTTCGGGGTCGGTCAGCTGGGCATGCCGAATTATTTCGCCGTCAACGGTTTCGTCTTTATCAGCCGGCAATTGAAGCAGCGCTTTGGCTAACATCCTGAAATCCTGCACCTGCAGGGTTACTTCACCCCTGCGCGTGCGGAACATCTCGCCCTGGACTTCGATAAAATCGCCCAGGTCATAATAGCGGACAAATTCTTCCAACTTTTCTTCGCCAATTTCGTTGACACGCAGCAGCAGCTGAACTTTCCCGGTTCGGTCTTCGATGTGCGCGAAACTGAGTTTGCCCATATTACGGATTGCCCGCAACCGCCCCGCCAGCACCACTTCCACAGGTTCTTCAAACGAGCCAGCCTCTGCCTTTTCAAAAGCAGCAATAGCTTCTGCGTTGCTGCAGTTTTTGTAGGACCGGGTCGGGAACGGTTCCATTCCATTAGCACGCATCTGCTCCAGCTTATTCAGTCTCTGCATTTCAAGTTCGGAAAATTCATCTCTTAGCATAATAGTGTCCTTTTACAAAAAACGCCCCACCGATTTTTTGGTGGGGCATTTCGAAAGTCTCGTTTAGTCAATCGCGAGGATCTCGACGTTATAAGCCCCGTCGGGTGTTTCCACCTTAACCGTATCACCGACTTTATGATTAATCAACGACCGACCGATTGGCGATTCGTTCGAGATTCTGCTGTCCAGGGGGTCAGCTTCGGCGGGACCGACAATCATATAAGTTTCGGGGTCAGCGCCTTCTTCTTTTATCGTCACAGTAGAACCAACCTTGACGATGCCCTGGGTGTTTTCTTCTTCACCGATGATGTGAGCGTTTGCCAGCAGAATTTCCAGTTCTTTGATACGTCCCTCGGTGAAAGACTGTTCGTTTTTCGCGGCTTCGTATTCGGCGTTTTCGATCAGCTCACCATCTTCCATGGCATCCTGGAGCCTTTCGGCAACTTCCTTACGCTTTTTGGTGCGCAGATATTCCAGTTCCTGTTCGGATTTCTCGTAACCCTCGCGTGTTAAATATGAACTTGGCATTATTCTTTCCTATTAATCAACTTTCTTCCCCACAGGGATAAACACAAAACGCGCCTCGAAAGTCGTGACTTCCCAAACGCTGTCCGGGTATTATACTATGTTTTACATATTGGCAAGTCTGCTTTGTACCAGTTGCAGGTATTCTCAATATGGATGTGTATCGATCTAAAACGCATAATGCAGGGAATAGGGAGCAGGGAATAGGAAACAGGAACTGGGTTTTGTCATCCTGAGCCTCTTTTACGAAGGATCTTGTCGATTGGAAGGGTAAGATCCTTATGAATTAAATTTACGAATTGCCTGTCCCGTTCCGGCGGAGTGATGTTGCTGTAGGGAACGCGGCTTGTCCCGTTCCGGCGGAGTGATGTTGTTGTAGGGAACGCGGCTTGTCCCGTTCCGGCGAAGCCATCATTCGCGGGACGGCGTGGCAGCCGTCCCCTGGACCATATTCAAAAAAAAATCCCAAGTAAAAAGGTCAATTCCACTTGGGTGGAGCAGGCTGAGGTTCGCGCCCACGTTTCTTAAATATCCAACCAACAATCAAACCAAAGATAAAACCGCCAATGTGAGCAAAATATGCCGTTCCGCCCTGGTCAAGGTAGGCTAAAGAGCCTACACCACTAAACAACTGGAGGACAAACCACAACCCCAAAACGAAAATTGCCGGCATCAGACGCAGACGGGCAAAAAACCCAAAGGGCACAAAAGTGTAAACCCGGCTGTTGGGATACATCACCATATAAGCTCCCAGCACTGCGGCAATCGCGCCGCTGGCTCCGACCATTGGTATTTGGGAGTTTGGAGCGATCGCTATCTGTAACAAGGCTGCGGCAATACCACCTGCAAGGTAGAAAATTAGATAGCCGATATGCCCCAGGCGGTCTTCGATGTTGTCACCAAAGATCCACAAGTAAAGCATGTTGCCGATCAGGTGCATCCATCCGCCGTGCATGAACATGCTGGTGAAAAAGTCGGCGATTTGTATTCTGGCAGGGATCAGGGCATATTCGTAAATAATTTCATCAAGTCTGCCCTGGTTGAGAAACATCCAGAGAAAGACGAGGACATTGATCGTGATTAACGCATAATTGACAAATGGGGTTCGGTGAGTCTTTAGTTCATCACGGATTGGGATCATTATCTACTCCATTGTTGCTCATTATTCTGATAACCCTTGTGACTCCAATAATACTCTTAATCTGGGATGGTCTGCATACATCCCTCTACGTTCTTCAGGCAAAAGCATGGCAATGCGTACCATGATTTCGGTTGTCGCTTGCTCCAGAATGTCTTTTTCACTGCCAGCTTCATCGAGGTGAGGCAATTCAAAAGGCTGACCAAATATCACCTTGACCTGCATCCTGGTAAATTTCATAAAATGTTTCATCATGTCAGCAGAGCCAAGCACTGCCGCAGGAATCACTTTTACCTTATTCTTCATCGCCAGCAAGGCTGCGCCTGGTTTTCCTTCAAGCAGTTTCCCATCCGCAGAGCGCGTGCCCTCGGGAGCCAAACCGACCACGCCTCCGCTTTTCAGGTAGGATGAAGCCTCTCTGAAAGCCTGGAAGTCGTAGCCTGTTCTGCTTATCCAGATAACACCGAGTTTATTCAAAAACCAGCCAAAAAAAGGCGCCTTTTCATAATCCCGCGCGACCATCCCAACCACATCTTTTCTGCTGGTTGACAACATCAGAAAGGGGGTATCCAGGCGGCTGATATGACTGGTCGCCAAAACGTAACCGCCTGTATCGGGTATATGCTTGCCGCCTTCTACTTCAAGGTTGACAAGGCAGTTAACCAGCCTGCGCAGAAGCCGCATCACACGCTCACGGGAGACATAGGGGTGTTTAGACATGCGCCACTGCCTCCCCTCGGTTATGTACTACGTGCCTCGCAAAGAGTACGAATCCAACAGCGACTGACAAAAACACAATCCCCATCATCACGATCGCGAGCTCATCTTTTGTATCCGTACCCAAAAAAATGGGAGCGATTTGCGTTGAAAACACGATCAGATTCCACAATGCGTGTACGACCATCGCGATTAAATAAGCCAGAACAGCCTTCAAGGGTTCTTTTTCACGCCAGGCAGTTGCCAATGCCCAGCCGATCAGAGCCCCGCTGGAGATATGAATCAGAGTGCCGCCCAGCCGTCCAAGAATAAAGAATACCCAGGCGTTTCCAACCACCGAGGCGGATTGGAGCGCATAGAGCGCGCCTTCCATTAGCGCGAAGGCAGCTCCGCTCATCAAACCTGCCTGATAACCCCCTTTGGGCGTGATATCCATGCCCAGCAGAAGCCACACTGCCAGTGTTTTGAACAGCTCTTCAATGATTGGGACGATGACAACCAGGAAGCAAAACAGGAGAAAAATGAGCATTGGAGACTGAAACATCTGTTCGGGGTTGAGCGAATTCACAGCTGCCATAAATGCGCTGTAATCAGTAATAATCCAGAGCTCGAAAAGCACAACTGCCACCAGACCCTGGATTACGACCATGAAGGGAACGGATACGCTCGCGGAAAAACTGAACATCGAAGCGTCCCGCCCCGGGTGCATCCCCCACATATTGCCGCTTGCCATCCGGGAAATCCAGACAACGGGAATTAAAATGCTCAAAAAAACCAGGATCGCGAAAATCCAGTGCGGCAGGATGACAGAAGCCTCCCATGCCCAGGTCAGATAAAGCGCAATCGGAAATAAGACAATTGAATATTTGAGCCAGCGCCACGAGCCCGGACGGTTGGTTTTTTTCTTTCCGGTTATCCTGCGCAAGCTATCGATAAAGGCTATCAAAGCCATCAACGCGAAAAAACCGGAAATGTATACACAAAGAAAAAGCCCCCGGTTGGAAACCTGACCAAGGTAGGGATTGAGCCCGCTTTCCGGCAGGGCTCTCAGCGTTAACAATGCCAGGGAGGCAAATGCCATGAAAGTCAACCCGTTCCAGACCAGGTTCAGGGTATGCAACCATTTTGGGCTGGTCCGGGTTGAAATTCCAGGCTCAATAAAATTATTGATCACTATTTTTCGTCAATGCGGATGCTGATGATGGCATCACCAGCCGGCGCGTCCGGGTTATTATCGGCATCTCTTTCAGTAATCATTTCGAACACATCAAACCCATCAATCAGTTTCCCAAATACTGTATAACCACCGTTGAGGGTCGGATAGGGTACATAAGTGATGAAAAACTGGCTGCCACTGGAGGCGGGAGCGCTACTTTTTGCAACACCGAGCATGTATGCTTCGTCGAAGGTATAATCCGGGCTGATTTCTTCACGGTATTGATAACCCGCTCCAGACCAACCGGTGCCGGTTGGGTCACCAGTTTGCGCCATAAAATCGTGATACACGCGGTGGAAGGTAACATCATCGTAGAAACCCTGGCGAACGAGGTAAACGAACGAGTTCACAGCCAATGGGGCTACGTCATCATAAAGCTCAATTACCATTTCACCATGTTCTGTTTCAATGGTCGCGGTGTAATCTTTTGACTGGTCGATCACAAATTCCGGGCATTCGGTCGGCAGAGACTTTTCAACCTTCATTACTTCAATGATATTCGTCAGGTAAGCTGAGGTCCAGTTTCCAAGTGGACGACCGTTGATCAAAACGGTTGGGGTGGAACTGACGCTGTTATCAAACATTGTTAATGTGTGGGCGTTGATTTTTTCCCGCAGGTCTTCATTCTCAAGATCTTCAGTAAATTGCTGCACATCCATTTCCAATTCCCCGGCTGTTTCGATCAGCCATGCTGTGAGTTCTTCAGCGGGAAGTGGAGAAAGCTCTGTCTGATTGCTGAAAATCGCCTCGTACAATTCCCAGAATTTGCCCTGCCTGCCGGCTGCTTCCGCCGCATATGCTGCCAAAGGAGCAGTGGGGTGCAGCGATTCCAGCGGCAAGTGACGGTAGACCAGGCGAACATCGTCCGGATATTTCTCCATCAATAGCTCGAACTCAGCAAACGCCATTTGGCAGTAGGGGCAGAAGAAGTCGGTATACTCAATTATGGTAATCAAAGCATCTTCCGGTCCTTTGGAGAAGTCTTCATCCGAAACTGCAGGGAAAATTGCCAATTGCTGTTTTTGTTCTTCGGTTAGTTCGGTGAAGAGCGGCTCGACGATGGTACATATCATACGCCCGTCTTCGTCTACCAATGGTAAATCCTCGGTAGGCACAATTACAACATCTTCAGTTGGATCAGGCTCAACCGGCACTTCTGTTTCGGTTGGTTCCACAGGAGGGGGGGTGGTCTCAATCACCTGGCAGGCGCTTGCTGCCATGATCAGAACCATCAAAATCAAAAAATACTTGCTGACTTTTTTCATTAAATTTCCTTTCAAGCAATGATGACTTTTTGTCTCATTGTTTCCGATTATTTTATCTTAAAGCTTCCAGGACGATTTGGCGAATATCGTCCTGCACTTTTTGCTGGGGTTGTGACGCGTCGACAACCCTCCAGCGTACAGGGTCCTGGTGGGCGAGCTGATGATATCCTTTGCGAACGCGCTCATGGAATGATAACTCAAATGCATCCATCCGGTTCCATTCCTCTTTTGCTTTTTTCCGTTTCAAACCTACAGGCACATCCACATCCAACAGGATGGTCAGGTCGGGCTTTAAACCTCCGGTCGCGAAATCAAGGATCATCTTTAAACGTTCCAAATCCAACCCATGACCATACCCCTGGTATGCCAGGGTTGAATCGCCATAGCGATCACAGAGAATCACTTTGCCCTGCTCCAGGCTGGGCAAAATTACTTCTTCAACCAGTTGTGCACGGGCTGCCTGGAAAAGCAGGATTTCTGTACGCGGATGCAATTCAGTGTTGTCCATACGCATCAGGATCTCACGAACCTGATTTCCGATTCTTGTGCCCCCCGGTTCCCGCGTGGAGACTGTTTCGTAACCACGGTTTTCCAAATAAGCAGCCAAAAGCGGAAGCTGGCTGCTTTTTCCACTACCTTCAGGACCCTCAAAAGTGATGAACACTGCTAATCCCTGTAAATTCTGACATAACGGTTGGGGTCTTTCCCGAAAGAACGCGAGATAAGGTGTGCCTTTTTTGCCAGTTCGTGCTGCTCTCTGCGAATGGCGGCAGGCATCGGGTCGAGATTGATAAATTTTTCTCCCGCTTTGACTATCATGATCGCTTCCTCAGTCTGGCGCCTGGCTTCTTCGCTAAGCGTTAACCGCGCCGGAGGATACCTGTGAGCGAATGAATCAGCTAAAAACTGTTCTATTTGACCCACGGAATTACTCTTGATTACGAAAATTGGGATTCCGCGTTCTTCTGCTTCAACAATTGGCTGCAGTCGGTCGCGGTAATAGCGCCGTTGTGTCACCAGGATATCGGCTTCATCCAGGCTTTTGACCACGTAAGCTGAGACTCCCATGCTCTTGATCGCTTGCAACAAGCGATTGCGGGCGACTCCAAATGGAAAAATCTTCCGCTGTCCTTCCTGAACCGTACTTTTCAGGTCGAGTTCGCCTTCCTGTGGAATAAAATCTTCAAAACGTTCGGCGTGTCCTGGCAGGGTGGGTTGATATTCCTTCCGCTGTGTGCTCCCTGCAGCAGTATTACCTCGCTGGAAAGGGCTCTTATCCATGCCATTACCCCGCCTCATCGACTGAGACACCGTGGGCATGTTGGGTCGGGTCTGTTTCAAAAAGTGCATCTGTCCATCATCATCACGATAGCGTTCTTCAGGCAGCATGGGATAGCCGCGCAAGATTGAATCCACAGCAGCCGCGACATCCCGATGCACATTTATGCGATCCCGCGCCTGGATTTCAACCAGGATGGTGAAAGTTGGCGGGGCTTTTCTTTCCAGGACTGTCTTTTGTGTGCCGCGCCGTCGGGCTTCGTCATCAGATAAGGTTACCGAAGAAATCCCGCCCACAAGGTCGGAGAGGGTCGGATTGACCAGCAGGTTTTCCAGGGCATTGCCATGAGCGGTACCGATCAGTTGAACGCCCCGCTCCGCGATCGTGCGGGCTGCCAGGGCTTCGAGTTCACGCCCAATCTCATCAATAACGATCACTTCAGGGGCGTGGTTCTCAACAGCCTCGATCATCACCTCGTGCTGTAAGGATGGCTTTGGCACCTGCATGCGCCGCGCTTTGCCAACCGCGGGATGGGGAACATCTCCATCACCGCCGATTTCGTTGGAGGTATCCACGATGACCACGCGCTTCTTTTCAGCCAAAATCCTGGCAGCCTCACGGAGCATGGTCGTCTTACCCACGCCGGGTCTTCCCAGGATCAGGATGCTTTCACCAGAATCGATCAGGTCTTCGATGATGCCAATGGTGCCATAAACTGCCCGCCCAACCCGGCAGGTCAGACCGACCACTTCCCCCCGCCGGTTGCGGATGGCGGAGATTCTGTGCAGGGTACGCTCCATACCGGCACGATTGTCCGCATCAAAATCGCTGATTCGGCTGATTACGTGATGGATGTCTGCTTCTTCAACCAGTCGTTCCAGCAAAGGCGCTTCATAATCCACGAACCGGGCAGTTGGTATGCGACCCAGGTCGAGGATCACCTCCAGCAAGTCGTCAAAATGGTTTTTCTCTGTAACTGCCGCTGCTATCTCATGTGGAAAGACATTCAGCATTGCAGCCAGGTCATCTGTTATGTGTTTTGTTTGTGTCATAAGTTTCTTTTCTGCTTTGCATCCATTTTAACGTATTGTGACATGTTTTTCCTCCCTATGAACACTTTCTGATAGAAAATTTACTTTGATCCCCCACCCAACCAGCGGGAGCGTCTGATGATGCTGGGACGAGGCGGGGAATACCGCTCGCAGGGCATCGATCCAACACAACCTTACAGGGTAAGAATTTGAGTTGCCGCAGCCGATGCCGTTGCTGCCAGGGATTGGGTCATCCCGATGCGCGCGTGCTCTATTTGGTTGAGACCAGCCTCACCCCGAAGTTGCTGACAGGCTTCAACCACCTGGAAAACACCCGAAGCTCCCAGGGGGAATCCCCGTGCCTTGTGCCCGCCCATAGTCGCCACTGGCAGCTCGCCCTGCAGCGTCAAGGCACCGCTTGTGGCAAGTTTCCAGCCCTCCCCCCGGGGGGCAAACCCAGCCGCCTCGAGCGAAAGCACGGCATGGAGCGTGGTGTTATCTGAATATTCAAAGAAATCAACATCCGGGAGGTTGATTCCTGCCTTGAGCAGTGCCTGCTGTACGGAAACGGCGGCTGCTTCAAAAAAGAGCATATCCTGTCGGTCATGCAGCGCAAGCCGGTCGGTAATATAGGACGAACTTGCCAATCTGACCGGCTTATGCGCCAGGCTCTTTGGCACCCGATCACCCCGCACCAGGATCAACGCAGCCGCTCCATCCGCGTTTGGAGCGACATCGTACATATTAAACCCGCCGGTATCAATGGGCGCATTTCGATAGGCGTTGATGTCAATTGACCGTCTGAACATCGCCCGGGGGTTGTTAACCGCATTCGCATGGGCAATCACCGGAAAATCAGCCAGCGCTTCTCTCGGCAAATGGTTTTCAAACAGGTAACGCTGCAGCAGCAATGAGGTCTGACCAGTCAGGGTCAAACCTTCTGAGGCTTCATAATCGGAATCAATGCCGGTAGAAAGCAGCCTGCTCTCGATCCCAGCGCCGACCACATCGGTGACCTTCTCAACGCCAACCACCGCGGCTACATCGACCATACCGGAGCGGATGGCGTTGTTTGCCACGTAGATCGCAGCCCCACCGGATGCCTCAGCAGCTTCGATGGTAAAACCTTCCGCTTTCCCAGCCAAACCGGCATATTCCGCGACCAGAGCAGCCAGGTTGGCTTGCCTGGAGGCATTGGCTGCCAGCATATTACCAACGAAGATTGCCTGCGGTTCAACGCCTCCTGCGTCTTCCTGGGCAGCCTTCAGCGCTCTGGATGCCAGCTGGCGCAGGGAAACCTGCCACAACTCTCCGAGTTCGGTCTGCCCTACACCGATGATATACACATTGTTTGTTCTTCTCATCAGCGCATCCGGATCTCACCGCGGTAACGCAGGTAAGTGGCATAATCAATTTGGGTACGTCTGGCTATATAATCCTGGGTGGAAAGCGCCTTTGCCCTGCGCTGTGCCAGTGGTTTTCGCGCCTTGATAATAAACGAATCCGAGCCTGCCCCAGACCCATAGGAGGTCATCAGAATCAGATCACCTTCTTCAGCAATATCCAGGATCGCGGTTAGCCCAATCATGGCAGCCCCAGAATACGTATTCCCAATTACCGGCGCCAGCAGCCCGGGGGCGATTTGCTCAGGTGTGAACCCCAGTGTTTTACCAATCCTCTGGGGGAACTTCGTATTCGGTTGATGAAAAACCGCATAGGCAAAATCTTGCGCTTTCAAACCAGTTTCAGCAAAAATCGTCCGGGAAGCACTTTCCACGTGTTCAAAATAAGCCGGCTCACCGGTAAAACGCTGACCATGCTCGGGGTAAACCTGGTATTCACGCCGCCAGAAGTCAGGTGTGTCTGATACGTAGCTGTAGCTCGCCTCTATGCTTGCCAGCGCGGAGTTTAGCGGACCGATGATAAAGGCGGCGCCACCGCTTGCGGCAGTGTATTCCAGGGCGTCGCCGGGCTTGCCCTGTGCTGTATCCATCCCAGCCACCAGGGCATAATCGCCCATGCCTGAACCGACCATCCCCATCGCAGCAACCATCGCTTCGGTGCCGGCTTTGCAGGCAAACTCCCAGTCGCCTGCCTGGATGTCGTTCGGAGCACCAATCGCTTCGGCAACAACCGTTCCGCTGGGTTTAACCGCGTAGGGGTGCGATTCCGAACCAACCCACACCGCTCTCAGCTCATCAGCGGAAATGTCCGCTCGCTTGAGCGCGTTGCGGGCAGCCTCGATCGACATGGTGATCACATCTTCGTCCAAACCTGCCACTGCTTTTTCTTTAACCGGGTAACCACCCTGGTTGCCCCAAATTCTGCCGATTTCTTTGGCGGGCAAACGATAACGCGGCACGTAAGCTCCATAACCGACGATGCCAACTTTGATCTTTGGTTGTAATAACTTCCCTTTTTCAGGTTGTGGAACTTGCTGATCTTGTTTCATACTTCTTTTCCATCCCGCTGCTCCAAAATCTCCAGCGCGCGGCTCATTTTAATGTTATTTTCCGTAATCATCCGGGCAGCAACCCGGTCGGCTTCCTCTGGATCAGCCCCCGCTGCCAGGGCAATCTGTCGGGCATGCAAACTCATGTGCCCGCGCTGGATGCCTTCTGTCGCCAGGGCGCGCAAGGCTCCCAGGTTCTGAGCCAACCCCACCGCTGCGACGATGCCCCCCAATTCTTCAATTGAATTTACGCCCATCAATGCCAGGTTGGTCTGCGCTGTGGGATGAACCCTGGTCGCCCCACCCACGATTCCCAGTGCCATTGGCAGCTCAATAAAGCCTGACAGGTCTCCATTTTCGTCTTTGTACCATTGTGTCAGGCTGCGGTAGAAACCATTACGGGCTGCGTATGCATGCGCGCCCGCTTCGACCGCCCGCCAATCGTTTCCACAGGCGACGACGACAGCGTCAATGCCATTCATAACGCCCTTGTTGTTCGTGGCAGCCCGGTAAGGGTCGGCTTCAGCAAAAGCCCAGGCTTCAAGAATGCCGTCGCGCACCTGTTCTCCGCTGTATTCGCCAAAGGCAAGGTTTGCCGCTGCAATTCGCACCTTTGCCCATGCCAGGCGCCGGTCAGCCAGGTTGGAGAGGATGCGTAAATGAACTCTCCCCCCTGTTATTTTTTCGATGCGTGGAGCCAGGAACTCGAGCATTGAGTTGACCAGGTTGGCTCCCATGGCATCGCGGACATCAACGATCAGGTGCACCACCAAAAAAGTGCCAAGTTGCCCGCTTTCAAGCAAACGGACCTGGATATCACGCGGTCCACCGCCATACTTAGCCAAACTTGGGTGAAAATCGCCTGCAGCCTCGAGCAGCTCAGCTTTATGCTTCAAAATCTGTTCACCGGCAGACAATGGGTCGGGCAAATCGAGCACTTGAAGCTGCCCGATCATCTCTTGCGAAGTCATCCCGGCTGTAAAGCCACCACTGGGTCGAGCCAGCTTTGCCATGTATGACACGCTGGCAACCACGGAGGGCTCTTCTGTTACCATCGGGATCAAAACATCGCGCCCATTTACCAGAAAATTTCGACCGATACCAACCGGCAGACTATAAAGCCCAACCACGTTTTCGATCATGGCGTTGGCGGTCTCTATCCGCAGCCCTCCTTCGGAGCTGTAAGCCTCCAATTGCTTTGCGTTGAGCCCGGCTTGTTGTGCCAGGATTTCATGCCGTTCGGATATGCTCTTTTGATAGAACTTTTTGGTCATCTCTTCACCAATTCATGATAAACAGACTGTTTATATCAAACAAGTTCTCTAAAAAACTCTCAAAAATCGAGTTTTCCTGGAACTTTTCTGATCTATAAGGTTCAATTTGAACATGTTTGTCTGTTTGGTTATACTACCACCACGGAAGAAAAAGAGGTAGGAATGACAGAGGCTTTGAAACAAAATTATGACGTTTTAATTATTGGCGGAGGTCCTGCCGGCGCGACGGCTGCCATCTACGCCGCTCGCTCTGGACTCAAGGTGGCGATAGTGGATAAAGGACTGACCACAGGCGCGCTTGGAACCACCAGCAAGATTGCCAATTTTCCCGGCTTTGATGGTGAGGTCAGCGGTATGGAATTGCTGCAAACCATGCGCAAGCAGGCAGCAGACTTTGGTGCTGAGTTCATCAACGACAGAGCTATCGGCACAGACCTTTCAGGCGAAACCAGGCTGGTCTTTGGGAATTATGAGGTCTATAGTGCCCGTTCGATTATTATCGCGACAGGTTCCATGGGGCGCAGCAACCTGATTAAAGGCGAATCTGAACTCCTCGGTCGTGGGGTTTCTTATTGCGCGGTTTGTGACGCAGCTTTCTTCAAAGATAAAGTTGTCGCGGTCGTTGGGAAAAGTGATGAGGCAGTCGAAGAAGCCTCCTACCTGGCTCGGTTTGCGCAAGCCGTCCATTTCTTCGCTCCGACGAACCAAATAAATGTCAGCGAGGCTGAATTGGCTGCCTTAAGCAGCCTGCCCAATGTGGTCATGCATCTGGGAAGCCAGGTTAAGGAAATCTTTGGAGAAAATAAGGTGGAAGGGATCAGTTACCAGGAAAAAGGCAGCACGCAAGCTGAACACAGCCTGCCAATCGACGGCGCTTTTGTTTATCTGCAGGGTGGTAAACCGATCACTGACTTTTTACAAGGTCAGCTTGTAGTTTCTGCTGAAGGCTGCCTGCAGGTTGACCGGGAGAATCAAACCAACATTCCCGGGGTTTATGCGATTGGTGATGTCATCTGTACCCATGTCAAACAAGCTGTAATCGCAGCCGGTGATGGCGCAATCGCTGCCATTGCAGCCGAAAAATGGCTAAGGGGAAAAAGCAAACCCCGTGTTGATTGGGGATCGTAGATACGATTCGACGCTCCATTTCACGGGATTCACTTGATTCCCGAAAGATTGACAGCTGCATCGGGCTGAGCTGCTTCGATCAAAACCATGGAAAACCGAAAATATGGGTACAATACTGCCATGCCAAACCTAATTCCCGAAGATCTGGATAAAGCCGCGCAGCGCGGTGAGCCTTCCCATGTTTGGCGCGCCGGTCAGGAACGCCGCTTAAAATTCCTCAAACAGGCAGCCGGCGATCGTTTGCAAGGCTCTGTGCTTGTGGATGGCAGCGGTGTTGGCATGTATCTTTCCCGACTGGTACCGATATCCGGCTTTGCGGTTGGATTTGATATTGACCCCCCCCGTGTTCAGGATAGCCGGGTCTATACGCCCAACGTTTTCTGCGCTGCCGGGGAGCAAATTCCCCTGCCTGAATCCAGTTTTGACCTCGTTTTAAGCCACGAAGTGCTCGAACATGTTCAGGATGATCATAAAGCCATCAGTGAAATGGTGCGCGTGCTCAAACCTGGCGGACGCATCGCCCTTTTTTGTCCTAATCGGGGCTACCCGTTTGAAACCCACGGTCATTACTGGAAGGGTAAGTATCATTTTGGGAACACTCCCCTGATCAATTGGCTTCCCCGACCCCTGCGCGACAAACTCGCCCCACATGTGCGGGTTTATACTCGCAAAGACCTTTCGCGCTTGTTTGATGGAATTTCGGTGAAATTTATTGAACAACGCACCATTTTTGGGGCTTACGATAATATCATCGAACGACATCCCACCCTTGGCAAACTACTCCGAAGCGTGCTTCAATTCCTCGAAAAGACCCCTCTCCAGCGTTTAGGTTTGTCGCATTTTTGGGTAATCGAAAAAATTAATTAGCCAGTCCACTTTACGCAGGTTTCAAGTTTCGATTAGCTGTGAATTGTCAGTTTGCAGGCGGTATAATCAATGCTTGTTTGGAAGGATTTATATGATCAAGACAAAAAACATATCCAAAGTGTTCCTGATTGGAAAAAAACAGGAAAAAGAATTACGTGCTGTTGATGACCTTACCCTCGAAGTCATGAAGGGGGAGGTATTTGGATTTCTGGGACCCAACGGCGCTGGAAAAACAACCACGGTCCGGATTCTCACCGGTCTCATCCGCCCAACTGAAGGCACCGCGCAGGTTGCCGGCTATGAACTGGGGAGGGATGATACTAACATTCGCCGTAACGTTGGCATCCTTACCGAAGCTCCGGGCATGTATGAACGCCTGACTGCCGAGAAAAACCTGACCATCTTCGCGAATCTTTACGATGTGCCCGATGTCCAAAAAGCGGTCAATAAGTACCTGAGCATGATGGGTTTATGGGAACGTCGGCTGGATTCAGTTGGCAGCTACTCAAAAGGGATGCGTCAGAAACTGGCACTTGCGCGTGCCCTGATCCACGAACCACAGATCCTCTTCCTCGATGAACCAACCAGCGGGCTTGACCCGGAAGCCTCTAAAACAGTGCGCGATTTTATTGAAGAACTGAAATCCGAAGGTCGAACAATCTTCATGACCACCCATAATCTTGACGAAGCGGAACGGTTGTGTGACCGTGTGGGTATCTTCCAGCAAAAACTGCTTACCCTGGACAGCCCTTCCAACCTGCGTGACCAGATGTTTGGTCGCCGGGTGGTTTTTCACCTCCAGACGATGGAACCCGCCTGGGTCGACCTGGTAGCAGGCATCGCCGGGGCAGGAAACGTAGAGGTGGTGGATAACAAGCTGGTGGTTTCCTTGAAAAATCCCGAGGAAAGTAACCCGGTGATTATAAGGGCGCTGGTCACAGCCGGCGCGCAGGTCCAGTTTGTTGGCGTAATCAGGCACAGCCTCGAGCAAATCTACCTTGAAATGGTCGGGTCCGGTGACAGGGGGCAGGCATGAAACACGTTCGCACAATTATTGACAAAGAATGGTCCGAAGTATTTAAAAACCGCTGGGTAATTTCGACGATGACCTTGCTGCCGATGCTTTTTGTTGCCATGCCGTTGGTTATGCTCTACATGACCACCAGTTCACTGCCTGTCGATCTTCCGGCAGAGAGTGCTGGGTTGCCTGCTGGTTTTACCGAGGTGTGTGCCGGGCTTACTGCTGGTGAATGTACACAGATCTATCTGTTAAATCAGTTTATGCTCCTGTTCATGCTGATGCCGCTGATGATTCCGACCACAATCGCAGCTTACAGCATCGTTGGGGAAAAAACCACCCGCAGCCTTGAACCTCTGTTGGCAACTCCGATAACGACGGTCGAATTGCTGGCTGGCAAAGGGCTTGCTGCCGTGATACCGGGGGTGCTGATCAGTTATGCCGCCTTTGGAATTTTTGTGATTGGCAGTTTGCTGCTTGGGCTTTCTACCGCTGTGATCAACTATATTCTTAGCCCAATATGGCTGCTGGGGATCCTGGTGTTGGGTCCGATCCTCTCGGTCATTGCCACTATCGTCGCGATTTATATTTCTTCCCGGGTCAGTGACCCCCGCGTGGCTGAGCAGCTCTCTGGAATGGTGATTATTCCACTTATGCTGGTCATGTTTGCAGTTCTTGCAGGCAAGCTGGTAATCAATATCAATTTCATGCTCATCGCTATCGTGATATGCGCGTTATTGGCATTCGGGATGCTGCGCCTGGGCACAGTAATATTTGACCGCGAGAATATTCTCACAAAATGGAAGTAAACGAGATGAAAAAAAATCGATTTTGGATGGGATTATTATTGGTAGTTGCCTTCGTTTTTGCTTTTTCAGAGGCACAGGCGCAGGATGGGTCTGATTTTACCTTGAGGCTCAGGCGTGACTGGGGCTATGGCTCCGGTGCAGACATCCAGGGCAACATGACTCTGTATGTGGATGGTGAGCTTGATTCTGTTGAGCGGGTGGTTTATTACATTGATGATGACGTCATGGTGGAGCTGGCGGAAGAGCCCTTTAGATTTTCATTTAACACTGACAATTACGAGCCAGGGATCCGCCAGATGAGAGCCGAAATCAGGTTTGCTGGAGGAACGGTTGTTTCTGCGGGACCAATTACCTACAACTTCCTGAGCGCGGCAGAATCGGGGGAGAAAACCACCAGGCTGATCGTTATCATCGCGGCAGTAACCCTGGCAGCTGTGGGAATAAGCCAGTTTATCACTTCCCGTCAAAAAGGTGGACAGGTTTCAGGTGGGGGTATGAATGGTTTGGCAATCTGCAACAGCTGTGGTCAGATTTTTCCCCGTTCCTTTTTAGGGTTGAATATTGTGGTTGGCAAGTTCGAAAGGTGCCCCCATTGCGGTAAATGGCAGGTTACCAGGCGGGCAGCCCCGGAGGAAATTGAGCAAGCCGAACGTCAATCCCGCATTGTTGACGTTTCGAAAGAACCCATTCTTGAGGTCGATAGCAAACCAGAAAAAGATGCCCTCGACGACAGCCGGTTTATTGATATGTAAGTTATTTAAGCCGTTTTCGCGAAAAAAGTGATCGTTACCATTGAGTAGGTAAGGGGCTTGCTCCTTCCGTAAAATTCACAATCAACGCGATGGAAAACGGGAGGGTGTCATGATTGCGTTGTGTGTGAAAAGATGGCTTCGCCGGAACGGGACAAGCCGCGTTCCCTACAAGAAGATGGCTAAGCCGGAACGGGACGAGCCGCGTTCCCTACAAAATATTCGCGTTTTCGACTATCAGAGTAGGGGACGGTTGCCATGCCGTCCCGTGAGTAGCCGTTGTGCTTGGTGATTGAGTACGGCGGATTGAGGGGGAGTAAAATCACCGTCACACCAATGTCACAACCCCCTCAATACACGGCTTCGCCGGCACAAACGTCTCGCCCTACAACAACATTGCTTCGCCGGAACGGGACGAGCCGCGTTCCCTACGAAAGGATGGCTACGCCGGAACGGGACATACCTTGCTGCGCAGGCACAGGGCCGCGTTCCCTACAAGAAGATGGCTAAGCCGGAACGTGACGGGGTAAGTGTATGGCGGATTGAGGGGGAGCAAAATCACCGTCACACCAATGTCACAACCCCCTCAATACACGGCTTCCCCGGCACAAACGTCTCGCCCTACAACAACATTGCTTCGCCGGAACGGGACAAGCGCGTTCCCTACGAAAAATTTGCGTTATCGATTATCAGAGTAGGGCTCAGCTGCCACACCTACAAAAAATGGAATCCACCCCTATCAATATGCTATGATGAAAGAATAACTCGAAAAGAAAGAAGGAACACGAAATGACACTCGAAGGAAAAAAAGTTGCATTCCTGGTTGCCGAAGGTGTTGAAGAACTGGAATATTTTGTGCCGGCAATGCGCCTGCAGGAAGAAGGGATGATTGTCTTTACGGCAGCGATGGACCTGACCCCCATAAAAGGGAAAAACGGTCTTAAAATCAAACCGGATACCAATATGACAGACTTGCTTGCAGACGATCTTTTTGCCCTGGTCCTGCCTGGCGGCTGGGCACCCGACAAGCTTCGTCGTTTCAAGGTGGTGACGGACCTTATTGCCAAAATGAACCAGCAAGGCAAGGTGATCGGCATCATCTGCCATGCCGGTCTGCTTGCCATATCAGCCAAAATTGTCGACGGCAAGCCGGGCACAGGCTCGATGGGAATTAAGGACGACATGATCAATGCCGGCGCGCAATGGGTGGACAAGGCCGCCTTCCGGGATGGCAACCTGGTTTGGGGTCGTGTTGTCGCCGATATCCCCGATTTTAACCGTGAGCTGGTCGCAGCTCTTAAGGAAGCAGCGTGAGCCTGGTTGGTGGTACAATCTCTTTACATCACTAATTAATTGCAGGAGGTTGCATGAAACAAGAAGTGCCCGAATTCGGGGTCAAAAAAGGTCTCGCTGAGATGCTCAAAGGCGGCGTAATTATGGACGTGGTCAATGCCGACCAGGCAAAAATTGCAGAAGACGCAGGAGCTGTGGCGGTTATGGCGTTGGAGCGAGTCCCCGCTGATATCCGCGCCGATGGCGGTATCGCCCGCATGAGTGACCCGGAACTTGTCCTTCAAATTATGGAAGCAGTTAGCATTCCTGTTATGGCAAAATGTCGTATCGGTCATTTCGTCGAAGCTCAGATCCTTGAGTCCCTTGGCGTGGATTTTATCGATGAATCAGAAGTTCTCACACCGGCTGACGAAGCCTTTCACATTTATAAACACCCCTTCAAAGTGCCTTTTGTATGTGGTTGCAGAAACCTTGGCGAAGCCTTACGCCGGATTGCCGAAGGCGCAGCGATGATGCGCACAAAGGGCGAACCTGGCACCGGCGACGTGGTTGAAGCTGTTCGGCATGCCCGCTCGGTTTATGGTCAGATTCGGCATCTTCAATCCCTGCCCGATGCAGAAGTAATGACTTTTGCCAAAGACAACCAGGCTCCCTACGAGCTCTGCCTGCAGGTGCGGGAACTGGGTAAACTGCCCGTGGTCAATTTTGCCGCTGGCGGAATCGCTACGCCTGCTGACGCTGCCCTGATGATGCAGCTGGGAGTTGACGGCATTTTTGTAGGCTCAGGCATTTTCAAGTCTGGCGACCCCTCCAAACGTGCTGAAGCTATTGTAAAAGCGACCACCCACTATAACGAACCCGCCATTCTTGCCGAAATTAGCCGCAACCTGGGCGAAGCCATGGTTGGCAGGTCAGCTGTACAGCTGCCCGAAGACGAAAAAATGGCAACCCGGGGTTGGTAAAGACTTAAAGCAAATCTAATGAAGGTCGGCGTTTTAGCCCTCCAGGGCGACTTCCGCGAACACCGCATCAGCCTCGAAAAACTCGGGGCTGATGTCACAGAAGTCCGTCTGCCTGGTCATCTTGATGGCTTGTCTGGTTTGATCCTCCCGGGTGGTGAATCCACGGCGATCGGTAAACTGATGGTCGATTACGACCTGGTGGAACCAATCCGAAATTTTGCCAAAGACAATGCCATCTGGGGCACCTGCGCTGGGGCAATTTTACTCGCCAAAGATGTGGGCTCCAGCCAGCCTCTACTTGCGCTCATGGATATCACGATTCAGCGGAATGCCTTTGGCAGGCAGATCGACTCGTTTACTGTCGGATTACCAGTTCCCTTTCTTGAGCCCAGTCAGCCGGATTATCAGCTCACCTTTATTCGCGGACCGATTATTACTGAAGTTTATGGCTCAGCCAAACCTCTGATGAACCTGCCGGATGACCGGATCATCGCTTCTCAGCAAGGCAGGTTACTCGCCACTTCATTTCATCCTGAACTTACTGAAGACCTGCGTTTCCACCGTTATTTCCTGGAGTTAGCCCAATCATCACACGCAAACTAAGCCCTTTCGACCTCTATAAGATCAGCAGGCAAAGCCTTTATGTGCAAGGTTTGGATTCGGTCCGTCTGCTTACCCGGGGCGATCCACTTAATATGCGAAATGTTATGCGCAGGGTCTCACCAACGGTTTTACAACAGGCGATCATTTGGGAGGAAATCGAAACCCAGACAACGTACGCCCAGATCGAAAAATGCGAAACTTTCGATTTTGCGCAAATGAGCTACCTGGGTGGGCTCGATCATCCTGACAAGCACATTGTTGCCTCCCTCCTTGAAGAATTGGCACAATTTGCCAGGGGTTGGGCTGCGGTGGGGATCCTTGCAGACTTGCCGGAACAGTCCCCCTTGTTTGAAGGTTTCCGGTTGGCAGGTTTTACTATTTGGGCGCGGCAATCGATTTACACTTTCCCCAGGACCTCAACTGGAGATAATGATTCCGAAACGGTCTGGCGGGATTATCAACCTGCTGACAGACCCGCTCTCATCCGATTACATAAAAAACACGTGCCTGCCGTCTCTCATCCCATGGCTCCCCTTAATCGTTGGTCTGAAATGGGTTTGGTAGCGCTTTCTGCCGAGAAGAAATATTTGGGATATGCGGATATCAATGTCGGTCCCAGGGGAATCTGGGTTCAGCCGTTAATTGATTGCCATGCCAACAACGCCGACCTGCTCAGCCGGCTTTCTGCCGCGGTTGCCAACCCGGCTAACCGTCCTGTATATCTTTGCGCCCGCTCTTATCAACCGCAGCTTGCCGACTTTGCGGAAAGGTCTGGTTACGAAAAGGTGGATAGCCAGATTCTACTGGTTAAGCATCTAGTTAAGCGGGAGAAAGTTGAACAGCGGGAGCTGAAGAGAATTTTTGAATCCAGCAAGGTGGAAGGCTCAGTACCCCTTAGCCAGGTCAGAAATAAATCCACCTGAAAACAGAAAGTCAGGGGAGTCGCTCCAAAATTACCGAACAGATAGTTCGAAACGGGTTATTAAAGCAGCAGGGTTTTCGAATTCAATTACAATTATCAAAACCTGTGAGGAGGCACGTCATGACGGAACCCAACCCAAACTTTAAAATCGAAGTTGTCCGAGATGGTCCCTATCGAGTTCGTGGAGGCGTGCCCCTGCGCAAAATGAGCCAGGTTTGCACCAATAAAGGCGAACCGGTGGATTGGAAAGATCATGGGGCATATGAGACCAAACAAGACTCTTACATCCTCTGTCGCTGCGGTCAGACCAACAATGCTCCCTTCTGTGATGGTCGGCATGTTGAGACGGGATTTGTCGGAGATGAAACAGCAGTCACCAGCGGACCATGGGGACGTAAGCTCAGTTATTATGGACCAGATGGTCTGACAGTCTCCAAGATCGTCCGCTTATGCATGAATTCCGGTTTTTGTGTGCTCGTAGATACCGATTTCATCGAGCTCACGGAAGAATCTGGTGATCCAGTTAAGAAAGCACGAGCAATCAAAATGGTTGAGGACTGTCCCTCAGGCTCACTTGTATATCAAACTGAACGCGACGGACCTGAGGTGGAGCCCGACTTGCCCGCGCAAATTGCCGACACCTTTGAATGCACCTCTTACGGTGAAATTCAGGGTCCACTTTGGGTCACGGGCTACATCCCGATCGAGCGCTCTGATAAAGCGCCCTTTACCCCGCGCAACCGCGTGACGCTGTGCACCTGCGGTCATTCACGCATCAAACCTCTTTGCGACGGCACACACCGCCCGCTCTATGAACATCGTCTTCGTGCTGAAGCGCGCAAAAAGCAAATCGAAGCGCTCAGAAAAGCCAGTCAGGATGATAATTCTCAAAACCTGGGTTGATTCAACTCTCTGCGCCAGCATCAATCTTATGAAGCTCTAATCCTTCCGCCCTCCTATAGGTTGGACAAGTCTTTGCATTTAAACCTTGCTCAGGCGATAGTTAGGATCACTTAACAAAAAAAATAAAGAGGTGATTCATGAACAAAAAAATCGCAATCGTTGTCGGTTCAACCCGAAAAAACTCATTAAGCCAAAAGCTGGCAAACAATCTCGTCTCCCTTTTACCCGAAGGGTACGAAGCGGAATTCGTCCGGATTGATAATCTGCCCCTGTACAACCAGGATTATGATTTGGAAGAAGTCGAGACGCCCCCAACCTATATAACTTTCAGGGACCAGATCAGGTCCGCAGAAGGAGTTGTGTTTGTCACACCAGAACACAACCGCAGCATCTCCGCCGCATTAAAAAACGCCCTGGATGTTGGCTCGCGTCCATATGGTCATAACGTTTGGTCAGGCGTGCCTGCCCTGATCGTCAGCCAATCTCCCGGCAACATTTCAGGGTTTGGTGCAAACCATCATCTTCGCCAGATGCTCACCTTCCTTAATATGCCCACGGTACAACAGCCGGAAGCTTACATTGCACACACCCACACGCTGTTCGATGAGAACGGAAAAATTAACAACGAAGACACTGTTAAATTCCTCCATTCTGTCATCAACGCCTTTGTTAAGCTGGTCGAGCTGCATACCTCCGCAACTCTGAGCCCGCACGGCGCCGAGGGAGCAAAAACGCCTCAGCGAAAAGAGGCGTCTTCATAAGCGAATGAAAAAAAGGGGGAATTATCTTGCCGTATTGATCGGCATGATAATGTGCGAAAAATGATCATCCCCTACCGGTCGCAGCATTCCCGGAGTATGAACAGCGTTCGTCTCCAGGCTGACGGTAGGGGTTTTGATTACCTCCAGCGCTTCGCGCAGATAGCGGATATTGAAAGAAATCAACAGCGGCACACCATCAACCGATGCATCCACCATCACCTCGGAAGAACCGGTTTGTTCTGAACGGGCAGAAATCTCCAGCAGGGAGCTTTGTTCACCATCCACTTCCGGTTGGATATCCAGTTTGGCAATATAACTGCCTTCGCGGGCAATAATTTCGGTCTGTTTACAGGCTTTCAGCAGCTGTGCTGTTGAGAGCACGGTGCGCGTCTTAAACGAAGGTGGAATGATCGCGCCGTAATTTGGAAAGCTTCCTTCGATCAGTTGAGACACGAGTTCAGCGTCATTCATATGGAAAATAACCTGACCACGACCTTGAGGGAAGGTCATATACACTGATTCGTCCCCGTTGACCGCGATCCGGCTCAGTTCAGCAAGCGCGCGCGCTGGCACGAGTGCCTCAAAGTTTTGGGGCACTTTTTGAGCCATTTCAGATTTGGCTATCGAGATGCGATAACCATCCGTCGCTGCCATTTCCAGAGTGTTGCCATCAAAAGTCATATGCACACCCATCAGGCTCGGTCGGGAGTCATCTGTTGATGCAGCAAAAACGACCTGCTGGATTTGTTCCTTGAAATTCTCAATATTCAGAGCAATCGCGTTATCCAGGTCTGGTGAGGGCATTGGCGGAAATTCTTCTGCGCTGATCCCCTTGATATCGGTGTTCAACGTGCCGCATTTTACGTTTAGTGTCTGTGTGCGGTCGTCCACTGTCAGGGTTACCTCTTCGTTGGGCAGGTTGCTGACCATATCCACAAAAGTTCTGCCAGGGACGGTCAAACCACCTTCCTCTTGCACTTTCGCGCCAATCCAGGCACTGATCCCCAGCTCGAGGTTGGTTGCCGACAATCGCAGGCGCCCGTTATCGGTCTTGAGCAGGATGTTAGAAAGCACAGCCAGGGAACTGCGGGATGTCACCGCGCGGGAAACGATATTGACTCCGTGAGCGAGTTGCTGTTGTTGAACGGTTACTTTCATGAGATCCTCCGGACGTTGGCGTTTGTATTGGGTAAGTATACCGTGAAGCGCGTGTTTTATCCAGAATTTTTGTTTCTTACGATGATATAATTTACAAATTCTGAAAACCTGAACGCCATGTCATCGCTTAACTCACCTCTCCCTGTCAAACAACTGATTCGCCTGTACTTTTTTCTGATTTTTGCTGCGCTTGGCATGATTATCACGTACATGCCTCTGCATTATGATTCCATTGGCTTCAGCGGAATTGAGATTAGCACGATCATGATTGGCGGGTCTGCGGCAGTGATCCTGATTGCCCCGAAATATGGGTTGATTTTTGACCAGGCTGCCAATAAGCGCTCTGTTTTAATTACGTCTTTGTTAATTATGGCTTTTACATTGGGGACGATCGGCTGGCTCAAGCTTTTTGTGCCGGTATTGCTCCTGTGGATGATCTATCGATCAGTGCAGGGACCTTTTTATGCTACATCGGAGAATCTTTCTTATTCGGTGGCATCAAGTTCAAAGGAACACCAGGGCTCCAGTTTTGGATCAATCCGCTTGTGGGGTTCCATTGGCTATGGAGTTTCTACGCTCTTCGCCGGTTGGATTTACCAAAACTACGGTTTTACCTACAATTCCGCGGGTTTTTTGATCCTGATTGGTCTCAGCATCGTGGTTTTACTTTTCTTGCCGGGGTCCGTCTTCGACATGACCGGAGGGATAAAAAGGCTGGACATCAACCTGACTTCCGTATTGAAAATGGTCTCTTCTCACCGCTTTCTCTGGCTCATGGCGCTGGCTCTGGCAATATCAGACCCAACCCAGGATGGGATACGCTCCTTCGAGCCTATTTATATGCAAAATCTGGGCTTACAGGCAGGTATCATCGGGCTGGCAAACAGCCTGAGCGCGCTTGGTGAATTACCTTTCATGCTCAATGCCGACAAAGTGATTCGGAAAATTGGAATCCAGCGCATTATTATTTTTGTCTTTCTGTTCGATTTGCTTCGACGATTGGTGGTATGGTTTTTTCCGTCAGCTGGCGTCGTTTTTGTCACCAGTGTGCTGACTTCAGCCAGTTTTACCTTTCGCCTGGTATCTTCAATTACATTGGTCAACCTCATTCTGCCGAAACACGTCACCAGCACCGCAAACGCGTTGATCGGCGTTACCATGTTTGGCGTCGGCTACATGATTAGCAATGCCCTGAGCGGTTTTGTCTACGATCGTTTTGGCAATCGCGAGGTTTACCTGATTGGAGCTGCCCTGTGTCTTGTTTCGCTATGCTTAGCCCTCAGTGCGGGCAAGGCACCCGATAATTTCAGTCGTATTGAACCAGGGGAGGATAGAACGTGACGAACCCCGCGCGACCATCCGACCCAGAGTTGGCAGAACTGCTCAGTGATTTTCCGACACGCGACCACCCGAGTGAAAACGCGGTGATGGATGAAGAGGAAGCGGGGCGGGTTTTATCGCTGGCTGAAATTGCCGGCATACCGGTTGTAGTCGATGGCGGTTGGGCGGTGGATGCCCTTCTCGGGTGGCAAACTCGTGAGCATTCTGACCTCGACCTGGCAATTAACCAACAATACCTTCGGCGCTTTCTCAATATCTTGCGTCGTCTCGATTATCAATACCTTCCCAGGGGTGATAAATGGGCAGCCAAATTTGTGCTCGAAAATGGCTGCGGTCACCAGGTCGACCTGCACACCTTCGTTCGAAACAGCAAAGGGCAAATTGTCGGAGGGGTCGAATATCCGGGCGATTCGTTAACCGGTCAGGGCAAAATTGCTGGCGCGAATGTAAGCTGTATCCATCCGGAATGGCTGGTCGATTTTCATCTTGGTTACGACTTTGACCACGAGGATTACCAGGATGTGTTCTATATCTGCAACCTTTTCAAACTAAAGCTTCCCGCAGAATACGAGGAATACGCACTGAGCCTCTATGAAGGGCTCGCGCCTGGCAAGCGGCAGGTGCCGGGGCGTTTCAGTGTGCGCGTCCCCCAAAACCCAGCGGATTACCTTGCGTTCACCAATATCCTCGACAAAAAACATAGCGAGAGCATCTCCTCCGAATTGCAGGCAAAAATCTTAATGATGCTGGAGGGCGTTGAACCTCCGCAGTTGGCAAAGCTGGATGATTATCGGAAGATTGGGTTGAGATCAGGTGTGATTTTAGTTGAGGAGCAGCGCGTGATCGGAGCTTGTGAACTGGTTTGCCCGCTGGCAGTCAAAACCAAAGATCCCGGCAGCAACAATTGGGCTATCCGACAGATAACATTGCAAAAGCGGGCTGAGTATTCTTCTTTATTCATGGCGTTAGTGCGCAAAGCGATTGGCGAAGCGTTCAGAGCCGGTGCAGACAACGTCGAGGTGCTTCCGCTTGATGACATCACCCAACCGCGCCCTGCCTTGCCAACCAGGTATGACACAGCAGATATCGGCTACGCCAGTTTTTACGCCCGCGCTGGCTTCACACGGCTTGAGCCAGTACCCGGCAGCCGCTGGATCTGCGAAAAGAATAGCGATTAAGTCAACGTTTTCAAATTACTTTCAACAAACAATCATCGCACTTAACCACACCTTGCGGTATAACATAAACAGCAAACAGCCAAACTCCAGGAGCCCCGTGATATTGGACCGGCTGCAGTTCAACCTGATTTGCGCCTGAAACAACCCCAGATGGAGGACATTTAGCTTGGATAACGCTGGGGGCATTGGTGTTCACGGTGAATACGGGAACAATTATTGAGTAAAATTGTGGTTAATAATATTGTAGGAGAAGCAAGATGATCAAATTCGTTTGCGACAGCACTGCCGATATACCACAGGAGCTGATCGAGGAATACGATATTCAGGTTGTGCCAACCCATCTCATCTGGGGAGATGAAGAATTTCTCGATCGTGTCACCATCCAACCGGAAGAGTTCTATCGCCGCGCTTTAACTGACCCCGTCCATCCTACTTCCGCTACGCCTACAGTTGGAGAATTTAAAGCAGCTTACAACGCCGCGATCGCAAGAGGCGCCACGCAGATTGTCTGTTTGCCTATCGGCTCCAGACTTAGCTCAACCCATAAAATCGCCCAGCTTGCTGCCGCTGATTACAAGCTGCCTGTCCATGTTGTCGATACCCAGGGCACCACGATGCTCACCGGATGGCAAGCGCTCGCTGGCGCGCGCAGTGCCGCTTCGGGAGGATCCATTGCTGATGTGCTGAAAGTGATTGAAGAAACCCGAAAATCTGTTTTTATCTTGTTCGGGCTTGACACACTTTCGTGGGTGGCGCGCGGCGGACGCATGGGAAACACGTTTCGCTGGCTCACGAGCATGCTGCCTGTCAAACCAATCCTGAGTCTGAGCTCCGAAAAGGGCAAATTCGAAGCGATCGCTTTGAAGCGTGCCTTCAAGGGGCTAAAAGAAGGTCTTCTGTCCGCGTTTTTCAAACGGGTACCGGATATCTCCAGCTGTCGGCTGGCAATCCTTCATGGAGACGCATACGAAACCGCGCTTGAGCTAAAAGAGCGTGTTCTGGAGGTGGGGAAACCGCTTGAGTTGTTCATTTCCAGCACTGGTCCTGTGGTTGGGCTGCATACCGGTCCAAAAGCCCTGGCGCTTTGCGTTCATCCTCTGTCGGGATAATGGATGGGTGGTCAGAGCGTCGACATCAGTGCTTGCATGGGGTCTGCCTTCAAAGTGGTCACCCACATCGGCACTTAATGCAGAGAAAATTGTTCTATTGTATCAATTCCGGTGAAACCAGCGATAAGGCTGCCTGATCCGCAATCAGGATGACATCCTGATGCAGCTGGAGAATCGAAGCAGGCAGCATCGGATCAATAGGACCCTCCAGCATATCGCGGACCGCGCTTGCTTTTCCGGCACCACTTGCGATGAGTATAATCCGCCTTGCACCAAGGATCGATTTCATCCCCATCGAGATGGCTTGTCGGGGAACATCCTTTTCCGATTCAAAAAAGCGGGCATTGTCTTCGATGGTGTGTTGGTCCAAATCCACCAAGCGTGTCTGTGCTGAAAAACGTACGCCCGGCTCGTTAAAAGCGATATGCCGATTACTGCCGATACCAAGCAGCAGAAGGTCGATACCGCCCAATGCCACAATCAGTTCGTCATACTTTTTGCCGTAATTCGCGGGGTCGGGAGCCAGTCCATCCGGCACATGGGTGTTTTCTGGAAGAATATCGATATGGTCAAACAATTTATCCTTCATATAGTGATGATAACTTTGCTCATGCTCAGCAGGGAGACCATAATATTCGTCCAGGTTGACAGTTTTCACCGTGCGAAAACTGAGTCCTTCTTCCTTATGAACTCGAATTAACTCCTGGTAGGTACCATTTGGGGTCGAACCAGTTGCCAGCCCAAGCACACAACCCGGCTTCAGCAACACCTGGGCGGCGATAAGCCTGGCTGCTTTCCGGCTTATTTCAGCGTAATCTTCAGTCCTGATTATTACCATTGTTTTCTCCTCATTCGGGATAACGATGGCATTATACTTCAACGAAAAAAAACAGGATAGCTTGCCATCCAATTTTTGAAAAGGGCGAGAGTATAATCAGGATACTATCAAAACCAATTTAGACACGGAGGAGATTATGACCGACAAATTAGCCTGGATCGACGAAGAACTCAACACCCTCAAAGAAACCGGATTCTACAACACAATCCCCACGATGGACTCTGCCCAGGGTCCCGAAGTGATCATCAACGGAAAACAGGTGCTCAATTTTTGCGCCAACAATTATCTTGGACTGGCAAACCACCCCCGCCTGGTCCAAGCAGCCATTGATGCCATGAAACAATATGGGGTTGGACCCAGTGCGGTGCGTTCTATTGCAGGAACAATGAGCCTGCATGTCGAGTTGGAAAAACGCATGGCTAAATTCAAACGCGTGGAAGACGCGATTACCTTCCAATCTGGTTTCAGTGCCAACGGAGCCACAATCCCTGCCCTGGTTGGCAAAGAAGATGCGATTTTTTCAGATGAATTGAACCACGCTTCAATCATTGATGGGTCCCGCCTCTCTGGGGCAAAAATCCATCGCTTCAAGCATGCCGACGTGGAAGATTTTGAACGCGTGGTCAAGGAAGCACAGGGAACTTATCGACGCGGTCTCATGATTACCGATGGTGTCTTTTCGATGGATGGCGACCTGGCTCCATTGGATAAGCTGGTTGAAGTTTCCAAAAAATACAACCTTATGACCATGGTCGATGACGCCCACGGCGAAGGTGTGGTTGGCGAAGGTGGGCGCGGCATTGTGGACCATTTTAAGCTTCATGGACAGGTTGATGCTGAAGTCGGCACGTTCAGCAAAGCCTTCGGTGTGGTTGGCGGTGTGGTTGCCGGTAATGCGAAAATCATCGAGTGGCTGCGCCAACGCGGGCGCCCGTTCCTTTTCAGCTCGGCAGTGACTGTCCCTGATGTGGCAGCTTGTTTGGCATCGGTAGACCTGCTTGAGGAATCCACCGAGTTGGTCGATCGCTTATGGTCTAACGCGCGCTTCTTCCAGGAGGGAATTCGCAAGCTTGGCTTTGACACCGGTCTCACGCAGACACCGATCACACCGGTGATGCTGGGCGATGTCCAGCTCGCGCGTGAATTCAGCCGCAAACTTTTCGACGAGGGCATTTTTGCAATATCGCTCGGCTTCCCTACCGTTCCCATGGGCATGGCTCGCATCCGTGTGATGATCTCAGCCGCCCACAGCCAGGAACATCTTGAGCAAGCACTGGGCGCGTTCGAGCGGGTTGGCAAACAACTTGGCAAAGGCGCATAGTCTGATCTCATGATCAACAGCAACCCCCTCAAAAATACAAGAGGGGGTTGCTTAATTACACGCGTCCGCCTGGGAATATAAACAAACTTCACCAATCCAAGGGGTGAACAGTGTTACAATTTTCCCGCCGAGCTTGCCTGTGTACCTCCGCTTCAATCTTCATTTGCAGTGCTGTACCAGGCTTGTAAAGCGAAAACGCAGCCCCGGATTGAGCTATCATTGGCAGGGGTTCGGCAGTTAATTTCACACCCGGAACAGGAGCGCTCATTATGCAGCTTTCCCATAAAAATAAAGCCGTCATGCAGGCTTTATTGGTGACCTTGTTATGGTCAAGTTCCTGGGTGCTGATTAAATTAACAATCGATGAAATACCGCCGCTCACTTTTGCGGGCTTGCGTTATTCCATCGCTTTCATTGTCCTTTTACCCGGACTGATCAAACAACGGGAAGCTGTTCAAAAATTAAAGAAGCAGGATTGGGGAATGCTGCTGATGCTTGGGCTGGTTTATTACGCCTTCACCCAGGGAGGGCAATTTTTATCGCTGAAGTATCTTGATGCGATCACCCTCAGCCTGATGCTCAACTTTTCGGCACCCTTGGTGGCACTCATCGGGTTGTTTATTTTGAATGAACCCGTCAGCAAACTGCAATGGAGCGGTTTGATTATTTTTCTGCTGGGTGTGGTGATCTATTTTTTTCCTCAAACGAGCCTGCCAAAGAGCGTTCTTGGTCTCACACTTGGAGTTTTTACCGTACTTTCAAATTCGGTCGCATCTGTTTTGGGGCGCTGGATCAACCGACAAAAAAGCCTCGACCCGCTTATCGTTACCGCGATCAGCATGGGTTTCGGCGCGATGATACTGTTGGGGAGCGGAGCTGCATTTCAGGGACTGCCTCCATTAAGCACGAGATCATGGCTGATTATGACCTGGCTGGCGGTTGTCAATACAGCCCTGGCTTTTTGGCTCTGGAACAAAAGCTTGCAGGTTCTGACGGCGATGGAATCCAGCATTATCAACAACACCATGCTGGTCCAGATAAGCCTGCTCGCCTGGCTTTTCCTTGATGAGAGTCTCACCTGGGTCGGCGCGGCTGGTTTGGCAGTTGCCAGTATCGGAACTGTGCTGGTTAACCTCAAGCCTCGGGGAAACATTCCCATCCCCTCTGAAGAAGGCAGTAGTAAGCTGAGTGAGGAAGAGTCACCGACTTAATCCGATTGTCGAGAGGTGTCCAGCGGTAATAGTCACCCCAGATCCCGATAAGTTGGCACGCTCGGCGCTGATATCTCCTTTTGTACCGTCTCATACAACGTATCACCCCGCAAATCCTCGATTGTGTAGCACACCGCGTTCATATTTTCCGCAAGGCGCTGCGCCAGCCCGCTGTCAAAAACTTTTTGCTCCATGTTGATCACCACGCTGTGAATTTTCTCATGGGCAAACATACCTGCCAGTTCTGCCATCTCCTCCGCCACTGGTTTGCCAGGTGTCAAGGGTACATTCCCCGCGCCATCCGTCAAGACAATTAACAGCGGCTGCACGTCCGGATGCAGGATCTTCTCGCGCTGAATAACCTCCCATGCCATCTCCAGCCCAGCCGAGAGCGGGGTTTTTCCGCCTACCGGAATGTTTGCCAGCGCCCGCTGTGCCAGCAAGACGGAATTGGTCGGAGCTAAAACCAGTGTAGCCCGGTCTTTCTGAAAAACCACCAGCCCAACCCGATCCCGCCGTTGATAAGCATCAGTAAGCAGGCTCAAAATCGCAGCCTTGGTCGCCTTCATCCGCTCCGCAACCGCCATCGACCACGAACCGTCCACCAAAAACAAAATCAGGTTGGCAGTTTTACGGACTCTGATTTTTTTCTGGAAATCGTCTGACCGCACCGCGAAGGCGACCTTTCGTTCATCCTTCAAAGCCTGGCGATAGCGTTGGTGCGGAGCTGCGGCGCGCAGTGTGGCGTCAAAGGCTACATCGCTGCGGTCCCTGGGGGCTGGTCGCGATTGAATGTAGCGACCGCGCTTGGTTTTGGACATGGTCTGTGAGCGCCTTCCACCCTGTTTGCGCACCATTTCATCCAGCGGAGTGTCCAGCTGCCTGGGTTCAAAAGTTTCGCCTGGTTTTACCACCTTGCCGCCATCCCACCACTGTGGGTTCAGCTGCACAAACACGTCCTGCTGCCCTTCTCCCACGATGGGGATGTCCGGGTCCCAGCTGCTTTCCTCTTTTTCTACGTCCCCCGCGGCATCACTTTTTTTTTACCATCGTCCGGATCTTGCTCCGGTTCCTGCGTGCTGTCGTCCTTGGTTTCTGCCAGCGTGGTCTGCATTTTCAGGTCGGCGATTTTTGCGTTCAGCGACTCAACTCCCGACTCGCTTTTGCGGAATGGACCCGCCTTTACGCGGTGTGGAAGTGCCAGTTCTGCTGCAAGGGCGATATCGGTCGGGGTGATGTGATCGCGCCCGTCGAACGCCGCCTGCGCCCGTGCCCCTTTCAGGATCACCAGGTCAGAGCGGTGCCCGTCAACCTCCATCGAGGAGGTCAGGTCGGCGATGATCAGCAAATCACGCTGCGTATAACCCACTTCTTCCACCAGGCGCCTTGCATGCTCTATCCGCTGCGAAAGCGCGAGCTCCTGGTCCAGAAAATTTTCCCTGAAAGCCTCAGGATCGGATTCGAAGGCAATATTTCTCCGCATAATCTCCACGCGCTGGGCTTTGTCCAAAATCCCGCGAATCTCGACCGAAAACGCGAAGCGGTCGAGCAACTGCGGTCGTAAATCGCCTTCTTCGGGGTTCATCGTGCCTACGAGGATAAAGCGCGCCGGGTGGCTGAAGGAGATGCCCTCGCGCTCCACCACGTTCATGCCCATCGCAGCCGAATCGAGCAAAATGTCCACCACGTGATCGTCCAGCAGGTTGACTTCGTCAATATAGAGCAGCCCGCGGTTCGCCGATGCCAGCACGCCCGGTTCAAAATGGCGTTCGCCTTTCTGGATGGCACGTTCGATATCCAGCGTGCCCACCACGCGGTCTTCAGTTGCCGAGACGGGCAGGTTGACGAAAGGTGTGGTTTTGGTTTCGACCGGCAGCGGGTCTTCGCCTTGCAAAAAACGCTCCTGGCATTCGGTGCACCAGGTGGTTGGTTTGAGCGGGTCGCAGCCGAAGCGGCAGTCTTGAACCACGGCGATAGGCGGCAGCAGCGCTGCCAGCGCCCGCGCCGCAGTCGATTTAGCGGTACCGCGTTCGCCGCGGATGAGCACACCGCCGATACGAGGATCGACCGCGTTCAGGATTAGCCCGCGCATCATGCGTTCCTGCCCGACGATTGCCGTGAAGGGGAAGATCACTTTTTGGTTCATACATCCATCCTTTGCGAGAAGGATTATAGCACGTGTGTAAGCTGATAGCTCACAGGCAGCGATTCTCAACGTGAATGTGTTTAGATTAAACACGCAATATGTATGGAAGCCGTGAACAGGGACCAGGAAACAGAGACCAGGAAACAGGGAATAGGGAACAGGAGCTGGGTTTTGTCATTCTAAGCCTCTTTTGCGAAGGATCTTGTCAATCGGAACGGTAAGACCCT
>DHRN01000049.1:0-46460 GCA_002411175.1 Anaerolineaceae bacterium UBA5311 | reverse complement strand
AGGATCTTGTCAATCGGAACGGTAAGATCCTTGTGTATTACACTTACGAAGTGCTTACATCGTTCTGGCGGAGTGATGTTGTTGTAGGGAACGCGGCTTGTCCCGTTCCGGTGAAGCCATCATTTGTGGGGAACGCGGCTTGTCCCGTTCCGGCGAAGCCATCTTTTCGCAGGACGGCGTGGCAGCCGTCCCCTGCACCACAATCGAGAAAGCGAAGTATTCTGACGGCGTAAAAGATGAAAATAAGCATTCTTACGCAGCACACAACCTGTCGTTTCTCGATATGACAAGTAGTTACCCCAAAATGACTTCTGCCTGGGAGCCGGAGGGGGTTTTGGTGACTTCAATGCGGTTGGAAAAGTAGTCTTTCAGTTCATCAATATGGGTGATGATCAGGATCTTCTCAAAATCGGGCTTGACGATGTTAATTGCCTCGATTAAGCGCTGCCTGCCCTGGGCGTCCTGGTTTCCAAAGCCTTCATCGATCACCAGGGTCTGCAAGCGTGCACCAGCCCGGTGCGCGAGGATGCGGCTGAGCGCGAGGCGGATGGCAAAATTTATCCGGAAGGCTTCGCCGCCGGAATAGGTCTCATAGTCGCGCGAACCATAGCCATCGCTGATGATGATATCGAGGGTTTCCATGAGGTCTTTGCGCCTGGTATCTTTGTAGGCGCGTTGGGTGTTGAAGCGCACGCCCATGGTGTAGTCTGAAAGACGCATCAAGAGCTGATTTGCCTGGTCTTCCAGTTCTGGCAGGGCTTGCTCGATGAGCATCGCCGGCACGCCGTCCTTCCCGAAAGCAGTCTCGAGCTTTGAATATTGGCGCACCTTCTCGTTCAACTCTTCCTTCTGCTGATGGAGGCGTTGCTGACGTTCGCGCTGATTTTTAATCACTGCCAGCGCCTGGTCGATCTCTCCAAGCCGCCGGTTGAAAACATCCTGTTCTTCCCGCAAGGCGGAAAGTTCCGATTCGACTTTGTGAGTGTCCCGGGCTTTTGTCTGGGCTTCAGCCAGGGAAGCCGCTTCTCTGTCGTGCTTTTCGGTCAGTTCCCGGCTCAATTCGAGGTCATGGGTGAGTTCCTCCCCGACGTTGGCAAGTTCTTGTTTGAGCAAGTTAAAACCCGAGCGGGCGATTTGCAATTCCTGCCAGGCAGTTTCACTGGGGCTGTTCGCCCGGACTTGCTCCCGGGCGAGGGTGTGGGTGTCAGGGCTAAAGCCAAGGGAGGCAATCTGCTGGTCGATTTGTTGCAGCTGTTGGCGGCTTTCCGAAAGGAAACCTTCTTCCGCGAGTTCTTTTTGGGCTTGTTCAAGCCGGACAGCCTTGTTTGACAGCCAGTTTTCTTTGCGCTGTGAAAGTTGGTCCAGCGTTTGTTTAAGCAAAGCTCGGTTATTTTTCAGAGACAAGCTCTCTTTTTCCAGCTGTTGTACCTGGCGCCGACTGGTTTCGAGTTCCTGGATTTGTTCTTTGAGCTGGTTCATTTCAGCTTTGTTGTGACGATACTGGTCTCCGAGCTCTTCCCCACTGCTTTTGAATTCAGCCATCAGTTCTTCGCGGTGGTTGGGTGAGAGATCCTGCCCGCACATGGGGCAAATCGCGCCCTGGGTGGCTTCCAATTTTTTCATGCGCTGTTTAATTTCGTTCATCTGGTTTTTGAGCGCGCCGTTGCTGCCTTCAAGAGATTGCATCTGTTCACGCAAGGTTTGCAGTTGGGCATCGTAGTCCTGCCCAGCGCTGAGAGACTTATCCATTTGGGTAATCTGATCGGTGAGTTTCGCCAATTGCGTTTGCTGGTCGTCAAAACCTGCCAGACTGCGTTCGAGGTCGTCTTTTTCAAGGGTCAGTTGGCGGATTTCATTCTCGAGCGCGTGCTTGTGAGCTTCCAGCTGCGCTTGCAGTTTGGAACGCTGGCTATCAAGGGGCCAGTAGCGTTCAGAAAGCTTATCGAGGTTCGCCAGGTGGGTCTTTAGCTGTGTCAATTGTTGGAAGGCTGCTTCGATTTGTTTTTCCTGGTCGATATTGACCTGGTATTGATTGAGTGTGTTACTTTTCTGGTCGATCTGGGATTTTTTCTTCTCGACTGCATCGTTTGCTCTTTGCAGCTGAACTTTGAGCGCTTCCAGCTGCTTAACCTGGTTTTCCAGGAGACTGGCTTCTGCCCTGATAAGATCGAGCTGAGTCTGACTGGAGGTCACTTTCTCACGCACGAGGGCAAGGTCACGTTCTGCCAGCAAACGGTCTGACCGAAATTGCGCTTCGGTGTCGATTTCCTCCTGCATCCTGGCGATATCGCGTTCGAAAATACTGACCTCATCGCGCGCCTTGCGCAGCCGGTCATTGGCAGCTTTGCGATAAAGCTCCCATTGATCCAGCCCAAGGATGCTGGAGAGGATATTCTTGCGTTCGGAAGGTTTTTTGGTCGCAAAGGAATCGGCTTTTCCCTGAAGAAAGAAAGAGGCATTGACGAAGGTTTCGTAATCAAGGCGCAGCGTGTTGCTAATTTTTTCATCGGTCTCACGAACGGTATGTTCAGTCAGGCTTTTCCAGGCGAAGTCAAGGTCTTCGGGGTTTGGGTTTTGGATAAAAAAATCGATTCGGGAGCTCTTTCCGCGGGTGTTGACCCGGGTGACACGGTAAATCTGTCCTTCATACTCAAAATCGAGGGTGACTTCTGCCTTTTCGCTAAGCGTGTTGATGATCGCTTCGGACTGGACCCTGGCTTTGCCATAGAGAGCAAAGGTGATCGCATCGAGCAGCGAAGATTTCCCGGCTCCATTGGGTCCGGAGATACAGGCGAGGTCAAAACCGGTGAAATCGATGTCAACAGGTTCGCGGTATGAAGTGAAACCAGAGAGGCGCAGCTTGATTGGAATCATCCTAGAACCCCATTCGACGAGCAGCCTGGTCCATATTGAGAGGCTGGCGATCTTCACCGAACAAGTCGATCCAAAATTGCTTGTCGTAGCGTCGGGAGCGTATGGGGATGGGCATGGGCACACCCCAACCCAACATGAGCACTTCTTCACTGGGCTGCAGTTTTGCCAGCATGCCGCGCAGCCCACCGCGACCGGGTAAGCCGGAAAGGACAGCGTTGATGTCGTCTTCATCGCCCAGGGAACCGGAAATGCGTGTGCCCAGCTGAGACATAACCTCATCGTAAATCTGTGAGGGGCGCTGATCGATGATCAACAGCGTGACATAATATTTGCGCATTTCACGGGCGATGGTGCTGAAAATCGTTTGCGAAGCCATCTCGCGGTTGAGCAGCTTGTGGGCTTCTTCCACGACGACTACAAGCGGACGGGGCTCCTTAATTTTCGTGCTGATAAAGTCGTTAGTGGCTTTTTCCCAGGCGTCGCGGATCTTACGGGTGATCAGGTTGGTGACCAGCAGGTAATCGAGGTCGCTTTGGTATTTGCCGAAAGAGAGCACAACATGGCGACCGGCTTGTAAAGCATTAATGATATCTCTGAGCCCATCAGAGGCGGGTGAGTTCTTGAGGTAAGGACGGTTGAAGAGGCGGGTCAGTTTGCTGCGCAAGCCTTCGGCAGCCCCAGTGTGCACGCCGGCACGGCGCGCCCAGGCGGCGACACTATCGGGAGCTGGCTCAAGCTTACCCTCTTCGGTCTCGATCATGGCACCGACCTTCATATTCATAAACTCGGTGAACCAATTCTCTCTAAACTCGCTTTCCAGGGATTCGAGGGTGGTGGCTGTGGTTTCTTTGAGGTTTAGAGCTTGGGTCAATTGGAGCACGTCCTCCGGGGAAATGTCTTTGTGACTGATTTCGAGGGTGAAGTCGGGTCGCTGACCGCCAATGTTGGTTTCGGCTCCCAGTCCGACGAGTTGTACTTTGCTTGAAAACTTGCTCTTCAAACCGGAAACTTCCTGACCAGTGTCAGAAGAGGAAGTATCAATGCCATATTCGTTGTGCATGTCAAAGATGAGGGTGGAGGCTTTGTCGTAATTAATCAAACCCGCCAGGATCATGCGCGCCAGGAAGGATTTCCCCGAGCCGGTTGTTCCGAAGATGCCCGAAGAGCGCTGGACGAATTTGTCGAGGTCGAGGCAGACAGCGTGACCCTGTTCGCGCGTGCTGCCCACACGGAAGATATTCTGGTTATTCTCTTCACCAAAAATTGTGGCGATGTCAGCCCTGTCTGCCAGTTTGACCGGTGCGTGGTGACTGGGGACTGTTTTCACGGTGATCGGTTTTTGCTCGTCAGGGTGGCTTTGCCTCCAGGCAGGGTATTCGGGGGAGTCGATGCCGGGTCCGGTTTCCATCATTAAGACCGGCATAACTGCCAGATTGGTATAGAGCGTCTGTTGGTTTAGCATTGCTGCCAGATGGGGCGAAAAGCGCTGGGCGTTGATTTGCGTGGCGTACTGCTCGTCGATTGCGGTCAGGCGCAGGTCAGTAACCAACCCGTAGAAACGCCAGTTGTTGCTGTCGATGACGACAAAAGCGCCTTCAAGCACCGATTGAGGCTGCACGCTCAACCTGACCTGCAGGTTGGCTTCCAGTCCACCGCCGGTAACATAACCGATTTGGGAGATGAGGGGGGTGTTGGGGTTGTTTTCCATCAGGCACGCTCCAGTTCAGTCAACACGTCGAGGACGACGGTAAGGCGGGGGTAGTCGTCACGCAGCAGGGTAATCAGCTTTTGGCAGGCGGCTCCATACCAGGCAAAATCTCCGTTTTTTTCATGGAGCGGTTTGGCTTGTGAGAGATGAGCAGCCAGAAGCTCTTCGACCGGCTGGTCCTGCAGGCGCAGGATATGGCGCAGGTAGCCATGGTCTCCGGCTGCTGTAAAGGCGCGGATGTCATCCTGATCGCAGAGGAAGAGGTGATCAAGGCTGAGAGGAGGGCGAGGCGGCAGACGGTGTGAGATAACGCCATTTTGGGCAAAACCGATGGTCAGAACGTGAATCTCGACCGGAAGGTTGCGGTTGTAACGGTTGTCAGCGGTGTATTCGCTGGGGATGCTGACACCCGAGACCAGCTGACGCACAAGGCTGTCATCGTTAATCAGGATGTGCGTGATCAGTCCGTAAATATCGGTGTTTTCCTCCAGGCGGACTTTGACCAGGGAGCCAAAAGCCGGCGTTTCCAGCTCTTTAACGCGGCAGCCAGCCACAAACTGGCTGTTTTCTGCCCGAAGCAGCTTGCCGATCGGGATGCTTTTGAGGGTATTACTCATTTTTGACCTTTCCAGTGATCTTTATTGGAGCGGGAAGAGACACCGCGGGTTTCCCGGGGCATTTTACCCAGGAGCAGGTTTTCGATTTCTTCATATTCAGCCTGGCGAACCAGGGCGAGTTCGTGGGCACGATGGAGCGCGTAGGGATAAGGGTGCGTATCGAGCACCTGGGCGTCATTGTAGAGCGCTGCGTGGACAAAATTGACCAACTCTGCTTTTTGTGACGACCAGAAAGGGATTTCTACGCGGACCAACCATTCAGCACCGGCATCGGCAGCGACATTCAGATAAAAGAACGCGCAATGCAAGCGTTGGGGGTTTACCGGCGTGCGCCGGGAGATAATCTCGAACAGGGCGGAACGGTGACCGGGCATCAGGCGACGAGAAAGCAGAGCACGGTCGCTCACGCGCCTTTTCTTTTTTTCGGAGGCTGGCGATGCTGCCGATTGTGAGTTTTGGAAGATCTCAAGCATGTTATCCAGCATGGCAGAACCGGGCTTGTCGATATAGCCGGCACTGATCACGCCTTCCTGCTCGAGGCGCTGATCCAGCTGATAAACTTCGCTCTGCGCTTGCTGGTTTTTTCCGCCCTGGATGCTGCTTCGATAAAAAAGGTCGAGAGGACCGTCTGTGACCGTCAGAACAGGCGGAAGGTCTTCGCTGGTAATGTTTTCCCGGATAAGCCTGCGTTCACGCAGGTCGCGCTGCAGGGCGATGTCATCATCGCTGATCAGGCTGCCATCGGGGGTAAAGATTTCATCAAGATTCAACAACTCTGAAACCAGGTCGATGATCGGAGGCTGCGAAGACCCAAAGCGCACTTTGAACAAGCCGACGTTGATCAAACCGAATTGAAGCGCGCGGTGACGGCTGGGGACAATTTGCGAGCCGTCTGCAGCCAGAAGGGTGAATTCGTCGGGCTGCTGGGGCAGGGGGAAGCTGGAGAGCAGAGCTTCATGCATGGGTTTGGCGGTGTAAAGCTTGGTTTCGGTAATTTCTGCTTGTTCGATACTCTGGCAAAGTTGGTCGGGCGTGCCGGATGCCAGCTCGAAGACAGCGCTCATCTGCGCGGCAAGCTGGTCCGATTCTGCCTGCCGCTGCAGGCTTTGCTCAACAAATTTACTGGCTAAATTTTCGACAGAGGCATAGTTAATGGGCATTACATCTCCAGTATGGAAGCTAATTCCAATTATAACCATACTACTAACAGAAATTGGAACAAAAGCAGGCGGTGTTTCGTCTTGAGGGTGAAGTAATTTCGTAAGGAGACGAAAATGAAAACTAAAAAGATCAACCTTATCGTTCCACTCTTGTTGGTTGGAATCTTAGCCCTGGGAGCCTGCCAGGCTCTTCCGGTAACCAATGCCCAGCCAATTGTTAATTCCCCAGGCAGTATGCGCACAATCGCCGTGACAGGCGTTGGCGAGATAATCCTTGTGCCTGATATTGCTTACATCAACGTAGGTGTCCATACCGAAGCTGAAGATGTGACCAGTGCCGTCAATGACAACAACGACCAGGCACAGGCAATCATTGCAGCGATCATTGACATGGGTGTTGAAGAGAAAGATATCCAAACCTCCAACTTCAACGTATATTCAATGAACCGTTATGACAACATGTCAAACGTGGTCGGAGTAAATTTCGCAGTTGACAACACGCTCTACATTATCGTGCGCGACCTGCCCATGTTGAGCGAGATTCTGGACGCGGCTTTGTCTGCCGGAGCGAACCAGGTCTATGGAATCAGCTTTGATATCAACAATCGTTCTGATGCGATCCGGCAAGCCCGCGACCTGGCGATTCAGGATGCAGAAGCCCGGGCGCTTTCAGTTGCCGAAACGGCAGGTGTTAGCCTGGGTAAAATCCAATCCATCAGCGTGATCAACAACAGTTACGTTCAGCCATTAGCTGGTTATGGAATGGGCGGCGGGGCTTCGAGAGAAGACAGCACAGTGCCGATTTCAGCTGGTCAGATCGTTGTGACAGCCAATGCCGACCTGGTGTATGAATTCGGCGATAAATAACATTTTGTTGCCTCAGATTGAAACTCCCGGTTTATGCCGGGAGTTTTGAATTACGCGGGGGTTTGTCTATGCCTCGACTGGTGAGGGTTTGATCCTGAATAGCGCCAGGGTGGAGAACAGGAACAGGAAACCATACAAGCCCATCAGGAGCACATAACCGGCGCTATCGCCGATCGGACCGCCAATATAGGCGCCCACAGCTCCAGCGCCGGCACCAGCCAGGTTTGAAATGCCCAGCCATTTGCCGCTCTGATCTGCAGGCACCAAATCGGTGCCCAACGCCCAGTTGGCTGAAAAGAAGATACCAGTCGCCAGACCAATGAGGACACCACCAACGTAGATAACAGGCATGGTAGTGGCGATGATCACAATCAGTGTGCCCAGAAAAGCCAGAATTCCACTAAAGAAGATAAGCGGTTTTTTGCCGAATTTATCGGTCAACCAGCCTCCAGGCAGGGAGATCAGGAGAATGGCGATGCCGACGACGAGCATAAGTTGTGAGGTGGGACCGGCAGCTCTCTCACCTGCGAATTGGGGGAAGCGTTCCTGGATGAAATACAACACAAAGCTGCTCAGGTTGTTTGCGCCAACCAAAAAAGCCAGTCGGTTGATCACCCACCAGGTGAAGGAGGAGCGTTTGCTGGCTTGCTCGCCCAGGCTGATGCGAACCGAGAAGATTACCCCAACTGCCACGGCAATCAACATGCCAACAACGCCGACAATGGCGATCAGAACCCTGGATTGCTGATTGGGCAGAGACTGCAGCGTGGGCAGGAGCTGGCGTACACCCCAACCGACCAGGAGGATAATCGCCGTAAAGGTAAGGGTCATGAGCACAAGTCGCCCGACGGCTTGCCAGTCGATCGGCTTTGCGGGTCCTTTTTGGGGTTCTTCACGCACGAACATGGTTAAAAGCGTGGTTGCTGCCATGACAACTGAAATAGTGATGATCGCACCCCAGATATTGCCGTTGGAAACCATGCGGCTGACGGTGAAAGCAACCACGATCAGAGGGAGCGGCAGCTCAAAGAAAGCTTTGATGGCAGAATAGCGACCCCGTTTTTCAGTTGGTACCAGGTCGGGGATCAACCCCTGAGCAGCGCCATGACCGATGTTGGAAGAAACCATCGAAAAAATCAGCACGGCGAACAAGGCATAATAACCAGCCATCCCTTCCATCGTACCAGCGATGATACCGACGGCGATGAAGGCGATAATTTCAAGGATACCGCTGAGGGCGATGAAAGGTCTGCGTTTTCCGAAGCGCGAGGTGCTTCGGTCGGATAACGCTCCCGCGAGCGCCTGGACCAATAAAGCCACCATGAGGGTTACCAGGCGGATTGTGCCATAGGCGCTGCCCTTGGAGCTCTCGCCTACGAATTGTTGAACCAGCAAAGGGGCGATTAACGGTGTCAGGGTTTGCGACCTGAGGGTAATTCCGAAATAGATGATGTTCATCGTTATGGCATCGAACCACTTCGGGGGCTTCTTTACATCAGGAGCGTTCATTTGTAAGTTCCTCCATGAGGTTAAATTGAGAATACAGGTTTGGGCTGCTCTGTTGAAACTGGCAACAGACCGATTATAGCAGGCTAACCGGGTCGATTTCGATTTGCCACCCCTTTATTGGCAAATTTGCAAGCAGATTGCGGGGGTTGGGACCGCGCAGGACGATTTGCCAGCGCCAGTAGCCATACATTTTTGGATAATAGGAGGGCTGGGGACCGATCATACTGGTTTGGGTCAAAGTTTGGGCTTCGATCAGTTCACGGATGTGTTGAGCGAGCGAGTGGGCTGCTTCTTCAGCTTTGTCGGCTTTTAGAGCGCGATATTCCAGCCTGACGAGCCGCGTGAAGGGTGGGTAGCCCAGGTCACGACGCAGCTGGAGCTCCTGCTTGTAAAAGCCCTCGTAATCATGCCTTGCGGCAGCCTGGATGACATAATTGTCGGGCTCATAGGTCTGTAAGACCACCTCACCGCCCAGCGGGCTGCGCCCGGCACGACCGCTGACCTGGGTGAGCACCTGGAAAGACCGCTCGGCTGCGCGATAATCTGGCAAATTTAAACCGACTTCCGCAAGAATGATCCCAACAAGCGTGACCAGGGGAAGGTCAAGACCCTTAGCCAGCATTTGCGTACCGATGAGGATATCTGCCCGGTGTGCCGCGAAATGGGAGAGGATCAAATCGTGATCATTTTTGTTTTTGGTCGTATCGGCATCCCACCGTAAGATCCGCGCGTTTGGAAAGTTCTTTTTAACCATATCTTCCAGCCTGGCTGTGCCCAGACCAAGCTGGCGGATTTGTTTGCTGCCGCATTCAGGGCAAATTTCCGGCATTTTGCGCGTGTAACCGCACAGGTGGCAGAGGAGACCAGTTTGTGGTCCATGCCAGACCAGGGGCTGCTTGTCATTGGGGCAGCGCAGGCTCTTTCCGCAATTCCGGCAGAAAACATAGGTTGCCTTGCCGCGTCGGTTGAGGAAGAGAATTGCTTGCTGCTGCCTCGAGAGAACCTGTTCGAGCTTGTTTTCCAGCAGCCGCGAAAGCACACTGGAGTTGCCCATCCTCAGCTCCTTGCGCATATCGACAATTTCGACTTTTGGCAACTCGAAAGTGAGCAAATCGTTGGCGTGCTGGGGGGGTGGGAGCTCAAATTTAAGAGATGCTGCCTGTTGTTCAAGGCTTTGACGATGGGCTAAAACGCGGCGAGGTAATTCGACCAGGCGCCACTCTCCACGTTTGGCGTTGAAGTGCTGTTCGATGCCTGGAGTGGCGCTGCCCAGAAGCAGCTGTGCATGGCTGAGGTCTGCCAGGGTTTCAGCGGTATGGACAGCCTGGTAAAAGGGGGCACGTTCAGTTTCGGTGTAAGAGCTGTTGTCGCACTCATCGATGACGATCAGCCCAAGCTGAGGCAAGGGCACAAATAACGCGCTGCGTGAACCAATAATAATCTTCAGGTCACCAAGCCTGGCGCGACGCCACGTGTCATAACGCTCGCCCTCAGAGAGCCTGGAATGGTAGAGCCCAACCTGGTTGGGGAAGCGCGCCATAAAGCGTCGGACGGTTTGCGGGGTCATGGAAATTTCGGGCACCAAAACCAGGCATTGCCTGTTCTGCGCGAGGGTCCCCGCGACAGCCCGCATGTAAACCTCTGTCTTTCCTGAGCCCGTCACCCCCTGGAGCAAGACCGGACGCGGGTTGGTTTTTCCCTCTTCTTCGCGGATTTCCGCCCAGGCGTTTTGTTGGTCGCTGGTGAATTCCGGAGCGTGGTCCTGCCTGACATCCAGTTCTGCAAGGGGGTCACGCCAGACTTCAGTTTCATTGAAATGGATCAACCCGGCATCCGCCAGGTAAGAGAGGTCGGAGTATGTCGTCCCCGTTTCGGCATAAATCCAGGATAAATCGAGAGGAAAAGCTTGCCGGGCGAGCAACCGGAGCGCCCTAAAACGCCTCTCCTGGGTGACTGGAGTTTTGCCAACTTGTTCAGGGTCGAGGTTTTCGACTGCGCCCGGTTCGATCGAAAGGGCAGCTGTCCGCAGGGTTTTCGCGGCAACACGCGGAGGAGGCAGGACGTTGCTGGTGCGGATTAACCCCTTGGCGCGTAACTTGTCGAGTGTTTTACGCCAGTCTGCTTTGGGCAGGGCATGATCAATTTGCGTTCCGCGCAATTCTCCCCGTTTTGCCAGGAGTTTGAGCAAACGCTGTTGGGTGGAACCAAATCGTTTCAAATCCTGCGGGAGGTCAGTGGTCAGACCCACCTGGATATCAGCCCGACGCGAGAGACCGGTGGGGATCATCAGCTGCACACAGGCTCCCAGGGGGGTAAAGTAGTATTGACTGAGCCAGTGTGCCAGGTCGATCTGCTGCCGGGTTAGCAGGGTATCCGGCGCCAGCAGCTCCGCAATGGGGAGGGTTTCGGAGACTTCGGGCTGCTCAAGCAGGCTGAGGACAACGCCCTGGACGATCTGTTTTCCGAAGGGAACGATTACCAGGCTGCCAGGCTGTACCTGTCTACGGAGGTTTTCGGGGATTGAATAGTGAAAAGTACGATCGATATGGCTTATATTGACGCTGACATCGGCAAAGTTACCCATATCTGCGCCTACGGCGTGACGAAAACGAGGTATTCAGCCGAGAAAACCATCTTATTAACCAGGTCAGCGGGGATATCGCTGGAGAAAGCGAGGTAATTTTGCCAGACATGAGCCATGGTGGTTTGCCCGACCATCTGGTTAAATTCGTTGAATGCAAAGAATGGAGATAGACGGGCAGCCGACGCGCTGATGCGTTCCATATCGAGGTAGCGCTGATTCCAGGTGTCACTTCTAATAATAACGGGATGGTCAGCCAGCAAGATGACCTGGTCGGGCAGTTCTCCAAGGTATTCTTCAAGCTCATCAAGCCGCATGGCTTCAAACAAAGGTTCACGTTGACTGGGAGGCAAAATCCACTCCGCGTGAAGATTCCAGGGTTCGAGCAATACATTGGCTTTGCGTTCATGGATATTTACATAAGTCGATCCGTCGGCTGGCACATTGCGGACCTCGAGCCCCGCTCCAAAAAACCCGGTCAGGATTAATTTGACCTCACTGATGGTTTGGTCGAAATCATGCTGGACGCGCAAATAGAAAATGGTTATGTCTTCGCCCAAAACCCGGATTGTCTCCGTGTGGATGCCCCGATCCATTAATTGGAAGGCTACCATGGCATCGAGGCTGACCAGGCTGCCATCTTCAAGGTTTTCCTTGCGAGTCAGGTAAAAATAAGACCAGTCGACGACCACGTTCCCAGTAGTGTTGAGCGCGGGCAGCTGGGCAAGCCGGGTTGGGATTGGCGTTGCCGTGTAAGTTGGCGTAGCGGTTGGCACGAGGGTTGGCGTGGGCGTCATCGTCGGTGTGGGCGTCATCGTGGAAGTGGGCACGGGGGTTGGGGTTTCGGTGAGCGTTGGGACGAGCGTTGATGTAGGCGCGTCGGTCGGAAAAGCGGTTGGGCGACCCTGTGATTCCGACGCGCAGGCGACCGAGGCAGTCAGGACCAGGATCGACAGGGCAATGTTCGTGAAGGCTCTTCGAGTTTTCATATCAACCGACCTCGTTCCCCGTGGATAGGATGGCAGAAACATAGCCAACCACCGAACTGAGATCACCGCTCACATCGCCCGAGGTGCGATAATCGGCGATGGTGACCTGGTTTGCGCCCAGCTTCCTGGCGGCAAGCAGGACGGTTGCCATGGCTGCATGTCCGCATGCCTCCGCGTTGTGGTTGGATTTGAGTTTGTAAAATTTTGCAGGGTCGAAATCCCGCAAACCTTCGATCAGATTTTGATCAAGCCGGTTTGCCTGATGTTGGTCGTGGAAGTGGGAAAGATCACTGCTGGCAACCAGGAGGGTTTTTTCGTTTTGCGGGTAAGAGTTGATCAGCTCCAACAAAGCATCGGAGAGTGTTTGAGCTACAAGCAGGGATTGATCCATCATCATGATTGGAATCAACTCAAATTGACCATCGAGCAAGTATTGCAAAAAGGGCAGCTCGATTTCGACAGCATGCTCACGGTCATTGCGGATAGGGTTGAGCACAACTTGTTTTTTTGCCAGGGAATCGGTCAGCCGGCTTAAAGAACGATGGTCAACCATGATGATACCAAGTGGGGTTTGGTAGGCATCGTGCCCGGTTGTGAGCAGGTGCCCGCGGTAGCCCTGGTGGGAAGGGGAGACAATGATAACGCGTTGATAGGTATGCCCTTCGATGGCTTTGAGGGCGTGCGCCGCGGTGAGACCGGAATAATACCAGCCAGCATGCGGCAAAATCAGACCTTTCACCTCACCCTCGCAGCGAACCTGGCTGGATTGCTGCAGGTAAGCGGCAACTTCCCGTTTTATTCGTTCCGCATCGCCGGGATACCAGGTCCCGGCGATCGGTGAGGGTCTGATGTCAAGAGTCAGTTCATCAGTCATGACTCTATTTTAGCACGCTGACTGGATTGATAAAAGATTCTTCTTTTACTAAGGCAAATTTCGGTAGAACTGGACGTATTCACGCAGCAGCGTGAGCAGGTCGTTCATCTCTTCGTCGCTATGCCTGGAAGAGAATGACCCAAAAATGTCATGAATATGCTGGACGATGAGAGCGGTCACTTCCGTGCCCTTTTTGTCCAGTTCGATGGTCCAGACGCGTTTATCGTCGTCATGGCGTTTGCGAGTGATGAAGGCGGCTTCTTCCAATGCTTTACAGGTTTTACTCAGGTTTCCAGGGTTGATATCCAAATCTTGTGAGAGTTGGGTCAGGGTCGTTGATCCCAAGGTTCGTATTTGAAGCAAAATGCGCAGTTGCTGTTGGGTTAAACCATATTTTTTGCAAAAATCCATGCAAAGCCCCAAACGAGTGCGTTCCAAATCGCGGGTCAAATGCCACATTTCCCAAACAAAATCTTCTTTTTCCATTTCAATCTCCAGACAAGTTAAATTTACTCTTACCACGCCTTAATGTGCGTGGCAAACATATTAGTTTTACTATAACATAAAGTGTAACAAAGATGTTAAATTTTGTATCAGAGGTTTATGGATTTTTTACCCGGATAAGCAAAAAACCGTCGGTTCCGGTCATCCCCAGCTCTTTACGAAGACTGTCATTGGTAAGATCGTAAAACAAACCTTTGCCCGGTTTGTCAGGATCGTAAAGCAGCGCTTCGGTGATCACAAACCCATCACCATAGTTAATGTTGGTTACCGAGTAGGCAGCCCCGTCCTCATCCACGCGGGTGACAACAATCATGTGGTCAAAACCGGTGTAATTGGAGATGCCTTTACGAACAAACAAGTAGAGCCAGTCTCCGGGCTGAAGGGGGTTTTTCTTCCAATCGTAGGTGCCAAGGCTCTCTTCGACCCTGATATAGTCATAATCTTCCCGCGGAAAGAATTCGCGGTTCAGGATTTCGAGCCCATAACACTCGGGATTGTCTTCGCGGGGACACAAGAGCCACATTTCGTGTTCTGAGGCGTCTTCGGGCAGGTAGCCGCCGGCTTTCATAATGGCAACGGTCAAGGGACCGCACATGTTATCTGCAGATTCATGGGGACCCGAAGCGTAGCTGATCCGCCTGGCAACCTGGTCGGCATCCTCGGGGGTAAATGCTTCGAATTCGAGACTGCCCAACCACAGTTGTTGCTCGGCTTTTTCTTTCGCTGTCATCGTGGCAGTCGGTGTGGGAGGGAGCGGCGTGGCGGTTTGGGTGGCGGTTGGTATGAGAGTATTGGTTGCTGTTGGGCTTGGTGTGAGGGTCTTGGTAACTGTAGGAGTGGCAGTTTGCGTTGGTACAGGATTAAGCATCGAACAAGCCGGCAAAAGCACGATGAGCAACAAAAACATAAGACTTAGGTTAAGACGGTTCATTGTAAAAAGTCCCATGGATTCACGCGACCATATTCGTCGTTTCGGAGCTCAAAATGCAGGTGTGGACCCAGAGCCATACCGGTTTCGCCGACTGTACCCACGAGGTCGCCCCGATAGACTTCCTGTCCGCAAGTGACCTCGACCGTGCTCATATGGGCATACAAGGATTGCCAGCCTTCACCGTGGTCGACTACGACCATGTTGCCATAGCCCCAGTCGTTCCAGCCGGCGAAGACGACCACGCCGTTGTCTGCAGTGTAAACCGGATCGCCAACCTGTCCACCGATATCGATGCCAAAGTGATTGGCAGAAGGTGTGTAATCGTATCCGGAGAGACTGTGGTTGCTGATGGGCCAGGTGAACGTCAACGTTCCAAGCACGCCGTCATAGCTTTCGGGACAGGCGCCAGGACCGACGTTGAGAGCAACGGCAGGGTCTTCGCGGGTGATATTGGGGATGCGCCAGTCGGAGTATTGTCCCTTTCCGCCAGGAATAACCAGGCGCGTGCCTGGTTGGATGTTGGGGTTGGAAAGATCTCCGAGGGAAGCCATGTTAAGGTTGTTGCCGGGATAACTGATGATCGTTTCCAGGCTGACCTGGTAAAAGTCAGCGACGCCATTGAGACCCTCGCCGGCAGACCAGATGTGCATCGTGCCATCGACAGGCATGATAATCAGCTCCTGACCGGGGAAGATCATGTGGGGATCATCGCCAATGTTGTAGCGGTTGCTCCAGAGGATAGTTTCGGGTAAGAGGTTGAAGCGTGCCGCTATTGAGAAGAGCGTGTCACCAGGTTCGACCTGGTAGGTGGTGATCCCAGCGCGGCTGCGCATAGGCAAGACAGTGTCCAAAGAAGACCTGCGCGTCAAGGCAGGATTATCGTCCCTGGGCAGGTTTGAAAGCAGCGGAGGCGCGTAAACATCTCCGAAAGCGAATGCCTGGACGGGTTCGGGGATTTGCAGTTGAGTTGTCAGGCTGCCATCGGCGCTGATATAAAAACGCTCAAAAATCATAACCACCGCAATCATCACCAGCACAGTGGCGATTAACGTGGCAGCGCGCAGGAGCGTGTTGAAAAGCCCTAATTGTTTAATACGTTCCCAAAACTTACTGGCAAGCTGCTGATCCGGGAGCGAGTTCGAATTGTTGGCAGCGTCCGTGGATGACAAGTTGGAGAACGTTGTGTCTTGCTTGTTTTCCATCATTTGGATAATAACACGACTTGAAAATATTGTTTGTCAGGTAGATACCTGTGATATATTTTAAGGACCATGAGAGCATTGGTCACCATACTGCCTGAACCCTATTTTCAGACCATTATGTCATTATGGGGCGATCTGGAAGAGCGTTTCGGATTCAGACATATGTACACCACCCCCATGCCACATTTTACATGGCAACTGGGGGATGATTACAAAACGGGATACGCGGCTGTTTTGGAAGAGACGCTTCAAAGTGTGAGCCCTTTCGTGGTTCAGACTGATATCATCACCTGGTTTTCTGCTGACAGACCGATTGTCTACCTGAGAGTGGTGGAATCGGAAGAACTGCTCAGTTTCCACCGGCTTTTGTGGGAGAAATTGATTCCCTGGTGTGATAATCCATCCATGCTCTATAGCATTGAAAACTGGGTGCCACACATAACCCTATCGATGGACGAACGCAGCTGGCTGAAACTGCCCCAGGTGCGCCGGTTTCTGGCAACCAAGGATCTGCGCTGGGAAATGAAAGCAGACAGCGTGTCAATGGTGTATCTGACTGCTGACACAAAGGCTATAGTTGAGAAGCAATTTCCTTTTGGCTCTGCAAGCAAACCAGGAACTTTAGCTGCTGACTAAGCCTTCAATTCTGCCTGAAGCGCTTCTTTGAATGCTTCCGGGTCACTCAGATCAATTTCAACCGTATCGAGCCCCTGCCAGCTGGCATAGGATTTTAAGCTGCCTGAAAGGTCCCTGGTGAGTGGGATGCTGACCTTTATGCCGGGTTCAAGGAATAACTTGATCACTTGCAGACGCTTTTCTTTACGCCAGACTTTCGCATCCATTCTGCCAACCAGTTTGCCTTTGTGCAGAACCGGGAGGACGAAATAACCATACTTTCTTTTGGGGGCTGGGGTATAACACTCGATTTGATAATCGAAATCAAACAGCTCTCGGGAGCGACCACGGTCGCTTACCAGGGGGTCAAAGGGCGATAAGATGGTGGTCATCGTCGGATTCAGCTTGTTGTTTAAGGCAGCAATAAGCAGCGACGGGTCCTCACGAGGGACGAAAAAGGGACCGCCCTTCAAATTTTCAATGCTGACTTTTAGTATTTTGCCCTCTTGCTCAAGCGCTTTCAGTGCGGCTCCAGTTTCGCCTTTCTTAAAATAGAAATAATTGGCTGCCCAGGTGCTGTTGGCAACACCCAGCGCATTGACTGCTTTCAGGACGAGCGCTTTGACCGCTTCTTCATAAGCAGGGGCTGCCTGATCGTCCCAGTTTGGCAGGACGCTCTCACGCAGGTCATAAACACGTTGGAATTTATCGCGCCGGGAGATCATCAGTTCGCCATGATAATAGAGATTCTCGAGGGCGAGCTTTTCTGCCTTCCAGTCCCACCATGCCCCTCCTGGAGTTTTATTCTTAAAGTCAGAAACGCGCACTTCGCCATTTTGACGGACATGCTCAAGCACTTTCTGAGTGATGTCCGCGTTTTGTTGACCCCATTCTTCTATCATGTTCCAGCCCATAAACTTGTTGAGCATGCGCGCACGGATTAATGGGTAATATTCTATTGGCAAAAGGCAGACCCCATGAGAGAAGTATTCAAACAGATCACCCTGAGCGTGCAGTTCTTCCAGCCAGGCAGGGTTATAGTTGCCCAGGCGCGACCAGAGAATATGAAGATGAGCGCGGGCGACCACGGATATGGTGTCCAACTGGAGATTGTGAATCTGCCTGATTACAGTGAGCAAGTCTTCCTTGATAGCTTTTCTGCGCAGGTTTTTTAATAACGCCAGGCTGGCGAGCATCAATTGTTGAGCCTGGCTTTTTGAGAGCGTGTGGAGGCTGGGCATGCGTGAATTATATATTATTTATAGTTTGAATTTTAACCACAGTGGCACCTGAAACATTTTTAGTGGTTTTCCTGGTCAACCTTTCGGGAATGATTTCTCCTGAAACAACAGGGTTTAGCGGGTATTGCGCAAGAGCAGAGACTGGTAAATCGCCTGGAGGACCCCTTTTTGAGAGTTTCTGATAGTCTCCATCCCCTAAACTGGATGCTGTTAACACCGTTACAGGAGAAATTAGTATGGAAGTTCCACGAATCTGGAGATTGAAAAAACAACGTTACGCTTTGCAGGGAGAAGTTTGCCCACATTGCCAGGTTAAAATTTTCCCTCCCCGGGATGTCTGCCCTGAATGCGGCGGCGAAGCGAAAACTCCCTTCAGCTTCAGCGGACAAGGCGAAGTTTATTCATACACACTCATTTCCAACGCGCCTGCCGGCTTTGAAGAGCAAGCCCCTTATACCGTGGCGATGGTCAAATTGAATGAAGGTCCGCTCGTTACCGCTCAGCTGACCGACCTGGGTGACGAACCCGTGCGAATTGGCATGCCGGTGGAGATGGTCACACGCAAGATACGTAATGATGGCGATGAACGCGGCATGATCGTTTATGGATATAAATTCAGACCAGTGATGGCAAAATAATTTTGTCTTTACAATTGCAGAACGCCTGTCCACAAACAGGCGTTTTTTGTTAAAATTTGTACAGAAAATAATCTGGAGGACTTTATGAACAGAGTGACGGGAATTGGAGGGATTTTTTTCAAAGCAAAAGATCCGGAGAGTTTGCGCGAATGGTACAGACAGCACCTTGGGATTAAACTGGAAGCCTGGGGTGGGTCAGTAATGTTCACCAATATTGGCGAAAAAAACCCTGGATACCAGATTTGGTCTGTTTTTCCATCAGAGGATGAATATTTTTCACCTGGCAAAGCCGATTTCATGATCAACTACCGCGTGGATGATCTGAAAGCGCTGCTGGCAGTCTTAAAGGAAGAGGGTTGTGAGGTGGACGAACGCATCGAAGAGAGTGAACAGGGTCTCTTTGGCTGGGTGACCGACCCGGAAGGGAATCGGATCGAGCTCTGGGAGCCACCCGTCTGATTGGGCTTAATTCGCCATTTCGTCGAGTATAATCGGGGCATTCCATAACGAAGAATTGAGAAACATGCAATTTGACAACAAACCCGGCAAAGCGTCACAGAACAATAACCAGAATCTCATCCAAAAAATAACCGGCAGCCTGAAAGATACCACGGACGCGCTGCGCAACACTCCCTACGCGTTCCAGCTGGTTTGGAAAGCCAGCAAAACCCACACACTGCTCAGCTTTGGCATGATCCCCTTCATCGCCTTGATGCCTGCCGCCCAATCGTGGGTGGGCAAGATGATCGTTGACCAGATTTTGGGGGCGATCAATATGGGGGCGGATGTAAACCAGGGTATCAGCATGGTCTTGCCATATGTGGCAGCGGAATTTGGGTTGTTGTTTCTGAGAACACTGTTGAATTCGCTGCAAGGCTTATCCAACAACGTCTTGCGCTCCATGCTGGCAAGACACGTCAACACGCTGATTATCGAAAAAGCGATTGGGCTTGATCTGCAATACTATGAAGATCCCGTTTTTTACGATTCGATGCAAAACGCGCGAATGCGCTCTGACAGCTCAGCATTGGCGATTGTGACAGCCATCTCACAGGTGGCACAACAGCTAATCACACTCGTTTCGCTGGTGATTCTGTTGGTTGGGTTTAGCCCGTGGCTCGCGGTGGTGGTGATCCTGGCTGCGATCCCAAATTTTCTTTCCAACTCACGGTTTGCAGAGATGTCGTTCAGGGCACTTACCAGGCGCGCCCCCGAAGCGAGGTTGTTACGGTATATTGAAACGCTGCTCACCAGCAACGAATCGATAAAAGAAGTCAAGTTGTTTGGTTTGGGGGAGGCATTGAAAAACCGCTACCTGAAGCTTTCGACACAATTCCTGGAGGAAGACCGGGTTATTGCTCGTAAAAATACTTTTGCCAGCCTGGCATGGGGCATGCTTTCGAACCTGGCATATTATGCCAGCTATATCTGGGTTATTATCCGAACGATTGCGCAGGCAGTCACCTTGGGCGATATGACCATGTTCCTGAGCGTGTTCAGGCAGTCCCAAACGGCAGTACAGCAATTGCTGCGTAACTTCAGCTCGTTATACGAAAACAACCTCTACCTTGATAACCTGATCGATTTCCTGCAGGTGGAGCCAGCCCTGGTTTCTGTGGAGGATGGAATCATCGCGCCGGCGCCGATCGAAAAGGGCATTCGCTTCGAGAATGTGTCGTTCAGATATCCCGGCTCCGAAAAAATGGTTTTGAAAAACATCAACCTGTTTATAGAGGCTGGTGAAAGCATCGCCCTGGTGGGGTTGAATGGCGCTGGCAAGACAACCTTGATCAAACTGCTCACCCGATTGTATGACCCGACCGAGGGACGCATCACCATTGACGGCATCGACTTGAGGGAAATCGATCTGAAGAGCCTGCACCAACGATTTGGTGTAATTTTTCAGGATTATGTGTGTTACCAATTTAGCGTGAGAGAAAACATTGGCTTTGGTCAGATAGAAGATCTGGACGATCACAGCCGCATCGAAGAGGCAGCGAATAAAGGCGGGGCGGACGAAGTGGTGGCGGAGCTGGCTGATGGTTATGATACGGTGCTCGGTCGGCGTTGGAACAGGGGACATGAGCTCTCGGGCGGACAATGGCAAAAAATCGCTTTGTCGAGAGCGTTCATGCGCAAGGCTGAAGTGTTGATTTTGGATGAACCGACATCAGCCTTGGACGCGGAAGCTGAATATCAGATATTTTTACGCTTCAGAGAACTGATGGAAGGGCGTATTGCGGTGTTGATCTCACACCGTTTTTCAACGGTACGCATGGCAGACCGGATCGTGGTTTTGAGCGAAGGATGCATCGTTGAACTGGGCAGCCACCAGGAGTTGATAGCACTCAACCAGGGGTACGCGCATTTGTTTAATTTGCAGGCAGAGGGATACAGGTAGCGGAAAGCTCTAAGCAGAGGCTGGTCTTTTGGGCTGGCTGCGGGCAAAATCGCCCCAGGAAACGGAAGGAATACTCCGGACAGGTTAATCCACTTTTTACAGGATGTGGTTAGTTTCACGGATTAATTCCTGGTTACACTACAGGCTGTTGTTAATCTTGTGGCAGCACAGCCCTGTATTTGGGTTATTATTCTCACTGAAGGCGAAACTCGAATTGAGGAACGATGGTAAATAAAGATATAAATCAAATCAAACACGAAGGGATGGGCGCGATCGTCTATGGCGAAGGCACGGTTTTCCGTGTTTGGGCGCCTAACGCTGAATTTATAGAGATTGTGGGCGAATTTAATCAATGGCAGGAAGGTTCCCATCCGCTTGAAAATGAAGGCAGTGGCTATTGGTACACTGATGTGCCTGGCGCGAAACCAGGGCAGGAGTATAAGTATGTAATTCAATACCAGGGAGAGCGGTTCCATCGCGTTGATCCCTATGCCCGCCAGGTGGTCAATTCGGTAGGCAATAGCGTTATTTACGACCTGAACAGTTTTGATTGGCAGGGCGATCAACACCAACTCTCACCGCATAACGAACTGGTAATTTACGAGATGCATATTGGATCGTTTACACCCGGAACTGAGGGAAAACCAGGCACTTTTCAGGATGCAATTCTCAAATTTGAACATTTACAGAAGTTAGGCGTTAATGTAATCCAGGTAATGCCAATTGCTGAATTCCCTGGTGATTATTCCTGGGGATACAATCCAGCTAACATTTTCGCAGTCGAAAGCACTTATGGCGGTCCCGATGCCTACAAACATTTTGTAAAAGAAGCCCATAAAGCCGGGTTTTCTGTAATACAGGATGTGGTTTATAACCATTTTGGACCCACTGACCTGGACCTTTGGCGTTTTGACGGCTGGCATGAAGGTGAATATGGGGGCATCTATTTTTACAACGACGAGCGGGCTATTACCCCCTGGGGCGCGACCCGACCGGATTACGGACACCCCGAAGTCCGGCAGTTTATCCGGGATAATGTGTTGATGTGGCTGGATGAGTTTCACGTTGATGGGCTGCGATTTGATTCCACCCTCTATATCCGCACAATCGATGGCAATGAAAGCAATCAGCTTCCGGAAGGCTTCAGGATGATGGCGGATGTCAATGCCGAAGTTCTCGAAAACCATGAGCATACGATCCTGATTGCCGAAGATTTACGAGTCAACGAAGCGATCACAGCCGCTGTTGAACAGGGCGGCGCGGGTTTTCACGCCCAGTGGGATGCCAATTTTGTTCATCCGATCAGGTCGATGATCGAAGCAGTCGCAGACGAATCGCGCTCGATGGACCTGCTCAAAAATTTAGTCACCTTTAAGTATAATGATGATGCATTTAAAAGGATAATCTATAGCGAAAGCCACGACGAAGTCGCAAATGGCAAGGCGCGCGCACCACAAGAGGTTGACCCACAGGACCCCACCAGCTGGTTGGCTCAAAAGCGATCCACTTTGGCAGCGGGATTGGTTTTCACTTCCCCGGGCATACCGATGATCTTCCAGGGACAGGAATTTTTGCAGGGGGATTGGTTTCAGGACAATGTGCCCCTGGATTGGGCTATGAATGAAGATTTTCATGGCATCACCAGGCTGTATCGCGACTTGATTCGCCTGCGCAGGAACTGGAAAAACAACACCCGGGGGCTGCGCGGTCAGTTTGTCAATGTTTTTCATGTTAATGAAGAACAAAACATGCTTGCCTTCCAACGCTGGGATCAACATGGCAAGGGCGATGATGTGGTTATTGTAGTCAATTTTGCGAACACATTTCGACAGGGTTACAAGATAGGATTCCCGGATGGGGGAATGTGGAGACTGCGCCTGAATAGTGATGCCCATATCTACAGTGACGATTTTGCCAACACGAAGAGCTTTGATGTCGAAGCCCGTGAGGGTGTAAAAGACGGTTTATCCCACCATGGTATGCTGGATATTGCGCCTTACAGCATCCTGATCTTCAGCCAGGATGATAATTGACGCAGGTGGAGAAGAATACCCGTCAAATTGCGTCAGGAAGGCTTCAGGATTTCCCGCTCTATTTCAGGGAGCGAATCCATCAAGTCTTTTGCCTGGCGCTTTGTTTCCTTGTCAGCGCTGGGTGAGTGCTGGATCAGTTTGATCAATTCGAAAGCTTTTTTTAGCGTGTCTTTGACCTGGGCGGTGTAGCTGAAATGATCCCAGCCAACCGAGGCAGGTCGGGGGATATTCCGCGCTTCTTCTATTAATTTTGCGGCATTCTTAATGCGCTGTTCAGGGGTGAGTGGTTTTGCCATGCCTGTATTATAGTTTGTATGTAATTTGCTGGATAGATGCAAAAGGGTATGTTTCTTGCACATTAAAGAAAATCATGGCAACAAACCGCGATTTTTTCGCAATTGAAAGGATGTGGCAAAGATGAAAAGGAAAAATGATGGCAACCACCTGGCTTTGCTGCTTGTTTTATTCTTTATACTCGTGATTCTTGCTGGCGGATTTGTTGGCAGACGACTTGTCGAAGTAGTCAGAGCCGAAAAAGACCCCGTTGAAAAGGCAGCGAAACAGGGCGATTTTGTGGAAGAGATTTCAGAAACAGGAGAGCCCTTGGTGGAATTGGTATCTGCAACGGCTGCCGAAGAAAAGGGTGGTTATCCCTGGTTTACACCGAATCCAACAGAAACCCCAAAACAACCAACACCCTCACCGTCAAGTGTGCCAACCAATACACCAACCAATACACCAACCAACACCCCGACCAATACGCCAACCAATACACCGACCAATACACCAACCAATACTTCCACATCTACTTCGACTAAGACTCCCGCTCCGTCCATTCCTCCGACCGTGGGACCAGGGAGTGAAAGTCCATCATTGTATGCCGGCGTGGGGCTGGTTTTTTCGATGATCGGGTTGATCGCTTTTAGTCTTTATTTCTTTAGTTTTGCTAAAAACAAAAAGCGATGATCACAACTGGGCAACCGGATGCAGACTAAAAAAACAAACAGGATCTTCCTGGCGACAGGGCTGGTTTTTAGCCTGGCTGCTCTCGTGATCTTCGGAAAGTTGTGGCGATTTGTGCGTTTTCCGGACACAGTTGTTGGCAAGGCTTCTACAACAGTTGCGATTGTTCCCAAAAAGGGAGACCTTCGCCTGTTTTTACCGCTGGTATCTGCAAAATCAAGTTTTGTTTCAAATTATTTGGGACCCGCGAATGCCGAGCCAGAGGGCGAATGGATGAAATTTGCAGACCTGGATCTGCTCGAAAGTGATCTTGGCTTTCAGTTTTCAATCGACTGCGGTGAAAGCGTTACCATTGATATACCCCCCACCAGGATCATCGCCTGGTATCCTGAAGTCTTTGAAGACCAGGAGTTTGGGATAGGCAAAAACAGTGCGGTGGCGTGGGAACACCTGGGGTATGAAGGGCTTTGGATGCATTCGGGCTGGGATTTTTGGTCCGAACGCTCACCAGCCACGGATTTGCAGTATTTCCTGGAGACCGATTCAATAAATGAAGTTCAGCCCTTGAGCGAGATGGAGAAGAGACTGAATAGTTGCCTGCGGGGTAGCCAGGTAAGACTGAAGCAGCAAGAGCAGGTGACCAGCGCTCGCGTAGTGGCTGCGGTGCGCGTGCCGGCTGTGGAAGTCGATGAACTTTCCAGGCATACCATGGACCTGGTGCCGTACCTGGGGCAGGCTTATCCGCAGAGCGGGTTTGCGGAACTGTCGCCGGATGCCATGTTGATCTATTTTTGCGGCAGGGCGGCACTGGATGAACTGACCGACCCCGATGCTGGTTACTGGACGCAAGCGAGGTTTGTAATCGCAATCGAACCGGACAATTAACCCATCAATTTTTCGTATCCGGTTGTCTTTCTACCTATTACGATCTGCTCCCCCTGCTAGTTAGCCGCAGTGGATTGCTGTTCATAACAAGGCAAAAGCAGGACAGCTTGAAAAGAAACACCCACCCTAATACAAGCATGATCACTGAAATATGGCAATCACATAAACACGGTCGTTGCGCCGGGTCTGCTTTGATTACCGGTCGCCCAAAGGCGTTTTTTATGGGTCAATCCTTTTAGTTATGTTAAATAATTTGCTGCAGAATGAGAAAGTCACATTTAATTGACGGGTATAATAAGTTTGTAGACAGTTTTCTATATTTTGTCATTCTTTTTCGCGATTTTTATTGAGATTTAAATGATACCGCTGGATACCAGATCGAGGAACATCTTACTTTTTTTGCTAAATTGTAACGAGCCAGTCTCAGCAAAGACTATTGCTGCGCAGTTGAATTTCACACCTCGGGAGGTGGGTTATTCCATGAAACGTTTGGAATTCTGGCTTGCTGAAAAAGAAATTGAACTATCTAAAAAGCCAGGTTCAGGGTATTTCATCAATATCCTTATTGAGGAAAAAGATCGGTTAATAACCCAGATCAAGGGAATTACGAGTTATCACCTGATCCTTTCGCATGAAGAACGTGTACAGCTGCTGGTTTTCGCATTATTTACAGAAAGACCCCCTCTGAACATGAAAATGTTTTCCCCCCGAATTGGGGTTTCACTTCCAACCATCTATTCAGATTTTGACGAAGTGGAAACCTGGTTAATCCAACATGGCTTAAAGCTGGTTCGACAGCCTGGACATGGCATCAAAATAGAGGGCTCGGAGCTAAATTTACGTAAAGGCATGCACACCGTCATTTTTGATATGATCAGTCAGATTTCAATCCTGGCTCTTTATCAGGGCAAAACATTTGAGTATCGTAATTTTTGCCAATACATTATGGGGTTAAAGGAAGTCACCAGCTTTGATCCAAACGTCCTGGAGTTTGAAGCCTGTCATAAACTCGTTAAGCATATTGAGGAAAACTGCACCAGTAAAATGACTGACAGCTCTTATTTGTCAATGGTTGTGTTTTTTGTAATTTTGCTAAATAGAGCGACACAAGGTTTTTATTTATCAGAGTTGGGTATGCAAACTACAGATTTGGAAACCACCAGGGAGTACTCCATCGCGATTGAGTTGACTGAAATAATTAACCGGGATTTTGAGACCAAGCTAACCAAGGCAGAAACTATTAATATAGCTGCAAATATTCTGGGCATCAAAAGCCGCCAGTTACCACCAAGCCTGCTGACAGATTCTGATCAGGAACCCTCGATTGATGATGAGGATGTTGAAACGCTGCTTAGAGAAATCATTCGGGAGGCTGCCAAGTTGTTGAACCCAATTCTGAATGTAGATCAGCAACTCTTTCAGGGATTGATTATTCACCTTAAACCGGCAGTCCACCGATTAAAATATGGCTTACCAATTCGAAATCATTTGCTGAAAGAGATCCAACACGAATACCCTTACATATTCCAGGTCGCCGAAAACACGGGGAAAATACTTGAAACTTACTTTGGTAAACCTGTTCCAGATGAAGAAATTGGTTACCTGGCGATGCATTTTGCAGCAGCAATGGAAGATATTAGGTAGAAGTTCAGATTTTTGGCTTTGGAAAGGTATTTATGAATGACAATAAGCTCGCAGTTTTCTCAGAACGATTAATTACACCCTTGGTTGAGATCGCTGATGGAGTGGTCTTGATTGATGATGGAAAAATAGTGGCAGTTGGCAGCCAGGCAAACATCGATATCCCTGAAGATTATCGAAGAATTGAACTGGGTGATAAAGTTGTGGCACCTGGTTTCTTTGATATCCATAATCATGGTGGTTTGGGATATATGGTGGACGAGGGTGGACGAAAAACCGTCCTGGACAATTCTGCCCGATTAGTAAGTTCAGGTTGCACAAGCTGGCTCCCCACGGTTGATAGTCTCTATGGCGTTAAGGAAATTATCGCGGCAATGGATACTGACCAGTTGGGAGCAGAAGTTGCTGGTATTCATATGGAAGGTCCTTTTCTGACTCCGAAAGAAGTGGGTAAGGTTGAGGGTATCGACCAGGGACTTGAGAAACCAACGCTTGAGCGATTTTACGAATTTTATAATGCTGCTGAAGGACATTTGAAAATTATGGGCATTTCAGTTGAGCTTGATGGCGCAGACGTGATTATCAAGGAGCTGAGAAAGCTGAACGTACTGCCTGCTGTTTGTCATTCTACCAAGGCAACCTATGAAGATTTCGTGCGCGGCGTTGAGCTTGGTATAAGGCATGTTACGCATACATTTAACGTAATGACCCCCCTGCATCAGAGGAAACCAGGCGTAGTAGGTGGAGCACTGACATGTAACCAGGTCACAAATGAAATTATTGCAGATGGCTTCCATGTTTCGCCAGTCGCTATCGATATTTTGCTGCGCTGCAAGGGTGTGGACCAGGTTTGTTTGATCACAGACAATACCATGGTAGCAGGGCTGCCCGATGGTGAGTATGAACGAGACGGCTATAAACTGATCAAAGAAAACGGGGTTACCCGTTACGCGAATTCGACCAGTGAGGATGATCATACTATGGCAGGCAGCGAATGGGAAATTGACCAGGGTATCAGAGTTTTGGTCAACCAGGTTCATGTGAAGTTGGCGGATGCAATCCGGATGGCATCACTGACCCCTGCCCGGGTGGTTGGATTAGACGACCGCATTGGCAGCCTTGAACCAGGTAAAGATGCTGATATCGTCGTTCTGGATGAAGATCTGAGGGTTTTCCTGACAATAGCAAAAGGGAAGGTCGCCTACGATCCTTCCGGATTATTTTCAAACTGAGATTATCCGGAGAAACTGAACTGATTATGGGTAACTTCTACGTACGAAACGCGATCAAGTGGTTTGGAGCAGCGAGCATTTTCCTTGAAGACACGCCAAATTTCTACATTGATCCTTATAAAATCGCTTATCCTTCAATCGGTGATGCCATTTTGATCACACACGATCATCCAATGCATTGTGACCCCGACGAAATTAAGTGGCTGCGCAAGGGTTCCACCATCATCGTTTGTCCTGAGCGGTGTGCTCCAAAATTTGTCGGTGACATTCGCATAGCAAAACCGGGTGACGAACTGATTATCAAAGGCGCCCTGGTAAAGGTCATGCCGGCTTACATGCCTTCTGGTTGTCATGCAAAAGAGAGCGGCGGAGTTGGATATATCGTTACTATGACTGATGGACTGCGGGTTTATCACACCGGAGATACCGGCTTGATCCCCGAGATGAAGGAAGGGCTTGCTGATTTGGTGTTGATACCTATCGACGGGGAAGGGAACATGGACGCGGCTCAGGCAGCTGAAGTTATCAATGTATTGAAACCAAAAGTAGCCGTTCCAGTGCATTACAAGCCTGATAGAGCCGGAAAGTTAGCGGCAGAACGGTTTAAGTCATTGTGTAACACCGAAGTTGAATTATTAAAGGTCATAAAGTAAGGCTATGGCTTTTTGCTCCCAATAATGCAATGAAACTTCGGAAAATTAAGCTAACTGCAATTCGCGGTTAGCTTAGCTTTTTCCTGAAATTCTTACTTCAAATTGCTAAACGAAAAATTCATAATTGACAGTGTATAATGAAGAGTGCTGGCGATAGGCTGGATGCTGGCGAATGATGCCTGGCCGCGGTTAGACCATGCATTATTTTTCATGTCTGTATCAAGCACGATCCCTGCCTGTTTTTGGCAGGTGAACCAAGATTAAAATCGATATAAAAGGAGAGTATTGTATGAATCAACCAATTCGTGTGCTTCAATGGGGTTTGGGAGCGATGGGCAGCGGCATGGCTAAACTCGCGCTGCAGAAATCAGGTTTGCAGATCGTTGCCGCCATCGATGGTCGCCCAGACTACGTGGGTAAAGACCTGGGCGAAGTGCTCAAAATTGACCAGGTGCTGAATGTAACTGTGACTGACCAGCCCGAAACCGTGCTCGATAAGGAAAAAGTTGACGTGGTTGTCATCGCCACAACTTCCTGGACCGAGAAACAGATGCCCGACCTGCGCAACATCCTCACCGCCGGCATCAACGTGATCTCGATTGCCGAAGAAATGGCTGCCCCTGAAGCCCAAAGCCCAGAGCTTGCCAAAGAGCTGGACGAGCTCGCTAAACAACACGGCGTTTCGATCCTCGGTACCGGTGTGAACCCTGGTTATGTGCTCGACCTGCTCGTGGTCATGCTGAGCGGCGGGTGTCATAATGTGGAACGTATTGAAGCTTCCCGGGTCAACGATCTGAGCCCCTACGGACCGACTGTCATGGATACCCAGGGCGTGGGAACGACACCAGAAGCCTTCCATGCCGGAATTAACGATGGCAGCATCGTTGGACATGTCGGCTTCCCGGAATCAATCCAAATGATTAGTGACGCGCTCGGTTTGGGTGTCGATCGCATCGAACAGATACGCGAACCGATCATCAGCAAGGTCCATCGCGAGACCGCGCATGTCAAAATTGAACCTGGCATGGTGGCTGGCTGCGCGCATACAGGGATCGGCTACGCGGGAGACAAAGAAGTTGTTCGTCTGATCCACCCGCAGCAAGTCCTCCCCGAATTGGAAGGACAGGGCACAGGCGATTACATCAATATTTACGGTCTGCCCGAAGTGCATATGGCTATTACCCCTGAATATGCCGGCGGCATCGCCACACAAGGCATCGCAGTTAACATGATCCCGCATATCTATGCCGCAACCCCAGGGTTGAAGCGTATGATCGACTTGCCCACCCCCGCGGCTCTGATGGGCGCCAGCGCCTACACGCGCAGGGTGTGAGGTTTGTATGGCAAGCATTCCTGCAGGAACCTGGGTTGAGATCGAAAGTGTGGTGCTCACTCCGGAAGAACGGGCGCCAAGCGTGCCAGAGGATACCAAGCTCACCCCGTATGTGATGTGGGTATCGGGCTTTCTTGTTGAAGACGGAGAAGTTGGCGAGGAAGTGCACGTCAAGACCATCATCGGACGTGCTCTGAGTGGAAAATTGGTCAGGGTTAACCCGAACTATACTCACAGTTTTGGCAAAGTGGTCCCGGAACTGCTCAAAATTGGAACGGAGTGGGAACGATGAGCACAAAGGATAATTCATACGCCTCTGTGATGGCGCGCAAGAACGAGATCATGAAGATCTCCACCGGGCTGGATTACGACACCTACGCGCACAGCCCAATCGCCTTTGATTACGAACGCATGATGGACGACACCGGCTACACGATGGAAGACATCGTGCGCATCCAGCATGAAACCAAAGTGGGCAACACGCCCCTTTTTGAACTGCATAACCTGACCAGGGCAGTACGCAAAATCTCTGAGCCGGGCAAAGGCGCACGCATCCTGCTAAAAGATGAAGCCGCGAACGCTTCCGGCAGTTTTAAGGCTCGTCGGGCAGCTGTGAGTGTTTTTGAAGCTGCGAGTAAGGGCTACAAAGGCGTAATCGCTGCAACCAGCGGCAATTATGGCGCGGCAGTCGCTTCGCAGGCAGTACAGCGAGGCTTGAAATGCATCGTTATCCAGGAAGTTTATGACTCCCGAGGTGTTGGTCAGCCTGAAATCGTCGAAAAAGGGCGCAAGTGCGAAGCTTACGGCGCGGAAGTGATTAAACTGACCGTTGGACCCGAGCTTTTCTATATTCATCTGCTCACCCTTGAAGAGACTGGCTTTTTTAACTCAAGTTTGTATACTCCCTTCGCTGTGAAAGGCGTTGAGTCGCTGGGCTGGGAGATTGGTAATGAAGTCAGGGAGCGTTATGGCAAGGCGCCTGAAGCGGTGATTATCACCCATGCGGGAGGGGGGAATCTGACCGGAACCGCCCGCGGTTTGCTGGCTGCCGGCTGCGAAGACACCCGTGTGGTGGCTTGTTCGGTGGATTTGAGTGGGCTGCACATGGCGTCTGACCACGACTTCAACCGAAAATCTTTCACTACCGGTCACACCGGCTTTGGTGTGCCTTTTGCCACCTGGCCTGACCGGGCAGATGTGCCCCGCAACGCCGCGCGCTCACTGCGCTATATGGATGAATACCACCTGGTAACCCAGGGAGAAGTTTTTTACATAACCGAACTGCTTACCAAGCTCGAAGGTATTGAACGCGGACCGGCTGGCAACACCAGTCTGACCGCGGCTGTCGCCCTCGCCCGCCAGATGGATGAGGACGAGATCATTGTTGTCCAGGAAACCGAGTATACAGGCGCTGGCAAGCATCACAACAGCCAGCTGAGCTTTGCCCGTGAAAACGGGATCGAAGTTCGCCGGGGTGACCCTATCGATAACATCCCTGGCAAGACCATTGTTATTCCAGAGCGGCTGGACCAGGTTTGGGGCAGGGCAGAGGATATTGATCATCTGCGCAGGTCTTATCTCAGGAATGCCGCCAGGCTGCGACCCCTTTCAGATTGGGACGAAGAAGATGTGAGTTTTCTGGCTGAAGACCTGAAGACAGAGCAAAATTGGATACGGCTGCAAATGCAGGAAATGAATGGAGAATAAACCAATGAGCGATGAACGAATCAATCAATTTGAGAAGCGTCATGAAGTTCTGAAAGAACTGAGCGACGCGGAACTAAAAGCCAGATTTTGGGAACTCTGCAACCAGGTTGTGGAACCGATCGTTGACCTGGCACGGACGCACACTTCGCCTTCGATCGAACGCTCCGTTTTGTTGCGCATGGGCATTGACAGCCAGAGCGCGCTGGGCGTGGTTGATCGAATCCACCAGGCGGACCTGCTCGGTAAAGGCGCCGGACATGTGCTGCTGCGCTTGTCTGAAAAGCTCGGATGTAATGTTCGCGAAGCTGCGGCTGCCATTCTGGAAGATAAGGAAGTGTTGAACGGGCTTTTTGACGAGGTGAAGGCATGAGCAATCCGAAACCACTGGATAAGAACAAAAAACTTGACATCGAAGATATTCTTGAGAATTTAGAAGACTACCGCCCACCACGCAAGGGCTGGACCTGGCGAGTAATACCCGAGGGCGGCGTGGATATGGGTCCCTTCCATTATCGCGACATGTCTGAACCGCTCAAACAGAGCATTGGGCTTCCAGCTTCGAAATATTTCGACAACATCGACCCGCAGCCCGCACCGGTTGTGACCAGCGAAATCGCCTCCGGTCGTTTTGAGGATGACATCCGCCGTATGCGCATGGCAGCCTGGCACGGTGCTGACCACCTGATGGTCATCCGCCACACCGGTCAGAGTCACATTGACGGTCTGATGGAAGGCACTCCCGAAGGCGTTGGCGGCGTACCGATCACGCGCAAACAAATTCGCGCCTCCCGCAAAGCTATCGACATGATCGAGGATGAGGTTGGGCGACCAATCAATTTCCACAGTTACGTGTCGGGAGTAGCCGGACCTGAAGTAGCGGTGCTTTTTGCGGAAGAAGGCATTAACGGCGCGCACCAGGACCCGCAATACAACGTCCTCTATCGCAATATTAACATGTATCGCTCCTTCGTGGACGCGGCAGAAGCAAAGCACATCATGACTGAGGCTGGCATTTTCCAAATCGACGGGGCACATAACGCCAACGCTACCGCGAAAGCCGGCTGGCTGGTGATGCCCGAATTGCTTGTGCAACACGGCATTAATTGTGCCTACTCGCTGGCATCGGGTATGCCCAGGGAGCTGATCGGGCTGTCTACAGTGCCGCCCAACTCACCCCCCGCGCCCAAACTCTGGTACGACCTGCCTTACGCCGTCGCGCTGCGTGACTTCTTCTCAGATTTCAAGATGCGCGCCCAGCAGAACACACGCTACATCGAGTCCGATATCGAAGAAGCCACACGCACACACGTTATCGACACTTTGATCTCAATGCTCACCAGCGCCGATATTCAAAGCACGATCACCCCCGATGAGGGTCGTAATGTGCCCTGGCACTACAACAACATCCGCGGCATCCAGACGGTCAAACAGACCTGGGCTGGGCTCGATGGTATCAACGAACTGGTCAGCCTGAAGATGGACGGACCACTGGGCGAAATGTCCCGGGATATCCGTGAACGCGCAGTTGCTTTCCTCGAGGAAATTATCGACGTGGGTGGTTACTTCGCGGCAGTTGAAAAGGGTTTCTTCGTAGACTCAGCCAAATATCCCGAGCGTGCCGGCGACGGCATTGCCCGTGATGGCGATGGCGGCGTGGCTGCTAACAGCATTGTCAGACGCGATGCTGACTACATGGCGCCGGTGTGCGGTCACTTTGGTGACAATCACCTGCCCGAGGGTGCGGAAACCCCCTGCGAGCCGGTTGGAGGCTGCACGCTCTGCAATCCAGAGCTGATCGCTTATATCGATGAACTCGACACCGAAGATTCTGTGGCAAAACGACTCGAAACCACCTATCCCTATCGTAAGGGCGACCTGATCCGACCCGAAGTGGAATGGGCTGGAGACGGCGTAGTTTTGCTGCAAATGATGATCCCGGAAAACGAAGATTACGCACGTGAAGCCGGACTGGAAGTTGCCCGCCGCATGGGCTTGCTGGATCCACAGGTGATCAACCTGATGGTGCTTCATCCGGCAGAAGGCTGCTTCCTGGAAGTTAAGGGCAAGGTCAATTTTGACATTGACCGAAACACTCTGAAGATCCCTGAGAAGGTAGAACTACTGCCCGAGGAAGAACTGCGTGAGGCAGTCAGGAAAACCTCGCTTACTGTCGTTGCCGGAACGGTTGGCGAAGACGAACACAGCGTCGGTCTGCGCGAAATTTTGGACATCAAGCATGGCGGGATCGAGAAATATGGCGTGAAATACCATTATCTGGGCACCTCCGTGCCGATCAGCAAGATGATTGACGCGGCGATTGAAACCGGGGCGGACGCGATTTTGATCTCAACCATCATCAGCCACAATAACGTTCATCGCCAGAATATGACCAAACTTGCTGAACTGGCAACCGAAAAAGGTATCCGCGACAAGGTCGTCTTGATTGCTGGCGGAACCCAGGTTACCCCCGAGATGGCGGCTGAAACGGGCATGGACGCTACGTTTGGGCGCGGAACCAAGGGTAACCAGGTGGTGGATTCAATTGTAAAAGCTATGCGAGCCAAAAACTTGCTTTAGGAACTTTGTGGATATCCTGACAATCGAGGTTGGCTCGACCATTACCAAAGTAAACGCCTTCCGGCTCTTGCCGGAAGGTCGTTTTGAACCTTTCGCCCAGGGCGTAGCTGCCACCACCGTGGAAGCTGGTGATGTTTACATTGGCGCAGAGGCTGCTATGGCAGACCTTAATGCGAATCTGGAAATGCCCCTGGAAAACCCGGAAATCCACTTGAACAGCTCAGCGGCGGGCGGATTGCGAATGACCGTGCACGGGCTGACTCTTAACATGACTGCCCGGGCAGCGCGTGAAGCGGCGCTTGGGGCTGGTGCGATTATCAAAAAGGTTACTGCCGGATTGCTCGAAGACTATGACCTGGCAGAAATCAAGGAGATTAATCCAAATATTATCCTGCTTGCTGGCGGTGTGGATTACGGCGAAAAGAGTATCGTTTTGCGCAACGCCGAAAAATTGGCATCCCTTGGGCTTGACGCGCCCCTGCTGTATGCCGGCAATATCGCCATTCGCGACCAGGTTTGCCAAATCTTCAACGGCTGCGGTGAACAGGAAGTTTTAGTGACAGACAACGTCTTCCCGGACGTAGACGTGCTCAACGTGGAACCTGTCAGAGAACTGATCCAGGAAGTGTTCAATCGCCATATTATTCATGCCCCAGGCATGCAGCGGCTGCGCGAACTCACGAACAAGCCGATTCTGCCCACCCCCGGTGCTGTTTTGAAGGGGGCGGAATTGTTCGCCGAGGAAATGGGCGATGTTCTGGTTGTAGACGTGGGCGGCGCAACCACGGATGTGCACAGCGTTACCGAGGGCAGCCTTGAATGGGCGCCTCGCATGATCGAACCTGAACCGCGTGCCAAGCGCACCGTGGAAGGAGACCTGGGAGTATTCGTAAACGCAAGCAACATTATCGCCCTTTCCAAAGACGTTGAGTGGGAGGGCTGCCTGGATGACCTGGAAGCCATGCCTGCCACGAACAAACAGATTGAACTGACCAGCTGGCTGACCAGGCGCGCGGTGCAGACCGCCATCCGCAGGCATGCCGGCGTGGTCAGCGACCTATACACCCCCTCCGGCAAAAGACAGGTTGTCAAGGGCAAAGATCTGACGGCAATCCGCTGGCTTGTAGGCACAGGAGGAGCACTGACGAGGATTCCCGGGGGCAAGCAAATCCTCGAAGGACTCTGTAAAGGTACAGGAAAATACTTATTACCCACAGATAGTGCCGAGGTATTAATCGATCGGGAATACCGATTTTCTGCACTCGGCACCCTGGCACACCAGTATCCGGAAGAAGTAAAGGCGACCTTTCGGTACTGGACTGACCGGGAAATGAAAAAAAATCACCAGGAGAACGAAGATGTACACCCGTACCCCCAGACTTGAAATTTACCCCGACCGTATTGAAGAAAATGCGCGGGAAGTTATTGGCATGGTGCATGCGCATGGCGCGCAAGTAGCCTGCGTATCGAAAGTGTTACGCGCGCACCCGGCTGTTTTGCAGGCGTTTATCAATGCCGGAGCAGATATGATCGGCGATTCGCGCATTCAAAACCTGGCGCGAGTGAAAGAACACCATCCAGGTATACCAACACTGCTGCTGCGCCTGCCGACTGTCGGACAAGCGCTGGATACGGTAAACAACGCAGATTACTCTCTCAACTCTTCATTGGAAGTCTTGAAACATTCATCAGAAGCAGCCATACAGGCGGGAAAACTCCACAAAGCCATCCTGATGGTTGATGTTGGCGACCTGCGGGAAGGTGTCTGGCCTGATCGCGTTGTTCCGCTGGTGAAAGCAGCCGTCCAACTAAAAGGCATAGACCTGGTGGGGCTGGGAGCCAACCTGGCATGTTATGGCGGCGTTATCCCCAGCGTGGAAAACATGCAGATGTTAATCGACGCGCGGGACACTTGCCGTAAAGAGACCGGGCTGCAGCTCGATCTGCTTTCGGGAGGCAACAGCAGCGCTTTGCCGCTGCTGGCAAGCGGAGAAATGCCAAAAGAAATCAACCACTTCAGAATTGGCGAAGCGATCATCCTGGGGCGTAATGTGCTCGACCGCAGTCCCTGGCGTGGAACACGGCAGGATACGGTAAAGGTGGTAGCAGAGATCATCGAGCTGGAGGTCAAACCTTCCATCCCTATCGGTGAGACTGGGCAGGATGCCTTTGGAAACGAACCCGAGTTTGAAGACCGCGGGCTGCGCAAGCGTGCCCTGCTTAATCTTGGGCGCCAGGATGTTGTCATCGAGGGGCTGGAGCCGGTAGACCCGGGCATTATCGTGTTGGGTGGCAGCAGCGATCACCTGGTGTTGGACGTCAGTGACGCGGAATCACCGCTGCGCCTGGGAGACGAAGTTGCCTTTTATCCCGGTTATGGCGCCACGCTGGCAGCCGCGACTTCTGATTATGTTGAAAAAGTTGTAAAAAAGGATTAGAAACCTGGTGCAGATGCTCGACCCAACTTATGTTCATGTTCATTTGGATAATATCCGCTCTAACCTGGAAGGGATTCGAAAAGCGGTGGGACCAGGTCGGAAGATCCTCGTGGCAGTCAAGGCGAATGCCTATGGGCACGGCGCTGTGCAGGTCTCACGCCTGGCGCAGGAGAGCGGTTGTGAATGGCTGGGGGTTGCCACCGTTCCGGAGGGTATTCAACTGCGCGAGGCTGGTATTTCGCTGGAGATCCTGAAATTCAGCCCGGCGATCCCGGAAGCGATGCTGCCGGCAGTGAGGCACAACATAACCCTGGCAGTGTGTGACACAGAAGGGATACGACAATTGCAGGAAATCTGCGAAATAAACGATTTGCGCGCCAGGGTGCATCTGAAAGTCGACTCAGGCATGGGACGGATCGGCGTGACGCTTGAAGAAGCCCCCGCGATGGCGGCTTTTATCGAGGACGATTGCCCGAACATACGCCTGGAAGGTGTTTTTACCCATTTCCCGGTCAGTGATGTTGACCCGACATACACCCGCGGGCAGATCGCCCGATTTAATCATGCGGTATCTGCCATCGAGGCAGTGATCGGACGCAAAATTGACCTGGTACACAGCGCCAATTCAGGCGCGGTGTTGGGGGCAGAGGCTGCCTGGATGGATATGGTTCGCCCGGGCATTATGGTTTACGGTTTTTACCCGGACAAAAAAACACCCCATACAATCCCGTTGAAACCCGGATTGAGCTTTTTTACAGAGGTGAGTTTCGTTAAGAAAGTGACCGCCGGGACGGGCATTAGCTATGGGCACACCTGGCACGCGCCACGCGATACCTGGGTCGCGACACTGCGGGTGGGGTATGCTGATGGCTACAACCGACTACTCTCCAACCAGGGGCGGGTATTGATCAATGGCAAATCTTACCCTGTGGTCGGGAGGGTCTGCATGGATCAGACCATGATCGACCTGGGACCGGAAACGGATGTTGAGATTGGAGATAAGGTCGTACTGATTGGGAAGAGCGGAGATGAGGAGATCACCGTGGATGAAATGGCGGAGAAACTGGGCACGATCACATATGAAGTTACCTGCCAGATTAGCCCACGGGTTAAACGTTATTACCGGAAAAACCCGAGGTAGGCTGAGGCATACCGAGCAGGTTTGGAACCAGCCTCTGTATTCTTGCATTATTTTATGCGCTGTTACTTTGTTAGATAAGGTAAATTGAAGTGAATTTTCATGGTATCGCGATAGGAATGCTGGCGTTTTTAATAATTGGCATTTTTCATCTCATCGTGCCTGAGTTTCTCACTTTAGTGTCCTGTTTGTTTTCCAAAACAGAATGGATTGTTAAAAAGTTTATGGTTGAGCCACTACTTCCTGAGCTTGAAAATCCGTAGAGAAAGTTTGATGTCACTTCTGTGAAATTCACCATCAACATACCGGAAGACGGAATGGGTTCATGACCACGTTGTCATCGGGAAGATGGCTTCGCCGGAACGAGACAAGCCGCGTTCCCTACAAAAGGATGGCTTCGCTGGAACGGGACGAGCCGCGTTCCCTACGGAAAGATGGCTTCGCCGGAACGAGACATGCACTTCGCAAATGTAACTCATAAGGGTCTTACTGTTTCGATTGACAAGATCCTTCGCAAAAGAGGCTCAGGATGACAAAATCCGGCACCCTGCTCCCTGCTCACGACCTGAACTTGCCGCTACCGTTTCGATTTCCGATTATCCTGCATATTCCGTTTTAGATCCGAGTACATTCATATTGAGAATTCCCCCGTTTTGGCGAGTTTAAACTTGACAGAATCGTAAAATACTTGTTATACTCATTCTTCGCGTCTCATGCAATCCAGAGACGCTTAATTACGAAAGAAGTTGGAAGGGTAGTGCCATGAATCATACAGAATTATTGAAGTCTGTGCAAGCGGAAAAAAATGTAAACATTCCAGATCTTTTCCCTGGCGATAACGTCAGCGTCCATATGAAAATTAAAGAGGGCGACCGAGAACGCATCCAGGAATTTAAGGGAGTGGTCCTCTATGTACGTGGAAGCGGCAACGACGCCACTTTCACAGTCCGCCGCATTGCCAGCAACGGTATCGGCGTTGAGCGCACCTTCCTGTTCAACTCCCCGCGCATCGCCAAGGTTGTTGTCGAACGCCACAACCGCGTCCGCCGAGCCCGGCTTTACTTCCTGCGCGAACGCACTGGCAAAAGCGCGCGCCTTAAGCAGCGTTTTTAGTCAGTATTCACGAAAGAAATCCCCGAAAAGCCTTTTCCTGATCTATCTCGAAGGCTTTTTGTTTTAACCCGGAGGAGCGAATGAACAAGCCAATCATCGGAGTACCAGCCGAATGGGTTGATGATAAAGCAGGTTCGGCGACATATCAAAGCCGACAGAAGGACGTCCAGGCAGTTATTTCTGCAGGTGGTTTGCCTTTTTTGCTGCCAGCAATCATTCCATTGGATGAAATACCCGAACTGGTCAGACATTTTGATGGATTTTACCTGGCAGGGGGAGGCGACATCGAACCGGCACTGTTCGGTGGCGCGAACCACGAACGGGTCTATGGGATAAACCAGGAACGCGACGCATTTGAATTAACGCTTGTTCGGGAAGTTATTGATCGTGATAAACCTCTGCTGACGGTGTGTCGGGGAATGCAAGTGGTAAATGTGGCTTGCGGGGGCACTCTTTACGTCGATATCGAAAGCCACATCCCAAGTGCGGAGAAGCACGATTGTTGGCCCAGGTACCAGCGCGACGAGCTGGTCCATGATTTGTCGGTTACACCTGGCTCGCGGCTGTCAGAAATTTTGGGTGTGAACTTTGCGCGGACAAACAGCCTGCATCATCAAGCGGTTAACCAGGTGGGAGATGGTTTGCGGAGTGCCGCGTTTGCCCCGGATGGCGTGATCGAAGCCCTGGAACACCCAGGCAAACGTTTTGTGGTCGGTGTACAGTGGCATCCGGAGTGGCTGCAAAACCTGGAGCCCATGCGAGCGATTTATAGGCACTTTGTTCAATCATGCAAGGAGAATGATGGAACTCATAAATAACGACCTGGCACTGCGAGAGGCTATGCCCTCAGATGCCAGAAGGCTCACCGAATGGTGGAACGATGGGGATGTGATGGAGCACGCCGGTTTCCCAAAGGGGTTGGGTGTCACGGAGGAAGAAACCCGGAAGATGCTTGAGAATACCGACCCGGCAAAGATGATGCGGCTGATTATCGAAGTCGATGAAAAATCAGTTGGGGAATGTAGTTATCGGCTGGAAGGGCACCAGGCTGAAATCGGAATAAAACTGTGTGAGACTGAATACCAAAACCGGGGGTTCGGACGAAGGGCTTTACGAATGATGATCAGTCATATTTTTGATCGATACGACGCAATTGAAAAAATCGTCCTGGACACCGATATTAACAACAAACGCTCGCGGCATGTCTACGAGCTGTTGGGTTTCAGCTTGGTTTCCACACGTCCTGATGCCTGGCAGGACCAACTGGGCGCCTGGCGAACAGATGTGGATTACGAGCTAACGAGGGAAAACTTTCAGCTCTAACTCATTCAAATTAGTACTTGAGCAGGCTATAATGAGGATATGTTTCCAAGTGCAGCTGTACCGATTGGTATTTTTGATTCAGGCGTAGGCGGGCTGACCGTTTTTCGGGCTTTGCGCGAAATCCTGCCCAACGAAGATTTGCTTTACTTTGCCGACCAGGCAAATGTGCCCTATGGCGATCGCAGTCTTGAAGAAGTGCGTGGGTTGGCGGAGGGAGCTGCCAGTTTTTTGATGGACCAGGGGGCGAAGTTGATCGTGATTGCCTGCAACACGGCATCGGCGGCAGCCTTGAAGCATTTAAGGGCGTTGTACCCAGACTTTCCGATTGTGGGCATGGAGCCAGCAGTTAAACCCGCAGCCGAACAAACCCTGAGCGGAAAAGTGGGCGTTTTGGCGACCCCGTCCACATTTCAAGGAGAATTATATGCCTCGGTGGTGGAGCGTTTTGCCCACGATGTTCAGCTTTTCCAAGCCACCTGCCCGGGTTTGGTGGGGCAGATCGAAATGGGCTATCTTAACACACCAAAGACCCGCCGGATCCTGGAGGACGCGCTGGCACCCATGCTGAAGGCAGGGGTGGATACGCTGGTGATGGGCTGTACGCACTTCCCGTTCGTGATTCCGCTGATCAGGGAGATCGCCGGGGAGAGTGTGCGCGTGATCGACCCCGCGCCGGCAATCGCCAGGCAGGTGAAACGGGTTTTGGAATCACGTGGGCTGCTCGCGGAGCGTAAAAGGGCAGGGGGAGAGGTTTTTTTGACCAGCGGAAATGCAGAAAAGATGCAAGCGCTTTTGCCAAAATTGATCGCGGTACAGGCGGAAGTTGACCAGCTTTGCTGGAAAGACGGAGTGCTGAGCTTGTCATCCTGAAAGCTTATCATCCTGAATGTTTGTCATCCTGAACGCAGTGAAGGATCTGATTTTTTCCATATATGCTTGTCATCCCGAGGAACGGAAAACGGTGTAATTCATAAGGGTCTTAACGATTCAACCACAGCGATTGTTCATGGGAATGTTAAGATTCTTCGCAAAAGAGGCTCAGAATGACAATCCGTATGTCAACCTGACTGTTTGTCATCCTGAACGAAGTGAAGGATCAGGTGTGTCGATCCGAGTATGTCATCCTGAACGCAGTAAAGGATCTGGTGTGTCGACTTAGGCTTGTCATCCTAAGCAACGGCAAACGGTGTACTTCATAAGGGTCTTAACGTCTCAACCAAAACGACTGTTCATGGGAATGTTAAGATTCTTCGCAAAAGAGGCTCAGAACGACAATCCGCACTCTGTATGAAAAATATCACGAATAACACTAAAAATATATTGACAAACGATAAAATTAATGCTAAACTGCCTACATACTTGTTGGAACCGAAGGAGGTTTGCATTGAAAATTCGAGTTCAGTCCATAATCGTAGAGCTTGGAGTATTGTTCGCCATGCTGTTGACGCTTGCTCTGGGCGTTTACCTGGTGCCGCTCTCCCATGACGTGGCAGCGGCAAATCCAACCATCACCTACATGCGCGTACCTGTGCTTCTCATGGCATGGGCGGTTTTGGCTTGCGCCCTGGCAGCATTGCTGATGGCTTTTTTGCTCCTGGAACGCATCCGAAAAAACCGGATTTTTGAACAGAAATCCGTGAGCTTGTTGAAAGGCATCGGCGTTTGCGCGCTGATAGCCATTATTCCAATGATAATTTTGATCTTGTACACCCGCGCGCACGTGGCTGGCTCAATAACGAACCTTTGGGTTATGTTCGGCATCTTTGTGTTAATCATTGCGGCGGTTTTCTTCTTCCTGATCGCAACTCTTTTTCAAAAAGCAGTCGATTATAAAGAAGAAATTGACCTGACGGTGTGAGGCAGCCATGGCGATAATTGTTAATCTGGATATTGAACTCGCCAGGAGAAAAATGAGCCTTACTGAGCTTTCTGAGAAGGTTGGCATCACCATGAGCAACCTTTCGAACCTGAAAACCGGTAAGGCGAGAGCGATTCGCTTTTCGACACTCGAGGCGATTTGCGAAGCACTGCAATGCCAGCCGGGAGATATATTGGAGTTCAGACCTTAGCTTAGGGTTGAATCCTGCCTCATCCAGGATACTGACATAGATTTCGGGCTTTCGGTGTTTATCAACCATCTGGGTGAGGTAAATCGTCATCCCTGTTTTGTCTAATTACAGACCGGTAGTCAATTTTGTTTCAGAGTAGACTTATTGATGAAAGGCAGGTAGGAATGATAGAAGCAATTAAACACCGAAGAAGTATCCGCAAATTCGAGAACAAACCAATAGAAGACGAAAAACTGAACAAAATCCTCGAAGCTGCCAGGCTGGCTCCTTCGGGAAACAACCGTCAACCCTGGTTCTTTATCATTGTTAATGACGATATCGTTAAACAGGAAATAGCTGTGGCAACCAGCAACCAGATGTGGCTCTCCCTTGCGCCGGTCGTGATTGTGGCAGTGGCAGATTTGGTTGCCCGAGGTGAGAGTTTTGCCGGCATGTATATTGACGAAGATTCGGGGTTATCTGATGTGAAGAGCATCATTCGCGATACCACCATCCCGATAACGCAAATTTTGCTGGAGGTTGATAATCAGGGGCTGGGCGCGTGTTGGTGCGGAGCGTTCAAGCAAAAAGATATCCGACCGGTTTTGGGGATTCCTGGAGATAAATATGTTTTGGCGGTGATCCCGGTTGGGTATCCCGCTGAGCAGCCGAACGCCAAACCGCGAAAGGCAATAGAAGAAATTGTTCGATACGAACGTTGGTAAATTGCATTAACGGCAGATACGAGTAGGGGCGGGTTGCCATGCCCGCCCGGTTACAACAACGGAAAAAACAGCGGGAGACCTGCCACGGTCTCCCCTACTGTCTGCACTTAGTCGGCATAGTTTAATCCGAGAATGTTGGGGCTTACTTTCAATTCAGAAAAATTCCCAAAACTCAAATCTCTGAATGCATGCTCTGTGTTTCGATTGAAAACATCCAACAAGGCGCTATAGCTCAGGTTGACGCGCGCGTCCCAATCAAACCCTAAAGTTTCGGCTGCCATCCGAATTTGATCAGGGCTTTCACCCTCCAGCTCAACAAACAAACCCAGGGGCGTCTCATCGACCGAGACCACCAGGCTGTCCAGCTGGTAATTGGCTCTGTACTTCTCATACATCATCACTATTTGGTAGCCCAATGCCTCGAGCAGGCGTTTGGTCGCTTCAAAATCAGAGACAACCACTTCGACCTCCTTGCGCAAAAGCACGCCTCCCTCCAGAATGCCCGGACCTTTGAAGGTGAGCCAGGACTGGTTGTCTTTACGCAGACGCAAAACCTGCCTTTGAGAAACCAGGTGACCATCCGGCATGTCGAAGCGATAATTGAGTTCGTAGATGCGTTCCTGAATGCAATTCAGCCCCAGTCCGGCGATTTTTTGTAATAGCCCAGCCTGATCGCTAATTAAAAATTTGACTTCAATCTCTTTGTCCATCAACAGGTTCCTCCCGGGTAGATTTAATGGTGTAAAGAGCGATCATTGCCAGCCAAATCAAATGCAACGCGATCGTGAAGGTGTGGTTTGCTGGTTGCTGGTCTGGCGACCACAAGACCAGTCTTTCCACCCAGGCAAAACCAATAGTGAGCAGGGCAGTAACCCAAAGAGCGGGGATTCGCCAGCTGCGCTGTTCTTTGAGAGCGATGTAGGTGACCATCCCCAGCGAGAGTTGCACAAAACCGGTGATGGTCAGGTAGACTGGCAGCCAGGAGGGAAGCTCCAGTTCAAAAATAATCCCCCGCCTGAGAAGCGCATTGAGGAAGCGGCTGAAGCCGATCACGGCAACGATTGCGAGCGTCCACATAATTACATAACGCAAGGCGTAGCTGATAAATCCGGGGTCTTTAATGGAAGGTCTGTCTTCAAACATTTTCTATCTCACTTTCCTCATAATCGCTCAGATAGCCCAGGTAAGCCAGGGCTTGCCTGACCGGACCCTGCCCGCCGGGTTTGAGTATGACAGCGGTGGGTCCCAATGCCTCTCCCAGCCAGCGCCCGGCGGCAGTTTCCCGCAGGGTTTGCAGCATTTCAGGGCTGGCAACCCGCAGGATCAGCAGGTTTTCGATCTTTGCCTGGCTTCCGCTGCTTTCCCATCGCCTTATCGCTTCATAGAGCGCTGGCGGCAAGCCTCCCTGGGCATTCTTTCGCAGTAAGGTGATCAGATGTTTGGGCAGCAAACCTTGTTCCCGCGCCAGGCTCAGCGAAGTGGGGCTGAGCTGGTAGGTAAACTCGTTGGTTTCAATCGAAAGCCAGTCACAAAACCGGGAAACTTGATAACGTAAAATCAAGGGTGACCGGTCGGTCATGACTATTTTCCCTGCGGAACTGACGATCAGCGAGCTTTCTTCCAGCTCCGCGCTTCCGGGAGCCGCAGAAGCAGCATTGGAGAAAAATTGGGGCTGCAGACGAAACCAAACCTTGCCCGTCTCTGCTTCAAAGCTCTGAGCGGCTCCAAGCAAAGGCAGCATTTGGGTGACAACAAAGCGAATAAAAGCGCCTTCAACGTCAAGCCAGCTTTCCAGACCTGCCAAAGGGACTTCGGGTTGGGCTTGCCTGACCACAGTCCAGCTGAAGTATTGCTCCTGCTGACGCAAAAAATCCGGGTCAGTTTGTTTCATAAGCTCCATCAGCTCATCCAGTGAAAACCAGGTTTCCAAATTCTGACCAGACAGGAAGCTGACCAGGTTTTGGCGGGCTTTGCGGGTGTCGATCGGTTCGTCGCTTTCGATATGGAGCCCGGGAATAAAATCGAACTCGTTGAAGCCAGAGGTGTTCAGCCATTGCTGCTGTAACCAGGGCAAACCCTGCCAGCGGGGCATCTCGAGCAGCAATCTGGCGAGGTCAGAAGGCTCATTGTTCGCGTCCAAAACAGAAACAGACCGCAGCAGAGCTCCCACAAGCTGCCAGTATCCAGGTTCGCGGGAGGTCTTTGCCAGCTGTTTTTCAGGCTGCTCAAAACGAAGGGCAGCCAGGAGGGTGCAGACATCTGAAAGAACATTGCTCTCTCGGGTGTTTGTATCGAGCTCCAGTTCGTGTGGGCTTAGGCTGGCAAGGGTGAGCTCATGAGGTAAAGTATCTGGCAAAAAGGCAAGAAATTCATCTGGCAAGTACGCCATATCCTGCAAATCGCCGCCTTCACGTAAAAAATCGCGCCCGATCAATCCGCGATACCACAGGGTTTCACTGATCGAGACCGGAAAAGCCCAGGGTTGTTCCTTTTTTCGTCGGGCTGGACCCATCGCGCGGATCTCTCCGTAGCGATGGCTGAAGTTTGACCAGTTCATCTGCCCTCCGGCTGCCTTCAGATTAAGCAGGGCAGACTGCGCGAGGTCGGATAAGCTCTCAAAAATGATTTGGAAACGTTCGTTGTCGACCAGGCTGAGCTCGAGGACCAGGCGCATGCTGGATTTGGAACCTGCCGGCACCCCGACGCCCCAAAACAAAGCAATTTGTTCCAATTGATCTGGTTCAAAAGCGCGTAAACTGGCGGAGAGTCCGGGCATTGTAATGGGAGTATACATCAAACGACAAAGATGCACCAAGTTGTCTGCCTGGCTGATACGCACCTGTCGGTTGACCCGATAACCTGGTTAATGTATTTTGATCGAGCGGATCCCTTCAATATCGGAGATTTGTTCTACCAAATCTTCAACCTTGTCACTGCGATTGAAACGGGCGGCGACTTCGATTCGCAGATGTTTGCTTTTGACGCTTTTCTTAACCGAGAAGTCGATAATCTGGTCTGCGATTTGTGTCATCGTCTTGCGCACCTCACGCAGCACACCCTTGCGTTCGTGAACATCGATCACCAGGTTGCGAATGATATTGATGCGAACAAAACGTTTTTCAAATACATCCAGCAGCGAGAGGACGATCATGAGCACTGCAGTGGTGATCGCTGAGACGGCATAGTAACCAGCTCCGACCGCCAGCCCGACAATTGCCATTGTCCACATGGTTGTGGCGGTGGTAAGCCCTTTAACGTTAAAGCCAGAACGCAAAATTGCTCCCGCGCCCAGGAAACCAATGCCCGAGACGACTTGTGCCGCCATGCGTGTGGGGTCGGTGCCAGCTTTGAAAGCAATGTTTACTGACAGAATCATCGCCAGGCAGGCGCCAACTACAAGGATCATGTGGGTGCGCAGACCAGCAGGCTGACTATCTCTTTCTCTTTCGAAACCAATAATGCCCCCAAGCACCAGGGATAACCCTATCCGGAGGATTATATCGGGCAAGGGTATTAATTCCATTCAGACACCTCTTCAGACTCATACAACGTAGTAGTAACTTATTATTTTATCACGCTTGTTAATCACCCGTTAACTTGTCGAACGCGGTAATTTCTGAATCCCTGTTTTAGGCAACACGGTCATGATGTTGGGTGCGTAGCCATCTTTTCGTAGGGAACGTGGCTTGCCCCGTTCCGGCGAAGCGATGCTTTTGTAGGGAACGCGGCTCGTCCCGTTCCGGCGAAACCATCATTTCGTAGGGCGAGATTGAGGGGGTTGTGATATTGGTGTGACGGCGATGTTTCCCCCCCTCAATCCGCCATTTACATCGACCACACACATCGGCCGATTGGAGGCGCAAAACGATCGCGTCAATCGAAATATCCGGCACCTCCAATACCGACTTCGTTGGTACAGATGTCTCGCCCTACACCGTAT
>DHRN01000069.1 GCA_002411175.1 Anaerolineaceae bacterium UBA5311 | reverse complement strand
ACATTCATATTGAGAATTGCTGTTGAACAAGCTTCCATGATGATTAGTTTTATAAGAATAAAAGTGGAGGGTATACTTGAAAACATGAAGAAAAGTTCAGGTTATCGAAAAGACCTTGGCAGGTGGGGTGAAGGATTTGCCGCTGTATGGCTTGTTAAAAAAGGTTACCAGGAGCTTAAGCGCAATTACCATACAATTTACGGTGAAATCGACCTGATAATGCGCATAGATGATGATCTTGTTGCTGTCGAAGTGAAGACCAGGCGGTCGAATACGTACGGACCAGGAGAAGACAGCATCACACGGAAAAAATTGCAATCAATAATTTCCTGCATGCAGGTGTTTTTGATGGAAAACCCCGGGTTACCTGACAGCTGGCAGCTGGACGTGTTGGTGATCGAACCGGGCAAAACTGGACCTCCGTTAATCTATCATTATGAAAATGTGACCCTGGGAGATTTCAATGGATAGCCCCAAACCGAAATTGCTCATGCTGGTAGGTCCCACCGGGTCTGGCAAGAGTAGTCTCGCCATTCAACTCGCCCTTGCTCTCGATACAGACATCATTTCTGCGGACTCCCGATATCTTTACCGGCAGTTGAATATCGGCACAGCCAAGCCGACACCTGGCGAACTTTCGCGGGTGAGACACCACATGGTCGATTGTGCTGATTTGGACTCTCCCTGGAGCATTGGCGAATACAAATCCAGTGTGGAAAAGATTATTCCTGAGCTGAATTCGAACAGTAAAATTCCCCTGATGGTTGGGGGCACCGGTCAATATATCCGGGCATTCTCCCAAAACTGGCAAATTCCTGAGATCGAGCCTGATAATCACCTGCGGGTTGTACTCGAAAAGATCGGCGAGGAAATTGGCTTTGAAAAAATGTATGAAAATCTTGCAGTTATCGATCCTGAAGCAGCAAAATTCATAGACCATCGCAATTACCGCAGGACAATCCGTGCGCTGGAGGTTTTTCTGACCACGGGGAAACGCTTTTCGGAATTGAGGACCAAAGGAGAATCGCGCTTTGATCTTCTGATCCTTGGGCTGGCATGGGAACGCCAGGAGCTCTATGAGCGCATCGACGAGCGCATTGAGAAAATGTTAGAGGAAGGCTTCATCCAGGAAGTAGAAGGTTTGCTTGCGGCTGGTTACCGGGAAAATCTGGATAGGATGGGGGTAATTGGTTACAGCGAACTAACCAGCTACCTCGATGGTTTAATTTCACTTGAAGAAGCTGTCGCATTGATCAAACGCAACACTCGTAAGTATGTCAGAAGGCAGGCAAACTGGTTTAAGCCGAACAATCCGGAAATCACCTGGTTTAATGCAAAAGATCCAGACATTCTGGAAAAAATGCTGGATCGTATTCGTTTGCGTTATTTCTAAGTTTTAGAAATCGATTACCGGTATTCCATAATTCTTCTCAACCGGGGCTGGGAAGATCTGGTGGAATTCCTCGCTCGAAAGGGTTTCAACTTCCAGCAGTTTCTCGGAAACTTTAATCAGGCTATCTTTATACTGAGTCAGGATTTCTTTCGCTTTTTCATATGCCTGGTTGACAATTTGCTGAACTTCGTGGTCGATGCTCTGGGCAACGGTTTCAGAATAATCGCGTTGTTCAGAAATCTCGCGACCCAAAAAAACCAGTTCTTCTTTTTGACCATAGACCATCGGACCAAGCTTTTCGCTCATTCCCAGGCGGGTGACCATACGACGGGCAAGCTTGGTGACTCTTTCGAGGTCGTTGGATGCGCCTGAAGTGATATCGTCAAACATGATTTCTTCAGCAGCACGCCCACCCAGCAGGGTCACCATTTCTGATAAAAGTTTCTTCCTGGATTCAAGGACACGATCTTCAACCGGCAGCGCCATGGTAAACCCACCAGCCATCCCTCGGGAAATAATGGAAACCTTCTGTACCGGATCACCTTCAGGAAGGGAGGTCGTCACGATCGCGTGCCCGGCTTCGTGATAGGCAATGATCTTCTTTTCATCCGGATTGATCAAGCGACTCTTGCGCTGTGGACCGGCAATAACCCGCTCGATGGATTCTTCAAATTCGTCGCGCCCGATAACTTTTTTGTTGCGCCGCGCAGCCAGAATCGCAGATTCATTGACCAGGTTTTCGAGATCCGCGCCGACAAACCCAGGAGTAGCCCGGGCAATTTCGCCCAGGTCAACACTTGAATCGATTGGTTTGCCCTTGGCGTGTACTCTCAGGATGGCTTCGCGTCCGTTCTTATCGGGTCTGTCAAGCATAACCCGCCGGTCAAAACGACCAGGACGCAAAAGCGCGGGGTCAAGAATATCTGGTCGGTTGGTAGCCGCGATTACGATCACGTTGGTATCTGTGCCAAAGCCATCCATCTCGACAAGGAGCTGGTTAAGGGTCTGTTCGCGTTCGTCGTGGCTTCCGCCCAGACCAGCACCACGGTGTCGACCGACGGCATCAATCTCATCGACAAAAACGATACAGGGGGAGTGCTTTTTCGCTTCGTCGAACAGATCACGGACACGGCTCGCACCGACACCTACAAACATCTCAACAAATTCCGAACCGGAGATTGAGAAGAAAGGCACACCAGCCTCACCTGAGACAGCCTTTGCCATCAAGGTTTTCCCGGTCCCGGGTGAACCAACCAGGAGCACACCTTTGGGGATACGGGCTCCAAGAGAAATGAACTTTTGGGGTTCCTTCAAAAATTCAACCACTTCCTGCAGTTCTTCTTTTGCTTCATCGACACCAGCTACATCTTCAAAGGTCACCGTCGGGTGTTCGCCTGTGAGCATCTTTGCCCGCGACTTGCCGAAAGACATCGCGGCATTATTTGAGCCCTGGGCTTGCCGGATAAAGAAGAAGAACAGGAAAGCCATCAAAATAAATGGCAGGAAATTCAGAAGCAGACTGAAGGCTTGTGACCAGAACCCGGGCAAAACGAACTCTATGCTCAGGTTTGAATCACGCAGCTTTTCAGGAGAGACTCCAAGCTGGACCAATTGCTCTATCAGACCGGTATTAGGGTCTTTTGATGATGTGGTTGCGGCTCGCTGAGTGAGATTCCGATAAGTGACAAAGACTTCATTATCTCTGACCTCGATTTCAGCAACCTGGTCGGCTTCGATATCCGCTGCAAGTTGGTTGATCGGAATTGTTTCTGATCCAAATGCGTTTTGTTGTACTCCATAGAAAACCATCGCGACAATAGTAAAGAGAAGTAATGCCGAGATGAAAAATGATTGGTTACGTGGTTTCAATACTACCTCCTGGGTATGGGCGTGCTTAACACCGGGGGAAATTATACCAACAACATCAAGGATGAGATTCGTTCACCTATGCAACCCGGGTATTTCTGATGCAATTCTTACTTTAAGAGAGAAGGTCAACCTGGTGGCAATACCCACAACCAACGTTGGGGTCGCGAACAACGACATGTCGCTTTTTACACCAGGCTTTCACTCTGATTCGCTTCTTGAACAAAAAATTTTCCAGGTAAACTGAGTAGACCAGGTTATCACAAGAATTGTTTCGTAAATAATCCGGCAGAGGACAGGATTTGCAATAGGAAGAGGTCCAGCTGCGTTTGTCCTCCGGGCTGCTCATTGCCCTGCATTCTTCAAAGTTGCGACCGCGATAGTAATCCCCATAAAAGAACTTACACTCACGACCATCAGGAATTCTCATAATAGTACTTTAATTAACCCTTGTAAGATACTCACCCGACCTGGTATCGACTTTGATCACATCTCCGACATTGATAAATGCGGGTGTCTGAACCTTAAGACCGGTGTCAACGATTACTTGCTTGGTCAGCCCGGTGGCAGTGTTGCCCCTGGCGGCAGGCTCAGCAGTGACAACTTCAAGGTCGACGCTGGTGGGCAGCTCAATATCCAAAGGTTCTGCTCCGAAGAAGGTCAGCTTTACATCCATGTTTTCTTTCAGGAAGCCTTCGTACTCCTCAACCAGAGATGCGGGCACAGCAGGCTGTTCAAAGGTGTCCATGTCCATGAAATAGAAAAAATTCTCATCACGATAGAGATACTGGACGTTATGGTAATCCAGCCGGATATCCTGGACACGGTCGCTTGAAATGAAAGTCATCTCAAGATTAGTGCCTTTTCGCAAGTCTTTTGCTTTAATCCGGATTGTGGCAGAACCGCGTCCGGGTTTATTGTGTGAATATTCAATCACCTTGTAAAGGTTATTATCCAATTGGAATGTTACGCCTTTTCTTAGCGCATTTACGTCGATCATTTAATGCCTCTTTCAACTTATTAGTAACTTAACCGTTGTATTATAGTCGAACAATCGCGAGTATACCAGCGGAATTAAATTCTCCAGCAATTCTCAATATGGAATAATCTATTTATTTTATGGTGTAGGGGACAGTTGTCACGCCGTCCCGCGAGTAGCCGTAGGGCGAGATTGAGGGGGTTGTGACATTGGTGTGACGAGGATGTTGCTCCCCCCTCAATCCGCCGTTGTGTGTGATCATTGTG
>DHRN01000056.1 GCA_002411175.1 Anaerolineaceae bacterium UBA5311 | reverse complement strand
CGTGGTCCCCCTTCTCCAAAGGAGAAGCCAAGCTCATTCACAGCTCCCCGTTCCTCTCACCCCCTTTAATTCCCCCTCTAAAGAGGGGGTTGCCGTTCCCCGCTACTCATACTTCAACGCATCAACGGGGACCATGGTTGCGGCGGATAACGCCGGATAAAGCCCGGAGATCAAGCCAATAATCGTTGCGAAAACGATGCTGAACAGCGGCAGCCAGACTGGTATCGCGGTCGCCAAAGTCGTGCCGCCTCCGCTTTCTGACGCAAGATATGAGCCTGCCAGCAAGTTAATCAACCCGCAAATAGCCCAGCCTAGTAAAAAACCGCCTACGCCGCCCAAAAACCCAATCCCGGCGGCTTCCCCCAAAAAGATGCTGAGAATGTTGTTGTTCGTGGCTCCGATCGCTTTCATAATGCCGATCTCGCGGGTACGTTCCAAAATTGCCATGGTCATGGTGTTGGCGATACCAATCGCAGCCACCAACAGCGCGATCGCGCCCACTCCACCAAAAACGACCTGCATGATCGTGAAAAAGCTGGAGATGCTCTCAACCTGCGACTGCGGGGTGTACGCCTGGAAGCCCATATCGGTGATTTGCTGGGTCAGCTCAATGACAACATCGGGGCTGGTGGCTTTTACGGTTACGTTGTTATAACCCTGTTTGGCGTAATCCACACGCCTGCCAGCAGCCCAGTCATTCAACTTGAGGACTTCGTCCCAGTCCATATACATGTTGTAGTCGGCTTCACCGCGTGTTTCAGCCAGGATGCCAACCACTTCCAGGCGCATGGTTTTGCGTGTTTCGGTGCCGTCGTTATTCCATTTAACAAAGTCGACAATCAACGTTTTGCCCATCAGGTCCGGAGTTTCAAGCGGCTCATCGCCAGGACGCTGGTTGGGGTCATAGAAATTATTTTTGATCCACGACCCGACGACAACGGTGTTTTTTCCGGTCAGGTCGGTGGTGCCCTGGCTGGCTTCCAAGCCCATGTCGGAAAGATTATCCAGGTTCACACCCATGATCGACCCCCACGCCATCAATTTGTCCATTTTTATTTCGATACCGGTATTGATGTATTGCTTGATAATCACCCTGGTAACGCCAGGCAGGGCTTCGAACTGCGAAACCACATCCGGGGTGAGCTTTTTGATGTCGTCTTCGGTAAATTCGACCATACCCATGCCCATCATATCCGGATAACCAGGGTAAACCTCGATATTGCTGAGGTCGTTGATGCCCCAGAGCTGGCTGGTGGCGCTCTCCTGCAGACCAGCGCCGAGAGAGATCAAGGTCACCACTGCAGCGGTGCCGATAATCACACCGATAGCTGTCAGGGCAACGCGACCTTTGCGTCTCTTGAGGTTATCGGCGATCAGAGTGATTAAGTCTACAAGGCGCATAAATACCTACCTTTCCATGACCGGGAGGCGAATGTGCATCAAGGTATTATCATCCCGCCGCCGTCGAAATTACCCGGATCCTGGTACATCGACGGGTCCGATGTGTTGTTGCTTGTGCCAAAGCCAAAGAAACCTTTGATTGCGTTCCAAATGCGGGCAAAGAAACCCGGTTCTTCAACTGGTTCGCTGGGGATACCGCCCGGATTCATCGGATCGATCATGATTGGGTTTCCAAATTCGTCCAAAACCGGATTACCATTCTCATCCAACAGCGGATATGGCTCAGGCATGGGCATTTCGGGCATCACTTCGACCTCGAGCTGGCTGTTATAAGTGCGCAGCTGGTTAAAATCGTCAGTGTAGCGTATTTCCAGGTTAATGCTGGCAAGACCCTCCTGGAATGGCATGAACATCGGGTCGATCGTGAAATAACCACCCGGGTCGAGCGTGCCGACCAGCACGGAGTTGTTGCTCATCTCACCGTCAGGAGAAGTGACCACCACGTTACCGAGCACAACGGTACTGCGCGCCAGGTTGGTGATCTGGATGGGCAGCATGCCCATCTGACCGGCGAAAAACATGGATTCAACCGGCTGGTAGAAGGATATTTCAAGCTGGGGCAGGGAATACACGAGCAGGGTGATCACCTGGTCGTCGATTGCCCGGTTGCCCTTGGCGTCTGTGTAAACGAAGGATAGTTTCAGCGGGTAAGCTCCAGGCTGCGCAGTGACATTGACGATGAACTCCTGTTCCGACTTGAGGCTGCCGCCTGATGGAACATCGCCCAATAAAACCACGTTCGAAGAGCCAATTGGGGCAAAAACAGCAGTGTCGCCGCCGCCTCCGCTCACGCCGCCGGCTTCGGGCGTGCCTTCCGGGTTGGTGGTGATCGTGGCGCCGCCATAAACCAGCGAAACCGCGCGCGCGTTCGCCCTGCCGGCGTTGCTGATATTCAGCGAAAGCTTAAAGGCAGAGCCCGGCTGGAGCGGGTCGATATCAGTTGTATAGCTGTTCACCACCATCTGGGCACGGTCGACAGCTGATGGGGTGGCGGTGGCAGCCGCGCTGCCGGTACCGGTCTGGTTGATCATGATGGTAAAGACAAAGGTGTCGGAATAAGGCGTGCCGTCAGCGTCGGTATAAGTAGTGACCGCCTGGATCAACCCCGAATACTTCCAGGTGGACATATCGTTGACCTTGAAAGTGTGCGTGTGGGTTTCATTACCCGCATTGCGAGCGTCCACTTCGTAGAAAGTGATTACGCTGCCATCCAGCGGGTCAAAGTCGGCGCTGCTGAAGGTCATAACAATGTTGCGTGCGTGTGCAAGAGAATCTGGCGGTTCAGGATCTACTCCCGATTTGCCATTGTTGCCGATCGTGAAGGTTAACTTAAAAGTGCCGTAGGGGTTCACGCTTTTACCGCCCAGGTCGGTTTGATAATCAACCACGTACAACAGGGGTCTCACCGCACCTTCCTGTAGTGGCACCGGGTCTTCCGAAAGGTTATTCACCGGGTTCCAATTCCAAGGAGCCGCCGTGGGCTGGGTTTGGGCAGGTGGGTCGACCCACTGTGCAGATGCCGGCTGCCGCAAAACAGGCAGTAAGAACAAAGATAAAACCAGGCTGATAATTATTGCGTTTTGAGTATATTTCTTCATTTTTTACCTCTACGAACTGATCGAAATCGATTCCAAATATTGTTTTTCTTCCACCATTTGCCCATCCATCAGGAAAACGCGGTGGGTGGCATAATTTAACATACGCGGGTCGTGGCTGGCAACCAGGATAGTCTTTCCAGCTTTGCAGAGCTCATCCAGCATGGTCATAATCGCCACGCCGCTGGCTGTGTCGAGATTGCCGGTAGGTTCGTCTGCCAGAATCAGGGGCGGGTCATTGACCAGCGCGCGTGCCACGGCGACACGCTGCTGCTGACCACCAGAGAGCTCGGTTGGGCGGTGACCGATACGGTCGCCAAGCCCGACCTTTTCCATCAGGTCTTCGGCGCGTTCGATGCGTTTTTTCTTTTTGATTCCGGAAAAACGCAGCGGAAAAGCCACGTTTGCCTCGGCAGTCATGTTGGCAACCAGGTTAAAACTTTGAAAGATGAATCCAACTTTGTTGCGCCGGTAATCTGCCAGGGCGTTTTCGTCCATTTTTTCAATTTCGTCATCATCTACGACGATACTGCCCGAGGTAGGCAAGTCGAGCCCGCCAACCAGGTAGAGCAGTGTGCTCTTGCCAGAGCCGCTGGGTCCCATCACAACAGTGAACGAACCGCTGGGGATGGTCAGATCGAGCCCATCGAGGGCATGCACTTCGTTGCTGCCCATTTTGTAGGTTTTGCGGAGGTTGATTGTTTGCACAAAGTTTTCTGGCATAAAATAACTTCCTTTAGAAGTAAAATCCCGCGCCACCAGCGTTGAGCCCGCTCAAGAGGCTGCCTGCCAGGCTGGGAACGCCCTGCAGCAGCAGCATGATCAGGACGGCGATCACCGTGGTGATAATTGCTTTTCGCTTTTTGAGACCGGAAACCTGGATCGCGCCGATAACCAGGAAAACGACAAAAAGCAGCCAGTAGATGTCGATATTGCTGAGGATACCGCGCAAATACGCGCTGAAGCCGGTCGCTTCGGCATCGATCAGGTTGGAGAGCCCGGGGTATTCGATCAGTTTCCTGCTGGAACCGATCACGAAGAATTTGACCAGCTCACGCAGCCCAAAGGGGACCATTGCCCAGGCGACGATGTTGCCGATTTTTAAGCGGGGGGCGCGGCTGCCTGCCAGGGTCAGCGCCAGGTAGAGGATGCTCGCCATGAGCAGGCTGAAAATAAAATAGCCGGCGATACCGTTCAGGACCGGGAAGCCATACATGAAGATCGGCGACGCCTGGTTTTCCTGGGCTTCGAGGTATTGTTGCTGCTGCTGCTCAGACCACCATTGGAAACCATCGGGTAGCGTGGCGCCCATCTGGAGCTGCTGGCGTTTGATTGGGGCGGCGACGAGGACGGCTATAATGACCAGGATAAAGATAAATACCAGCGGGGTGAGCTTGTTGGATTCGACTTCAGCCGCGACCTTACGCATAGTTGATCGGGGTTTGATGAACATCTGGGGCAGCCATTTCAGGTAGCCCTTTCGTGGTTTATTTTCTTTGGTTTGATCTTTTTCTCGTTTCATAGGCAACCTCAAATAACCTCCGGTTTCAGACTTTAATTAAGACGCTCCGCGATGGCGAATAGTTCCAGTTTGGTTAAGTGTATCGCAAACCGGGGTTGGCTGGTGGATCAAAAATGGTGGCTGGGAGCGGGGGGCAGGGGCGCGACAACGACCCCCTCTTTACTG
>DHRN01000083.1:778-22391 GCA_002411175.1 Anaerolineaceae bacterium UBA5311 | reverse complement strand
GTTGACATGTCGTGCCCTCAATCCGCCGTTCCGTGAATCCGAATTAATCGATTTACGGGCGGATTGGAGGCGCAATATGTATTCGTTGGTCAAAATATCCGGCACCTCCAATCTCGCCCTACGAATCTGACTTTCATTCCGACATATCCAACCATCCTCAAAGTTGGTAAAAGAGGTAAAAATGGTAACACCTCCCCAAAGAGCAGGATTTTGTACTCAAACTGATTTTTGGCATATAAAAAACGCTGCAAAAAGGGCAAAAATTATAATAAAAAAGGCTGGACCTTGCGGAGCAGCCTTTACAGATGATTCCTTAGAAAAAACTAAAGAACGGTTACATCCTGTGCCTGGGGACCTTTGGGACCGGCGGTGACGGTAAATTCGACCTGCTGGTTTTCCTGGAGGGTTTTATATCCCTGGGCGGTGATGGCGCTGAAATGCACAAAGACATCCTTTGCACCCGATTCTGGGGTTATGAAACCAAAACCCTTTTCACTGTTGAACCATTTTACGGTTCCGGTTTGACGTTCTGTCATGATTTATTGATCTCCTCTGATCTTCTAAAAAATTTGGTTTGTATTACTGGGGGTTTGGATCCGAATGACGTGCATTTTGAAAAGCAAACAACCAATTACTGGTGAAAGATTATATCATAGTTTGGTCGTGTCAAGTAAATGGAAAGTGATTTTTTGTACAGTTTCTTAAGGAAGGAGTTTGCAGGGTTAGATGATGGCTGATAGCTCAAAGTTTTTCGACAATGAATAATAGCGATTTGATGCCGGGAGCGTGTTGCCTTGGCGACACTCGCCTCTTTTACTGGCTATAATTAACAAAAAGGAGATCCTATGGCAACGACGAGAATTGGTTATATTGGGCTGGGCACGATGGGCGGCGCGATGGCGGAGAATTTGATTAGGGCTGGTTATCATCTGACGGTTTACAACCGTACTGCCAGCAGAGCAGAGCGGTTTTTGTCTTTGGGCGCTCACCTGGCAGAAAATCCGGCAGAAGTGGCACGCCGTTCGGAGGTGGTGTTTGTAAATGTTTCGGATAGCGCGGACGTTTTGGAAGTGGTGTTGGGACAAAATGGGGTGATTGAGGGGTCCCATCCCGGGATGATATTGGTGGACCATTCCACGATCAAACCCGGAGCAAGTCGGGAGATTTATCGCAGGCTAAAGGATGTTTCCGTCAGCGCGCTGGATGCACCAGTGAGTGGAGGTGATATCGGAGCGAAAAACGGGACACTTTCGATCATGGTGGGAGGGGATGCGAATACACTTGAAGTGGTCAGACCGATGCTTGAAGTGGTTGGAAAGAAAATCACGTATGTGGGTGAGGCTGGCGCGGGGCAAGTGGCGAAGGCGGCGAACCAGATTATGGTCTGCGCGCAAATGGTTGCCGAGGCGGAATTGATGTTGTTTGTACAGAAAGCGGGAGTGGATGTTGGCAGAGTGATCGAGGCAATTCAAGGCGGCGCGGCGCAATGCTGGACACTGGATAACAAAGCGCAGCGTTTGTTGGCAGGCAACCGGAAACCGGGTTTCAAAGCGAGGCTGCAGGCAAAGGATATGAACATCGTCATGGAAACCGCCCGGGAATATCTGGCTGTACTGCCGGGAGCGGCACTGCACGCGCAGTTATTCAACGCGATGGTGGCAGCCGGCAGCGGCGATCTCGATAATTCAGCTGTGATCGAGGTGATTGAAGGGTTGAACAATGAGGAATTGATTGTGCCAGGATAGGAGGAAGCATGAAAGAAGCGCGTTTGTGGACAACCGCTGGCGACAAGGTGGAATGCCAGCTTTGCAATCATTACTGCAAGATCAGAGAAGGCAGAAAGGGGCTCTGCCAGGTACGAAAAAACGAGGCAGGCAGGCTCTATAGTCTGAATTATGGCAAGTTGATTGCCGCGCATATCGACCCGATCGAGAAAAAACCATTATTTCATTTTCTGCCTGGCAGTCGCAGCTATTCGATTGCCGCTTCGGGATGCAATTTTCGCTGCGCGTGGTGTCAGAACTGGGATATCTCCCAGCTTTCTGATCGGAATGACCCTGATCGGTTGGCTTTGACAACGCCAGAAAAAGTGGTTGGGACGGCATTGCAGAGCGGATGCAAAAGCATTTCATATACCTATACAGAGCCAACCATTTTCTATGAATATGCCCGGGATGTTTCGGTTTTGGCGAGGGAAGCGGGGTTGAGGAATGTGTGGGTGAGCAACGGCTATATGAGCGCGGAAATGCTGGATGAATATATGCCGCTGATCGATGCGATTAATGTGGATATCAAGGCGTTTGACGACACGGTTTATCGGAAGTATGCCGGGGCGCACTTGCAGCCTATTTTGGACAACTGTGTGACCTTGAAAAAGGCGGGGGTCTGGCTGGAGGTTACAACCCTGTTGATCCCGGGGGTGAATGATAATGAGGCGCAAGTGGTTGGTTTGGCGGAATTTGTTGCTGAAAAATTGGGGACCGACACACCCTGGCATGTCAGCCGGTATTATCCGCAGGCGCAGTTCAGGGAGATTGAAGCCACACCAGCTGAGACGATTTTGAACGCATTGAAGACGGGAAAAGACAGCGGCTTGCAATTTGTATATACGGGGAATTTAGGACAGCATGAGAATACGGTTTGCCCTTCGTGTGGCGAGTTGTTTATCGGGCGGAGTGCGTTGTGGAACAACCCCAATAAAATCCAGGATGGAGCATGTCCGAAATGCGGTACGAAGATTGCGGGGGTGTGGGAGTAAGGCAGGCTGATAGCCGCCAAAGGATCATGTGCAGACCGGTCTCGGAACAGAAAAAAACTGCAGTTGCTACACGGTCTTGCCGGGCATGAAGCGATCCGTTATCGTCGGTATTCGCCCGCAAAAAAGCCCGCGATAACGGGCTTTTTTAGCTAATGGTTGAGCATCGTCCCCCTGAAACGATAAGCACTTCCCGGTGCGGATGGGTTAAGCCATATCGGTAGAAAAACCTCCGGAGCGGACTAAATCGACTAATTTGAGCAAGTAAGGCTGGAAGAAGGTGTCTTTTGCAAAGAACGGCGTAATTTCCCGCACTTTGCGCATAGCCACAGCAGTTCCTTTACCTTGTTGACGGGCGGGATCTTCCTTTAGTCGGAAATCGATCGCCTGAGCTGCAGACATTAGCTCGATCGCGATGATGGTGGTCACATTCTCGAGCACCATCGCGCAGTGGTTGGCGGCGTTGGCTCCCATGCTGACATGGTCTTCGACATTACCGGAAGAGGGCAAAGTGTCCAGGCTGGAAGGGTGTGCCAGCGACTTGTTTTCCGAAGCCAAAGCGGCAGCTGTGTATTGAAGGAGCATGAAACCCGAGTTCAATCCTCCTTGAGCAGCGAGGAAGGATGGGTAATGTTCGGTATGATTATCGATTAGCTTGGCGATGCGGCGTTCGGACATGTTTCCAAGGTCAGCCAGGGCGATCGCCAAAAAATCGAGCGCGAGGGCGAGCGGTTCGCCGTGGAAGTTGCCTCCTGAAACGACCTCAAGTTGTCCATCCTCGAAGAAGAGCAGCGGATTGTCGGTGACAGAATTTAGCTCTGTTTCAACAACAGAACGGGCATATTCGATGGCGCTGCGCACAGCGCCATGCACCTGGGGAATGCAGCGCAAGGTGTACGCATCCTGAACGTTGGTGGAATTGTCCGGTCGGGTCAATTGACTGCCTGAAAGCAAATCACGGATTTGGGCAGCGGTTTCAGCCTGGAATTTTTGCGGGCGGGCGGCGTGTAATTTTGGTGAAAAAGCCTTGAGCGTGCCGTTTTGGGCCTCGATCGACATCGCGCCGACGCAGTTGGCAGTGTCGAGTAGTGATTCTGCAGCATGCACCAGCAGGGCGCCAATAGCTGTCATCATCGTGGTGCCATTGGTCAGCGCAAGACCTTCTTTGGCAGCAAGTTTGATTGGCTGGAGACTTGCTTTCCGAAGAGCATCCCGGGCTTCGATTACTTGACCATCCATTTTAACCTGACCAACACCCAGTAGTGCGAGAGACATGTGCGCCAGCGGTGCCAGGTCTCCGCTGGCGCCCAGGGACCCTTTGGAGGGGATCAGAGGCAGAATATTGCGGTTGAGCAGGGCAAGCAGGAGGTTTACGGTTTCGAGGCGGATGCCGCTGTGACCTTTGACAAGTGTGTTGGCGCGGATGAGCATGATCGCACGGACAGTGCGATCGTCCAGCAGTGGACCAACTCCAATAGCGTGGCTGAGGATGATATTTTCCTGAAGCTTTTCGACTTCGTCTGCGGAGATCAATTTGTCTTTGAAGGCGCCAAAACCGGTGGTAATTCCATAGGCGATGCGTCCTTCGCTAATTAGCTGCTGGACGGCATCGGCGGCGCGGTTGATAGCGGGAATCGCCGCGGGATTGACAGAAACCTGGATTTCCGGGTGGTCAGCAATCTCAACAACCTGTTCGATTGTGAGCTGGCGTCCATTAATTAATATTTCAGCCACAGTACCACTCATTTATTCTTCGCTGATTTCGATAGTATGGAGTTTTACGGCTGGGGCGGCGAACATTCCCGGGTCTCGTGGGGGTATGGCGAGCAAGACATCCATGCCTTCGACCACTTCGCCGAAAACCGCATGTTTGTTGTCGAGCCAGGGGGTTGGGACGTGGGTGAGGAAGAATTGGGAGCCGTTGGTGTTGGGTCCAGCGTTTGCCATTGAGAGGATGCCGGGTTTATCGTGTTTGAGAGTAGGGTCAAATTCGTCGCGGAAATTGTAACCGGGACCACCACGACCGGTGCCGGTGGGGTCGCCACCCTGAGCCATGAAGTCAGCGATGACGCGGTGGAAGATAGTGTCATTGTAGTAGCCTTCGCGCGCGAGGAAGACGAAATTGTTGACTGTATTGGGCACTTTAATTGCGAAAAGCGCTACCTTGATGTCGCCTTTGTCTGTTTTGAATGTGGCAGTGTATTTTTTCGTGAGATCCAGGCTGAAATCCGGGGCTTTAATCCATTGTTTTTGTGTCATGATAGTCTCCTTGTGGTGAATTTTATCAGAGGTTGAAGGAGTCGGGGCGGGGATAACGCGATAATCCTGCCTGGTGTCACGCTTGTACATCGATGAGGCTTTTGAAATACAGGCTGCGCACCTTCCGATTAGCTCGAAAAATTAATCCTGAGGATGGTTAAAATGGCACTGTACCCTTCCCTGGTGGATGGTAAGCTCAATTCTGTTATGTTAAAATTGAAGTATGCCTGGTGAATTTTCAAAAGATGAATCGAAAACAAACCAAATCTGGCAGGTGATGATAGCCTTTGCCTTAGGGGCGGTTTGCTTCCTGGCTACCCAGGTTTTTACCCGCGTTCCGTTGTTGGGTTGGTTGCAAAAACAACCAATATTTGTGACCTGGACTATGTCTTTCCCTCTTCTGAGTGGAGTGATGACTGCGTTAAGCGCTGGAGTGTTTGAGGAGAGCGGCAGGTTTGCTTTCAAGAGCTTTTTGCTAAAACCGGAAAAATCGCCTTTTTGGGAATCAGTGGTTTTTGGCTTGGGACACGGACTGTGTGAGGCGGTATGGGTTTTGATCCCTGTGTTCGGGAGGTTGATATTGATTTCCCCGGGTAAATTTATTCTGCCAATTGTAGAGAGGCTTCTTGCGATTATCATGCACATCGGTTTGTCAGTTATTGTATGGAATGGTTTTCAATTGAACAAGCGTTGGCAGTATCTGCTGGCAGCGATTTTGACTCATGGATTGGTTAACGCGTTGATACCCCTGGCAGGTATATTGGGGTGGGGGATCCTGCAGCTGGAGGGTTTGTTTGCCGGGATTACTGGTTTGTTCTTAATTTATGTGATTTATTCGCGAAAATACTATATAGAGAAGGAGTCCTATGAAACAAGCACGCCGATTGATTAGCCTGATTTTGTTGATTGGTTTCAGCCTGGGGTTATTGGCTGGCTGCGCCGCTAAGCTGCCCGAAGGTTATGATGAGGCTGTCGTAAAATCCGAAGCAGATAAAGTGATCATGGTTCTTGATGCAAGGGATGTTGATCAGTTGACGGCAATGTTAACTGACCAAATGAAGCTCGGTCTGACCGAAGAGGTGAAGGCACAGGTCTTCGCGATTTTAGACGATTTTGGTCCGGTGCAGGAAATTGTGGAAATGAAAACAACGGGGAGCACAGAGGGAGAGATTACCTATGGCGTGGTGGTTGCCAGGGTAAAGCATGCAAATGGTGAGTTGACTTACACGATCAGTTTTGACCCGCAGATGAGGTTGGCAGGGTTGTTTTTGCAATAAGGAGGTCATTATAGGTCTTCATTTCCTGGTTTGTCCACCGGGAGGTTGTATGAAAACGTCATCTGGGAAAGAAAAAGGCTTAAAGTGTGCACTTTGTGTTGAGAATGAAACTCAGGACGGCAAGGGGGAGAGGCTGGCGCTGGCGAGATCTGTTCACGCCCAAAAAGCAGCCAGCAGGTCTGCACATGACAGGCGACATCCCCTTTCTTTGAGTTGATATTACAGTTAATATAACTGACAGTTTGGTGTTAACTTTTACCATGGAAAAAGCTGCACGTTCTCCAAAATCCAGTCTGATACTTGCGGCATTGATTGCGGCGATGATATTACTGCTTGCACTAAACGTGGTTCAATCTTATGCAGGCTTGGAGGGGTTTTCTTTTTGGGGCTATCCATACGTCAGATCATTTTTCGAAGATCCTGATAATCCGATAAAGATGAAGAAAATTTCGTGTCCGCCTTTTATAGGGCTTGATGAAAGCAAATTAGTTTCAGTTTCGTTGACTAATACTGCCAATAGAAATGTGAACGCGTTTTTTCAAGCTGTAGTCAGCAGTCCGGATTCAGAGTATGGAGCAGTACATATCATCCGTGAAGTGCCGCTGCAGAGGGGCGAAACACGCATTGAAACTGTTGAGATTAACTCTTCGAATATTGTAGATAACAAATATATATTGCTCAGGTCATTTATGAGCTGGCAGCCAGTATATGTTTCAAGCCGATCAATCGCCTGTCAGAGTGTTGTGATTCCTTTTCGAAATATAAACAGCAACTTGGTTGGATATGGAATTTATGTCCTGCTTACCTCAGCAACAATCTTGCTGGCAATATTGTATCGAAAGCACGACCCGCTTGCGATCAGAACTGGTCGGTCAAGGAGCAGCCTGGTTTACATAGTGGTGGTGTTGCTGCTTATGACAATTGGGAATCTGACCGGGACCTGGATTTTGAGCTTTTCGATGATAGTAATGATTGTATTAGGTTTCCTGGCGTTTTGGCAAGTCGATTTCCGATAGTGGAATTTTATTCGGGGAACAGGGAGCGGGGGGAAAGGGGGTGCAAGAACGACCCCCTCTTTAGACGAGGAATCAAAGGGGGTGAGAGCAAGTCGTATCAGGAAAACACCATAAAGGCTTACCGGCAAAACGGCTTACAATAACGAACTACCATCCAAAAAAACAGGCTCTCGAGCAAGAGCCTGTTGTACGAAATTTTCTGAGTTTGGTCTATTCAGACCAGTTTTCCAGGATTTTCTTCACTTCCATCAAGAAATTATCGCCGGCTTCGCCATCGACAGCGCGGTGGTCGAAGACATAAGAAAGATAAACCATGGGTCGGATGGCGATGGAGTCATTTCCTTTTTCGTCGGTGATCACAACAGCACGTTTTTGCATTGCTCCGGTGCCCAAAATACCGAGTTGGGGCTGGTTGATGATCGGCATGGCGAAGAGCGATCCAGCGGTGCCGTGGTTGGTGAGTGTAAAGGTCCCGCCGCGAACCTCGTCTGGTCTGAGCCGCTTATTGCGAGCGCGGTTGGCAAGGTCGTTGACCTGTGAGGCGATGCCCTTGAGGGACAAATTTTGCGCTTGTTTAAGTACCGGGACGATCAGCCCGTCTTTTCCGCGGGCGACTGCCATGCCAATATTGACATCGGTATACGTGAAAACTCCCTCATCGGTCCAGGTGGCATTGACTATTTTGTGATCACCAAGCGCCTTTGCCAGAGCAGCAACAAAGTAGGCTGTGATGGTCAGATTGACGCCATCTTCGGCGTATTTTGGCTTGTTAGTTTTGCGATGTGTTAACACACGGGTCATGTCCACTTCCATAACGGTCAGAACCCGCGGTGAAGTCAGAACAGAATCGACCATGTGAGCAGCAATTTGACGGGTTGTGGAGGTGTGGGGAATCAATTGACCAGGTAGATCGGTTGGTACTGGCGCAGCCTTCACAGCTGGAGTCGCTTTGGCTTTCTCTTCAGCCATGGGTTCGGGTGCCTTTTGGGCTTCTTTTGGAGGGCTGGCGAGGTAAGCTTCGACATCCTGTTTGGTGATGCGACCACCTTGCCCGGTTCCGGTAATCAGGTCAGGGCTGAGGTTGTGTTCATCGAGCATTTTCCGAACAAGAGGCGAGAGGAAGGCAGCCTTTTCGCCTGTCTTTGATGGTTTTTCGGACTCGACGGCGACCGCTTCCATGGACGCGGCAGGGAAGCCTTCTGTGGATTGTTCTTGCGCCGGTTCAGATTGTTTCACTTCAACCGGTTCGGATGGCGTGTCTTCCTCGAGAGACTCGCCAGGCTCTCCGACCAAACCCATACTTTCACCGACGATAACCACTTCGCCTGCCGGAACATCGATACGCAGCAGCGTGCCAGCCACAGGGCTGGGGAATTCGGTAATCACCTTATCTGTTTCTATCTCGAGGATCGATTCCATTTCTTCGACGGTATCACCAACTTCTTTGAGCCAGTGTGTCACGGTCAGTTCTTCAACACCTTCACCTGTTCTGGGCGCGATTAGTTTTGTTGCCATATTATTCTCCTAAACTGACCATCGGAAAGCGTTTGGGGCTGCTCTCATGCATGATCTCATATACTTTGTCGAAAATTGATTCCGCGTTGGGTTTGCTGTAGTAATCGCCATCGGTGCCATAAGCAGGGCGGTGCGCGGCTGCCGAAAGGGTCTGTGGGGCTGAATCGAGCCACTGCCAGGTTTCAGGTTCACTGAGGACTTGTTCCATCATGTAGGCGCTGGCTCCACCCGGGACGTCTTCGTCCACGAAGAGCACACGCGATGTCTTTTTGATGGATTCCCTGATCATCCCGTGACGATCAAAGGGTAAGAGCGACTGAACATCAATCAGCTCCACGCTGATACCAACCCTGGCGAGCATCTCAACCGCGTTTTCAGCGATGCGTACGGTTGAACCGTAGGTGACCAGGGTAAGGTCGCTGCCTTCCACCATGATCTCCGGGACACCCAATGGGAGTTTGAACTCACCGATATTATTAGGCATGCGTTCTTTGAAACGGTAGCCATTGAGGACTTCGACCACCAGGGCAGGGTCGTCACCTTCGATCAGGGTGTTGTAAAAACCTGCTGCCTGGGTCAGATTTCGAGGAACCAAAACATGCATGCCGCGTACCAGGTTGATGACACCAGCCATCGGGGAGCCGGAATGGAAAATACCTTCCAGCCGGTGACCGCGGGTTCGGACGATTAGAGGCGCCTGCTGCCTGCCGGCTGTTCGCCAGCGCAAATTGGAGAGGTCGTCTGCCATGATTTGGAGGGCATAGAGCAGGTAATCGAGATATTGAATTTCAGCAATTGGACGCAGACCGCGCAGCGCGAGCCCGATGCCCTGACCAAGAATAGTGGCTTCGCGAATGCCGGTATCGGTCACACGCAGGGTGCCATACTTCTCCTGAAGCCCGCGAAAGCCCTGGTTGACATCACCGAGGTTGCCGACATCTTCACCAAAGGCGATCATGCGCGGTTCGCGTGCGAGCATTTCATCGAAGGCTTTATTCACAACTTCAAAACCCATGACCATGGGTGAATTTTCACTGTACTGAGCGGGGACGCCTTCTTCCAACAAAGGAGAATGCTCTGAATCGGAAAATAGGAATTTATTGTAATATTCCTGCTTTTTGGCTTCAAGTTCTTTATTCCATTGGAACAATTTGATGTATTCTTCGTTCCCGATATCAGCGGTGGAGATAAGCGCTTTATGGACTGCCTCAGCGATATCGCGGTTGAGGGGATCGGGGATGCTCATGAGCTTTTGTTCAATTTCGGTCAACTCGTCTGCGTGACTACCTTTTGACTGAACCAATTGTTTAATCAATTCGCTGGCTTGTTTGCGGGTTTCTTTGATCGGGTTTTGGAAAGCTTCCCAGGCAGTTTTGCGCGCTTGCTCAACGATTTGTTTATCTTCTGTTTCCCATTGATCAAATTGCTCGATGGTGGCGACACCGTGCTCGACGAGGTATTCTTTAAATTTCTTCAGACTGTCGTATTCAACTTCCCATTCCAGGCGTTCCCTGGATTTATATCGCTCATGAGAGCCTGAGGTGGAGTGACCAAGGGGTTGGGTAACATCACAAATATGAATGAGCGACGGAATGTGATGTTCGCGCGCGGTCTTCTCTGCCTGTGAATAAGCTTCCCACATGGCTGGGAAATCCCACGCTTCGACTGTATATAGATCGTAACCGCGATCACACTTGTCTGCCGGGCATTCGATGCGACGGAAGCCTTCGAGGATGGCGGAAATGTTCTCCTTGACCATTTGGAATTCGTTGGGTACGGAAATGCCGTAACCGTCGTCGTAAATGCTGATAATTGCCGGGGCTTTGAGTACGCCGATTGCGTTGACCGCTTCCCAAAAGGGACCCTCGGCAGTGGAGGCGTTGCCAATCGAAACCCAGGCTACTTCGTTTCCGTTATTGCTGAAGGAGTCAAATTGTTTCAACTCTTCGATCTGTCGATAGAGCACAGAGGCATAAGCGAGCCCGACTGAGCGGGGCATCTGGCTGGCAGTGGGGGCGGCATCAGCAGAAGAATTATAGCGATCGGTCTGGCTGAGCCATTCACCTTTCTCGTTAATCAGCTGCGAGGCAAAATGACCATTCATATTGCGACCCCCGGAGTGAGGGTCGAAATCAGGGTCTGCATGCGCATAGAGTTGGGCGAAAAATTGCTCAAGGCTGAGCAAATCGAGTGCCATCATCCAGGTTTGGTCTCGATAGTAACCGGATCGCCAGTCGCCTTTACGGAAATGGTGAGCGATTGTGAGCTGTATCAGCTCCTTGCCGTCGCCAAAAATGCCGAACTTGGCTTTCCCGGTAAGGACTTCACGGCGTCCGATGATGGATGCCTGTCGTGAGCGATAGCCGAGACGATAATCGTTAATCAATTGTTCATTGGTTAAGGGTATTTCAGGAATGTTTTCTGACATAGGTCTCCACTCTTCTTCTTTTATTGTTGTATTCGGATTATAGATTGCCAACGAGGGGAATTCAACGGAGTGTATAGAGGTGGGCTGGGGTTTAATGGATTGTTAATGCTGGGAGCGGGGAGCTTTTGGAAGTATTCGATCGACTTGCGGTCTCACTCTTGGGATTATCCTCTGACAAGCGGAGGGTCAATCTACCAAGAGAACAGTCGTTAGGGTCGAAACGTCAGGATCCTTCGCAAAAGAAGCTCAGGATGACAGATTAAAGGCGAATTGCTTCGCTTCGCTCGCAATGACAGATTCAGACCTGTCACTGCGAGCCCCCGTTAGATGAAAGACGGGAATTATTGAATCACAATAAGGGGGTGCGGCAGTCTGTATTTAATCTCGTTTTTGATTATTTTTCTGAGCCTCTTCTACGAAGAATCTTAACTCTGGAATGAATAGTCGTTGTGGTTAAAATGTCAAGATCCTTCGCAAAAGAAGCTCAGGATGACAGATTAAAGGCGAATTGCTTCGCTTCGCTCGCAATGACGAGGTTGATTGAGGGGGCAGCAATACTGGCACGTTTTTGTCACATTCCCTCACCCCCACTGCCCACTCTAAAGTGGGGGTGTAAATAGAAAAGAAGGGAAAGGGGCTATCCCTTGATCGCGCCGCCGAGCATGCCGCGGATGAAGAAGCGTTGGAAGATGATGTAAATCAAAACGGTAGGGAGTGCGACGATTATCGCGCCCGCAGCCATCAATGAAAGGTTCGAGGTATAGCGACCCTGAAAAAAAGCCAGACCGACAGACAAGGTGCGCATCGCTTCGGACTGGACCATCACGAGCGCGAGCAGGAATTCATTCCAGGTCCACATGAAAATCAGGACGATTAATGTTGTTGTAGCCGGCTTCGCGAGCGGCCAAAGAATCTGCCAGAGAGTTTGCCAACGGTTGCAGCCATCAATCGTGGCGGCGTCGACCAGTTCGCGGGGAGCGTTTTCGAAGAACGAGGACATCCAAAGCGTGCCAAACGAAACGCTCAATCCAATCTGAGGGAGGATGAGCGCCCAGTAGGTGTTACGCAGACCGAGCAGCCCCATCCAGTTGTAGAGGGGGATAACCACCGCTTCAAAAGGCACCATGTAGCCGACCAGCATCAGCGGAAAAAGAATTGCCCGTCCCGGTAAGGGCAACTGCCCGAACGCGTACCCACTAAGTGTTGAGAGAAAGACACTGGCAACCACGACAATGGTGGTAACGATGACACTGTTTTTGAAAAAAACGCTGAATTTTCCGACGGTCCACGCCTGACGAAAGTTTTCGAGCGTCCAGATTTGGGGCAGACTGAACGGAGAAGTGGCTATTTCGGCATTCGACTTGAAGGCACTCATAAGAGCACCCCAAATGGGGAGCAAGACAACCAGCATAAAAACGGTTAAAACCAGGTAGCGAGGGATGATTTTACGCCAGTGAAGAGTCATGCCGCCTCATCGGAGCGTTCGGTCATCAGCTTTCTGATCAGGAGCGAAAGACTGAGTATCACGATTGTCAAAACTGTTGCCATGGCTGCACCATAGCCAATATCGTTGTTCAATATAGCCGTTCGGTAGATCAGGAAACCAGTCACAAGTGTGCTTTCACCCGGACCTCCCCGCGTTGTGGCGTAAACAAGGTCAAACACCCTCAAAGCGGCGATCATGGTGGTGATCAAAGCGACGCCAATTTCAGATTTTAACCCGGGAACGGTGATGTGGATGAATTGCTGCAGCTCATTGGCGCCGTCAAGGCTGGAGGCTTCGTAATACTCTTCCGAAATGCGCTGCATACCTGCCAGGAAGAGCACCATGCAGAAGCCGTATTGCACCCAGGAGCCAACCGACCCGACCGAGAGCAGCGCCCAGGCAAAACTGCCCAACCAGGCTTGCTGGAATTCCTCCAAACCAATTGCCCCGAGAAGCAAGTTCACCGGACCAGTCGTGGGGTGGAACATCCAGCGCCAGATCACACCAACCACAACCATGCTAATCACCTGGGGCAGGAAGAGCACCGTTCGGAAAAAGGTGAACCCTGGTATGGGATAGCGCCCTAACAGGGATGCCAGGAAGAGCCCCAACATAATAGGAATGATGCTGTAAAAAATGATAAAAACCAGGTTGTTCGAAAAGGCTTTTAGAAAAGTTGAATCGTTTAGCAGGTCGATGTAATTGCCCAGACCGACCCAGATGTTCGATTTTCCCAGGGCACCCCAGTCAAAGAAGCTGGTGCGAACTGTCTCAATGATCGGGATCAGAGTAAAAAGCAGGTATATAAGAAAACCTGGAAGCAGGTAAAGATAACCTTTCCAGCGGCTCTCTCCCGGGCGGTGGTGGGCTTGAGGTTTCATTCTGAAAAAACAGACCGATCACAAATTGGTGACCGGTCTGTCTGAATTTTTGTTATTGTCCCTGGAGGAACTGGGCGTAATCGGCTTCGACAGCCACAGTAAACTCGGCTGGTGTCGAGACAGAACCGAGTAGTTTCTGCAGCTCTGCAACAAGCGTGTCGTAAAAGGTCGGTGTTGCCCAGTCGATATAATGACCAACAGCATTATTTGTGTTGATCGTATCCCAGGCGAAGAGCGTTTCGCCAAACAGGTTATCGGTATCAACATCGCTGCCTTCGGGCAAAGACATAGCCGGCAGCATGCCAATTCCTGCCCAAAGCTCTGCCGCGCGGGGGCTGATCATCCAGTTAAGATACTCTGCGGCAATGTCGGGGTGCTCAGTGGTTTTGCGTATGGAATAGGGAATTCCAACACCACCGATCGCCACGGTTGCCTGACCGCTAAAACCGGGTAAAAGGAAAAAACCAAAATCCTGGTCTGTGCCGGTCAGCAATTCAGGGGCAAACCATGAGCCGGTTATGGTCATGGCGCCTTCACCAGCTTTGAACTGGTTGTTGCTATCGTCGTAGCCGATGCCAGAATAACCGTCTGTGAAATAGCCGGCTTGAGCCCAATCATAAAAAATCCGGGCAGCTTCAATGTTTTCCGGAGTGTCGAAGGAGACGTTATTGACACCATAGGTGAGATTATTGATGTAATCAAGGCTAACGAGCAAGTGTTGAATGGCGCTAAATTCGTGAATGGCATTCCAACCGTCCAGTGAGCCAAACGCGATTGGAGTGATACCAGCGGCTTTGATATCTGCGAGAAGCTGTTCAAAATCTTCAAAAGTTGTCGGAACCGACCAACCGTTTTCGGCGAAAATACCCTTATTGTAGAAAACACCGACAACTTCAGCAGTCGGGCTGACACCATAGAGATTGCCCTGACCGAAGGTTTTTCCATCGGGGGTGAAGCTGTTGCGGCTGGCAACGCTCGTGCCAAATACATTTGCCCAGTTATACTGAGTTTGATATTCATTGAGCGGCAGCAGCAGGTCGGCTTCGACCATTGCACCCATGTCGCTGCGCCCCTGGTTGACCTGGGCGACATCGGGACCGTCGGCTTCGGCGAGAGCCAATTTTACGGTGAGCTTCAGGTCCTCGAGAATCTTGGTTTCACGTTCGATTGTTACTCCAGGGTGATCATTTTCGAACTCCCGGTTGAGTTGATCGATAACGGCACTTTCCTCAGGGCGGTAGAACTGGTCCCAGACTAACAGGGTCAGGTCTTCCGCCGGTTCCGCAGGCACTTCTCCAACAGGTTCCTGGGAAACTTCTGTAGGGGTATCCGGGATGCAGGAAGTCAAGGTGAGCAAAAAAATTGTTGTAATTAGGAAGAAATTACGGATGCGTTTCATGTATTCTCCTTTGGTGGTTTAGAAAGCAAAGTAAATTGATATAAAATTATAACTCAGTGATTAGGGTATACTTTCAATTCGTATATCAATAATTTGAGGTGCGTGATGAAAAAAGCGATTATCACAGGAATTACCGGTCAGGATGGCTCTTACCTGGCAGAATATCTACTAAGCATGGGCTACGAAGTGCATGGGATTATCCGCCGCGCGAGCACGTTTAATACAAAAAGGATCGACCATCTTTATCGTGATCCGCATGTAGTTAATGGCAGCGCGAGGCTTTTTTTACATTATGGTGATATGGGCGCGACTGGCGTCCTGACCGATGTGATCTATGATGTTAAACCGGATGAAATCTATCATCTTGCCGCGCAAAGCCACGTAAGAGTTTCGTTTGATATGCCGGAATATACCGGTGATGTGACCGGACTGGGCACCACGCGAATGCTTGAGGCAGTGCGCCGACTGGGGAAGGGTACACGCTTCTACCAGGCATCTACCAGTGAGCTGTTTGGCTCTGCGAAGCCTCCCCAGAATGAAAATACACCATTCCACCCACAAAGCCCATATGCCGTGGCGAAATTGTATGCCTATTGGATGGTGGAGAACTACCGTGATGGTTATGGAATGTATACCGTCAATGGGATTTTGTTCAACCATGAGAGCCCAAGGCGCGGTGAGACCTTTGTGACCCGGAAAATTACACGCGCAGTCGCCGCGATTTTGGCAAAGAAACAAGATAAGCTCTTTTTGGGCAATCTGGATTCAAAACGAGACTGGGGTTATGCGCCAGAGTACGTGGAGGCGATGCACAAACTATTGCAGCAGGAAACCCCGACCAATTATGTTTTTGGTACAGGTGAATCGCACTCTGTGCGTGACTTTTTGGACGAGGCTTTTGGATATGTTGATTTGGACTGGAATAAGTATGTCGAAATCGACCCGCGCTACTTCCGACCGACGGAGGTGGATTATCTGCTGGCAGACCCGACCAAAGCGAATCAGAACCTGGGCTGGAAGCCGAAGGTGAAATTTCATGAGCTGGTCAGGATCATGGTAGACGCGGACCTGGAATTAATTGGAGAACACTGCCCTGGTGAAGGACGCAGGATTTGTAATGAGAAGTTTGATGGTTGGCACCGTTGGGATGACCAGGTCATCACGATGGATAAGTAAGCTGGTTAAAAATTTCAAACCCCTCGAAAGAGGGGTTTTTTTGAAGGGCAGAGATTTGTGAATCTGAATTTGGGGGAGTGAATTCTGTTTTTTAAAACCTTAAAGTTGGCGTATGCAGGTCAGGACTCAAAAAAGAGGATAGCACACAACTCCTTCCGGAAAATTCGTAATCAACGCAACAGAAAACGATACAAACGTCTCGCCCTACGAAAAGATGGCTTCGCCGGAACGGGACGAGCCACGTTCCCTACAACAAGATGGCTTCGCCGGAATGTGCGGTGCACGTTCCCTACAACAAGATGGCTTCGCCGGAATGTGCGGTGCACGTTCCCTACAACAATATCGCTTCGCCGGAACGCGCGGTGCACGTTCCCGAAATTGGTAGAATCCCCTGCAGTCTTCGTATAACCTGAATGCAGGTCTTACATTTCTTTGTATAACTTTCTTTTTTTCCCGAGATATAGTGTAAAATAAATTCACGGAGTAGTAAGATTGCAGGTGCTGTCAGAGAAGGGCAGGTGCTGAGAAGCCCACAGTAACCCCAAACCGAAGTCGCCGAACACTCAGGGAGAAGAAATCGAAAGAAATTAGACCTCCCCGGGAGAGCCCGTTAGCGCTCAGCCAAAGCGCGCTCCAGTCGGAGCGAATTGAGGTGGTACCACGGAAGTTAACTTTCGCCCTCTTACAGGCGAAAGTTTTTTTAATAAGGAACAAATTGAGAGGTAAGAATGATTGAACTGCCAAAAGCTTATGATTTCAAAGAGTATGAAGAAAAAATCTACCAGGTTTGGGAAGATAAAGGCTATTTTAAACCAACAAATGACCCCAACCAACCCGGGCATGATCCTACTGTCGAGCCATTCGTCATCGTGATTCCCCCTCCCAATGTGACTGGCGCGCTGCACCTGGGGCATCCGATGTTTGTGACCACGGAAGATATCATGATTCGCTACCATCGCATGAAAGGCGAACCGACTTTGTGGGTTCCGGGTACAGACCATGCCGGGATTGCCACGCAATTGCAGGTTGAAACCCAGCTGCGCAAAGAAGGTACAAGCCGTGAAGAGCTCGGGCGCGAGGCGTTTGTTGAGCGCGTCTGGGAGTGGAAAGAAAAATACGGAGGCGAGATCACCCACCAGTTGAGACGGATGGGTGCTTCCTGTGACTGGGAGCGCGAGCGTTTCACGCTGGATGAAGGCTTGTCGCGCGCGGTCAGAGAAGCTTTTGTACAGCTTTATGAGAAAGGGCTGGTCTACCAGGGTCCCAGGATGATTAATTGGTCACCCGGGCTGCAGACGGCTGTCTCGGACCTTGAAGTCGAATATTCAGAAGAACAAGGGACGCTATATTATTTCAAATATATGCTCGCGGATGGCTCGGGAGACTTTTTGCCTGTGGCGACAACCCGCCCGGAAACGATTCCTGGTGATAGTGGCGTGGCAGTACACCCTGAAGATGAACGCTACCGTAACTTTATCGGGAAGGAAGTAATTGTGCCGATTTTGGGTAGGAATATCCCGGTGATCGCTGACGATTATGTGACCAAGGAGTTCGGCACCGGCGCGTTGAAGATCACCCCGGGGCATGACCCTCACGATAATGAAATCGGTCAACGCCATCACCTGGAATTAATCAATATTATGAATAACGATGCCACACTCAACGAAAATGCCGGACCTTATGCCGGGATGGACCGTTTCGAAGCCAGAAAAGCAATCTGGACAGACATGAAAGCTGCGGGATTGGTGATCAAAGAAGAACCGTACATGATGAACGTGCCGCGAACACAGCGCGGAGGCGAGATCGTTGAGCCGTTGGTTTCGACTCAGTGGTTCGTGAAAATGGACAGCCTGGCAGCAATGGCGGCTGAATCGGTGCGTGAGGGTGAAATAACCTTTGTGCCGGAGCGGTTTACTAAAGTTTTTCTAAACTGGATGGATAACATCGAGGACTGGTGTATCAGCCGGCAGTTGTGGTGGGGTCACCGCATCCCGGTTTGGTACTGCCAGGATTGCCACGAGGTGATCGTGGCACGGGATGACCCGACGACCTGCACAAAATGTGGATCTGCAGCTCTGAAACAAGACCCGGATGTGCTGGATACGTGGTTTTCATCAGGTTTGTGGCCTTTCTCGGTGTTTGGTTGGCCTGAAGAAACGCCCGATTATCAATATTTTTATCCAACCAGTATGATGGAAACCGGTTATGACATCATCTTTTTCTGGGTAGCCCGGATGGTAATGGACGGATTGTTCTTTACCGGCAAGGCGCCTTTTCATACGGTCTATTTGCATGGTATGGTCCGTGACGATAAAGGTCAGAAGATGAGCAAGACCAAGAACAATGTCATTGATCCATTGGTGTTGATGAACAAATATGGCACGGATGCTTTGCGTTTTACGCTGGTGGTAGGCTCGAGCCCTGGTAATGACCAGAATGTGGGAGAGAAGAAAGTTGAGGCAAATCGAAACTTTGCCAACAAAGCCTGGAATATTGGTCGTTTCGTGATTAACGCGATTAACAATATGAAAGAACCAAGCGGCGATAAACCTGAATGGACCCTGGCTGATGCGTGGATCTGGGCGCGCACCAAACAGACGGTGAATAGTGTCAACAATCTCTTCGAAAATTACCAGTTTGGTGAAGCTGGCAAGCAGGTTTACGAATTTCTTTGGAACGATTTTGCTGATTGGTACCTTGAAGCTTCAAAGCGTCAGCTTGCTGCTGGAGGAGAGCGGTCTGCCAATACTGCCTTGATCCTGGCAGAAGTGTTTAATTTGATGCTGCGTCTGTTGCACCCGTTCACTCCTTATGTCACCGAAGCGCTTTATGGATACCTTAAGGAAGCCTGTGGATTGAGTAAATATATCAATACCGAGCAGCGCACCTGGGAAGAACACCTGATTATTGCCAGGTGGCCGGAACGCATGCCCCAGGAAGAATGGGAAGCGGACGCGATCAAAGATTTCGAACTGGTACAGGAAATCGTCCGCGCTATTCGAAATATTCGTTCTGAATACAAAGTTGAACCAAGACAAAAAATCGATGCCATCTTGGTGAGCGAAAACAAAGCTGATATGCTTAAGCTTAACCAAGATTTGTTGGTTGATTTGGCAGGGATTAATGAGGAAACGCTTCTTATTTCACAAGGGAAGACCGAAACACAAGGATTGACCGTGGTGGTTGTGGAAGATATTGAGATCTTCCTGGATTTATCTGCCAGCACTGATGGGGAACACGACCGCCAGCGGTTGGAAAAAGAATTGGCAGAAGCAGAAAGCCATGTCGCACGGCTGGAAAAATTGCTCTCTTCTCCTTTCGCCCAAAAAGCCCCCGAGAAGGTTATCGAAGCAGAACGAGAGAAACTGGCTGGGTATAAAAGCAGTGTAGAGAAGCTGCGTGAACGCTTGAAGTAATAGTTTTTCGAAAATGGGAATGTAACGCGACATTCCCATTTTCTTATGAACTCGTCCGACCCCATCCTGTGAAAAGATGAGGTTAAGTTGAGATGGCGGCACCTCCGGCGTAATGCCTGGTTTGATTCTTCGCGAAATCCGGGCTTACGAAACGATTCTATGCCTTTCAAGGGCTATGATTCGTTTAAGAATTGTTATTGATACCGCGTAAGTTGAATCCATGCCGAAATAGGAGAGCGCGCCGGCGCCCAGGTTTTTGCCTTTGGTATAGGGGGTGTCGGATACGTAATGCATAATCCCCAGGTCGAAAGAAAGTTTGTTGAGATTGACAATCTGATTGGTAGGATAGCGTTGGGGGCGGGAGAGCTCATAGACCGCGGAAAGATACGGACCGGCTTCCATTTCGATATCGGTATAGCCTTCGCGGTAGATTACATCCATGATGTTTTTGTTCTGCAAAAAGGTGCCCATTACGGTGACTGCTTTTTGATTATCCAACACTGTTCCGAAGGTAAGGTGGGGCGCGACGTCTTTGGCGGTGAAATTATTGGCGAAAATGTAGGTGTTTTGGGAGTGTTCGTCATAGACCACTTCGGGGATGATCACATCTCCACGCACACCGTTGAGACTGGCAGCCTTTCCCATGATGTAAATCCCGAGGATCTCAGAGACGCTCTCAGCGGTTTTGGTGAGCAGGTTATATGCGGCATAGCCCAGGGGATAGTCGATATTTAGGATAACAGCGTTGCTTTTTGAAAGAAATTCAAGCGCATCGTCGCAGCCATCAGGGACAAGGCGTGGGTCGATCGTGCAAGGGTCGAGTTTGTCCATCTCGACGATGTTTGCTTCCACATCAAAGCTGTGCCTGCTGGGAATTCGATTGATACCGCGGTTTCTTTCAAACTGGAACTGGTCTTCGATAAGCGGTTCTCCGGTTTCGGTTCCGAGGTATTTTTTCATGGCGTAATAGTAAAAGTTTTCCGGGTTCGACTGGGTCTCCTTTCGGTTGATTTCCACCCATTCAGCCTGCAATACTGGTTCGTGCTCGTTGATATAGTTGAGCAGTTCATCTTTCTTCCCCAGAGCATAGCCTGAAAGCAGGTTGGTCAGGCTGTGTGTGTTGGATGAGACGAAATAGACCGGTCGATCCTTGAGCTGAAGGGCTTTCTCTTCAATGTTATTCCACCAATTGACCGTGGCACGGCGGTAATCGTTCAAAGAGCCGCTGAGCAGTTGGATAGTAAAATCAGCGCGGCGGGATCTGAATATCTCCATGGTCTCGGTGAACTGATCGCCCAAAACTGTGTAGAGACGGGCGAGGTCGTCTTCGGAAACACGTAAAAGCTCGCCGAGCTGCCTGAAAGCTTCGCTATTTGCCGGCAGGGCTTCCTGAAGAAGCGTTGGATCGATCGTGTTGAGCAGAAAGTGCAATTTGTTCCATTCGATCTGTAAAGCGGTTAGACAGGGTACGACATCATCGATATCAGAACGAGAGGCAATATAGCAGGTTAAGTTAACCCCCCCATCATAGAAGCATTTTCTGCGCCGGGCTTTGGCAGTGACTTCCTGCCAGGTCTCGATATTGGGATAGCCATATTCGGTAAAACTGCTTGCTGACTGACCTAAAATGACCCTTTTGACCCTGGTAATTACCGATGGAAGACGTAAAAGCGTGTAGATCAGTGCTGAGGTATCGGGCTGATCGCCATGCGCGTTCATATGCAGGGAAGAATCTGTACTCGCGTGGACTCCTTCGAGCGTGCGGATGTTGACTTCGTTGGTCGAGCGCAGCAGTGAGTAGATTGTGCGCAGGTAGAGGTCGATTTCTTCAGAGGAGCGGATTGGGACTGTTCTTTCCATAGTTTTTTACCTTTGTTGTAGTTTGAGAGATTCTATCACGTAGTTGTTGTTGAGGTGGGCTGTGTGTAAGCGGGCAGGAATTCTCAATTTGGGGACGGCTGATATGCCGTCCCGCGAGTAGCTGTAGGGCGAGATTGAGGGGGTT
>DHRN01000083.1:0-584 GCA_002411175.1 Anaerolineaceae bacterium UBA5311 | reverse complement strand
AACGGGACAAGCCGCGTTCCCTAGGAATGATGGCTTCGCCGATAAGGTCTTTTCGGGCAAAGGTTCAGATTCTTACGAAGTACACTGTGTGTCACTTCGTTCAGAATGACAAAACCCAGATCCTGCTCCCTGTTCCCCCTTTAGATCTAAACAATTTCATATTGAGAATTGCTGGTAAGCGGGTCAGCAATTCTGAAGATGGAAAAATATGTTTGGTTGTGTGAATGAAAGCGTAGCGCATGGGCGGGTTGCCACGCCGTCCCGCAAGTAGCTGTAATACGTCATGTCTGTTCCTGCGAAGTCTGTAAGCTTCTTGTTGGTAAAGGTTCAGATTCTTACTATGTATACTTTGCATCACTTCGTTCAGAATGACAAAACCCAGTTCCCTGTTTCTTATTTCCTGTTCGCGGTTGCCACGCCGTCATATTGAAAATTGATGGTAAAGAGGTTTTCGGAAAAATTGTTCAGGATAACAGGATGAAAAGACATAGTCTGGCTGAGCTTCCTCGCAGTGAAAGGATAATAACAAACAAATACGCTTCACTTGCATGAACAGAATATCTTGCGTATTGCCTCATAATAAA
>DHRN01000073.1:66383-66536 GCA_002411175.1 Anaerolineaceae bacterium UBA5311 | reverse complement strand
GGGGAATTTCGCCCAACCTTCGGGATCGCTCTTATGGCATACCATGTGCACATCCCATCCTCGTTCAAGCAAGCCCAGAAACTTTGAGACAATAAAGGTTTCTGAAGTCTTTGGAAAAGCAGGCACGATAAGGGCTAATCGCTTTGCTTTAGC